>DAHUZT010000118.1 GCA_027315005.1 Acidimicrobiaceae bacterium | reverse complement strand
TCATCCCGAGCGCTTCGTGCGCAAACACCCGACGCCACCGGCGCTCCCGGAGGCGGCGTGGATCAACAAGCCGGAGGGAGACACCACGACAGATTGATTCCGAACGGAATCTGCCTCTCAGAGGTTGACACGCGCCGCGGTGCTCACCGGCCCGAGGTCTCGGGACCTTCAGCCCTGTCGTCCCCGGGCGTCGGCTCGCACGCTGGTGGGGTGAGCCAGTCGGTGGAGCCGCCCCAAGGAGGGCTGATCGTGGTCGGGGTCGACGGTTCGGCCGCTTCCAAGGCGGCCTTGTCGTGGGCCCTCCGCCAGGCCGAGCTGAGCGGGTCCTCCCTTGAGGTCGTGGCGGCCTGGGGCCTGCCCGTCTACGTGGGGGACGCCGACCTCTGGCCGATCGACGTGGACCTCGAGTCCCTCGTGACCCGGCAGCTCCAGCTGGTGTTAGAGGAGGTCGTGCCGGTGGACTCGACGGTGCCGCTGCAGGCCCTGGTCTGCCAGGCACCCCCGGCGGTGGCGCTGATCGAGGCGGCGGAGGGGGCCGAGTTGCTGGTGGTGGGCAGCCGGGGGCACAGCGAGCTGGCCGAGATGCTGCTCGGCTCGGTGAGCCTGCACTGCGTGGCCCGGGCGCCGTGCCCGGTGGTCGTCGTCCACTCGGCCGACCGCTACGACCCCGAAACCAGGACCTTCGGCCCTAGGAGCGGAGCCGGCCGCCGCCCACGCTGAGGGCATGACCACGCAACCGGGAAGCGAAACTGCCACCAGCCAGCCCCAACCCGAAAATCTCCTCGGCGCGAGCGTTTGGCAACAAGAGCTCTATGACTCGTTGGTGGACCACATGGCCAACGAGAACGAGATCATCGAGGAATACGCGAAGTTCGCCGAGGAGACGTCCTCGGCGACCGTCCGCTACCTCGTGAACATGATTGTCGACGACGAGCGCCGCCACCACCGGGTTCTGGCCGAGCTGGCCAACACGGTGCGGGCAGAGGCGACGCTGGAGGAACGCGAACCCAGGGCGCCGTTCCTCGACGTCCATGCCGACCCGGCCTTGCTCAAGGCGACCCAGCGCTTTCTCGACGCCGAGCGGACCGATCGCGACGAGCTCCGGAGCCTGTACCGGCAGGCCTCGGGCGCCGGGGGCAGCGAGCTCGAGGCCTTCATGATCAGCATGCTGCGAGGGGACACCGACCGTCACATCCGCATCCTGCGGTTCATCGCCAAGTTGGTGCGACGCTCTCCGTTGCGCTGACGCCGGCCCCACAGGCCATCGCCTTCCCCACTCCTCGAGCGGGTTCGCGCGCTCCCCGAGGGTCGAGGCCGGGTGAAGAACGCGGTGTTGCCGGGTCTTTCGGCAATGAGCGTGCCCTAGCAAGCTGACCAGGCTCACCGGGAACGACGCCAGGCCTATGGGTGGCCGGCTCTCTCGTGGCGCGCCATTCGCGCCCGCCCGTCCGATCACCCCGGTCGCCGACCCGAGCTCGGGCGCCGGGGGGCGACCACCGGTACCCGGACCGGGCGCGTAGAGTCTTCTTCATCTGATGAATAGTTCACCTACTGGCTCGCGGTTGTCGTTGACGGATGTTTCCCGCCGGACGCCCGCTCGCCGAAAAGTGCTCTTGGAACGCCTCCTCGAACTCGCCCCCGCCGTCCGGCGGGCCTTCGAGGTTCGCCTGGACGCCGAGCACCGGGGTCTGTGGCGCTCGCTGACCGTCCACCAGCTCGAAGCGCTGACCATGCTCGACGACGGTCCGAGCCCCATGCGCAGCCTGTGCGAACGCCTCGAGATCTCCGAGAGCGCCGGCACGGCGCTCGTCGACCGGCTGGCCGCTCGGGGCCTGGTCGAGCGGCAGGCGGACCCGGCCGATCGCCGCGTGGTGTTGATCGCCGCCAGCAAGGCAGCTCGGGCCATGGTGAGCCAGTACCGGGAACTCAAGCAGCGCCGCCTGGCCACGCTGTTGGCCGACCTGCCAACCGAGGACCTCGCCACGCTGGTGCGCATCTACGAGGCGGTGCTGGCCGACCCGGAAGGACGCCAGTGAACCGGACCCTCGAAGCGGGGATCCCGTCGACCCAAGGCGGCGACGACCGCTACAAGTGGTCGGCGCTGTTCAACACGACGCTCGGCGTGCTGCTCGTCTCGATCAACGAGTCGATCCTCATCATCGCCCTCCCCGACATCTTCCGGGGCATCAAGCTCGACCCGCTCATTCCGGGCAACTCCTTCTACCTCTTGTGGATCCTGCTCGGGTTCATGTTGGTGACAGCGGTCCTCGTGGTCACCCTGGGCCGCATCGGCGACATCTACGGCCGGGTCCGCATGTACAACCTCGGTTTCGCCGTCTTCACCGTGTTCTCCATCCTCTTGTCGGTGAACTGGCTCGAGGGCACGGCGGCCGGCATCTTCATCGTCGTCATGCGCATCGGCCAGGGGGTGGGGGGCTCCTTCTTGTTCGCCAACTCCTCGGCCATCATCACCGACGCCTTCCCCGAGAACCAGCGCGGCCTGGCCCTCGGGATCAACAACGTGGCCGGCATCGCCGGCATGTTCATCGGCCTGGTCGTGGGCGGCCTGCTCGCTCCGGTCGATTGGCGGCTGGTGTTCATCGTCTCAGCCCCCTGCGGCATCGTCGGGACCGCCTGGGCCTACCTGAAGCTCCATGACAACGGGGTTCGCAGCCCGGCCCGCATCGACTGGTGGGGCAACATCCTCTTCGCTGTCGGACTGACCTTGGTCCTCGTGGGCATCACCTACGGGATCGAGCCCTATGGCACCTCGGCCATGGGCTGGACCAGCCCCCGGGTCATCGGCGAGCTGGCCGGTGGGCTCGGCCTCTTGGTGGCCTTCGCCGTGGTCGAGGGCAAGGTGTCCTCGCCGATGTTCCGGTTGCAGCTGTTCCGCATCCGGGCCTTCCTGGCCGGCAACGTCGCGTCGCTCTTGGCCGCGATCGGTCGGGGTGGCCTCATGTTCACGTTCGTCATGTGGCTCCAGGGGATCTGGCTCCCCTTGCACGGTGTCAGCTTCGCGGTCACCCCGCTGTGGGCCGGCATCTACATGCTCCCCATGACCGGGGGCTTCCTGGTCGCCGGTCCCATCTCCGGCGTGCTGTCGGACCGCTACGGCGCCCGCCCCTTCGCCACCGCCGGGATGGTGGTCGCGGCGCTCACCTTCATCGGGTTCCTGTTCCTCCCGATCGACTTCCCCTACGCCCCGTTCGCCGTCCTCATGACCGTCAACGGCCTGGCCATGGGGCTCTTCGCCTCGCCCAACCGGGCGGGGATCATGAACAGCCTGCCCCCCGACCAGCGCGGTGCCGGAGCCGGCATGTCTGGCGTCTTCCAGAACGCCGCCATGGTGCTGTCGATGGGCATCTTCTTCACCCTCATGATCTCGGGTATCGCGTCGGTCCTGCCGAAGACCCTGTACCGGGGGCTCCTGGCCCAGCACGTCCCGGTGGCGACCGCCGCGGCTGTTTCCCACCTGCCGCCCATCACGAGCCTGTTCGCGTCCCTACTCGGCTACAACCCCATGGCCAAACTGCTCGGCCCCTCGGTGCTGTCGCACCTTCCGGCCCACTCCGCCCACGTGCTGAGCGGGCGGAGCTTCTTTCCGACTCTGCTGGCCACCCCCTTCTCCCATGGGCTGACCCTGGCCTTCACCTTCGGGGCGGTGGCCTGCGCCCTGGCCGCCGTGGCCTCCGTCCTGCGGGGCCAGAAGTACGTCCACGTCGTCGCCGCACCCCTCGGCGACGACGACGCCCCGGTGACGGTGGCCGACCTCACCGCGGGCGCCCGAGGGAACGGGGCCATGCCCGAGGAGCCGGCCCACCCCGGCCCGGTACGCGCCGGTCCGGGTCGTCGTGGCCCCTCGGACCATCGGGGCCGCGAGCAGTCCTCCGACCTCACGCCCAGGCGTTCGACCGGCTCATCGTGACCGATCGGCCGGCCCACCCGATCGTGTCGAGCCGGCGAACGTGCGGCGAGCAAGGATCGAGTGTGCATCGGTCGGGGAGGACAGGATGACGAACGACGTCGCAATCATCACCGGAGCGGGATCGGGCATCGGTCGCGCCATCGCCCTTCGCCTGGCCTCGAGCGGCTGGCACGTCGTGGTGGCCGATCGAGATCCGAACGGGGGGCGCGAGACCGTCAGGCTCGTTGGCCAGGGCGGGGCGAATGCCGTGTGGTTCGAGGTGGACGTCGCCTCCACCGAGTCGGTCAGCGCGTTTCGTTCCTGGTACCTCGATCGATTCGAGGCGCCCTCGGTCCTCGTCAATTGCGCCGGTTGGGACCGGACCATGCCCTTCCTCGAGACCACCCCTGAGTTCTGGGCCCAGGTGGTCGGGATCAACTACCTCGGAACGGTGGCCATGTGCCATGCGTTCCTGCGCGAGATGGTCGACCATCGGGTCCGCGGCCACGTGGTCAACATCGGCAGTGACGCGGGACGGGTGGGCAGTTCCGGTGAGACCGTCTACGCGGGGGCCAAGGGTGCGGTGATCTCGTTCACCAAGTCCCTGGCGCGAGAGATGGCGCGCCACGAGATCAACGTCAACTGTGTGTGCCCGGGGCCGACGGATACCCCGCTGTTCTACGAGCAGCCTGAGCGGATTCGAGAGGCGTTGGTCCGGGCGGTCCCCTTGCGACGCCTGGGATCGCCAGACGACGTCGCCGGGGCCGTCTCCTTCTTGGTGTCGGACCAGGCTTCCTACATCACCGGCCAGGTGCTGAGCGTCAGTGGCGGCTTGACGATGGCAGGCTGACTCTGGGGCCATGGTGAAGAGCGAGACCCACGTGGAGGTGGGCGATGGCTGAGGGACATGGAGGAGGCACGACGAGTCGGACTCCACCGTCGGGACCTGACGACGCGAGGATCGAGCGATGACCGTGAGCTATGACGACTTCGAACACCTGAGCTTCGACCGCAGGTCCGACGGCGTGGTGGTCGTGACCCTGAACCGGCCGGAGGTGCTCAACGCGGCGAACGTGCAGATGCACCGCGAGATGGCCCAAGTGTGGTCGGTGATCGACGACGACGAGGAGGTCCGGGCCTCGGTCGTCACCGGCGCCGGACGAGCGTTCAGCGCCGGTGGCGACTTGGCGATGATCGAGGAAATGACCACCACCTACGCCGCGGTGCTGGCGCAGTGGCACGATGCCTCGGCCATCGTCGAACAGATGCTGGCGGCCCGCAAACCCATCATCGCCGCCATCAACGGCGTCGCCGTCGGCGCCGGCTTGGCCGTGGCGCTGCTGGCTGACGTGAGCATCATCGCGACCACGGCAAGGATCTCCGACGGCCATGTCCGCCTCGGCGTGGCAGCCGGCGACCACGCGGCGATCATCTGGCCGCTCCTGTGCGGGATGGCCAAGGCGAAGTACTACCTGATGACGGCCGACTTCGTCGACGGCCCCGAGGCGGAGCGCATTGGTCTGGTGACCCGGTGCGTCCCCGACGACCAGGTCTTGGCCGAGGCGCTCGCGGTGGCGACCCGGTTGGCGGCCGGCAGTGCGACGGCCGTGCAATGGACCAAGCGCATCATGAACCAATGGCTCCGCCAGGCGCTTCCCGCTTTCGGCGAGTCGGTGGCCCTGGAGATGCTCGGCTTTCTCGGCCCCGACGCCCAAGAGGGCGTGGCCGCCCTGCGCGATCGGCGGGCTCCGGCCTTCCCGTCGGTGATCCCCTCTGGGGATCGACCGGCCGACGGGTCCGGTGCCGATCGGCCCGGTGGCGTCGACACGTCGAGCTGAGTCTTCGATCGATGGGTGGAGACACCGACAGGCGCGGGCGGGCTCGGTCGGGCGCGCCGAGCCGGGTGCCGCTGTCGGACATTCCCGCCGCCATCTGGGTCAGGCCGAACCGGACGCGCACCCCGGCACACCACTGGTCGCCGGCACCGTGCCCTTCGTGATCAACCACCGCGACGCGACGCGACGCGACGCGACGCGACGCGACGCGACGGGCCGGTCGCCACAACGAGCACTTGGGTCGAGACCGCGATGTCGTTCGTGGTCCACTTGGTGGTGGCCAACGTCGGACTCCTCGTCTCCACCGAGATCGGACGGGGGCTGGTCATTGGGCCAACCTGCGCCGATCGCCCGGTGAAGGGAAGGACCGAAAGGCCCACGGGCATGGCCCCTCAGCCAACCTCGGGCTCCATGACGATGGCCCCGCAGGGGCACTCGTTGACGCAGATGCCGCACCCCTTGCAGAAGTCGTAGTCGAACCGATAGCGCCGACCCGGGCCGAGCTTCAGCACCGCGTTGTCGGGGCAGACCCCGAAGCAGTTGTCGCACTCGAAGCAGTTCCCACACGACAGGCAGCGGCGGGCCTCGAACAAGGCGTGGGTCTCGTCGAGACCCCCCTCCACCTCGTCGAAGGTCGAGATTCGCCGGGCCAACTCGAGCCGGGGCCGCAGGGTCTTGGGCGCGTCGGCGTAGTACCACGGGTTCAGGTGCTCGAAGTCCGCCAGCTGGTGGCGGGGCGGGTGCTGCCACTGCCGGCCCTCGAGCCAGGTGGCGGCGGCCCGCGCCGCCAGCTTGCCGTGCCCGATGGCCGTGGTCACCGTGCGCTCGTCGCTCACCGCGTCGCCGGTGGCGAAGAGCCCGGGGTGGCCGGTCATGAGGTCGCCTCCCACGTCCACCAGCCCCTCGGCCACCTTGACGTCGGGCAGTGACGAGAGGAGCGAGAGGTCGCAGTCCTGGCCCAGGGCGAGGACCAGCGCGTCGGCCGGGACCTCCTCGAAGGCGCCGGTGGGCCGGGGGAACGCCGAGTCGTCGAGCTCCATGTGCTCGACCACCAGCTTGCCGTCCTGCACCGCGGTGATCGTCGAGAGCCACCGCATCTGGACGCCTTCCTCCAGCGCCTCCTCCACCTCGGAGGGGTGGGCGGGCATCCGCTCGGGGGTCCGGCGGTAGAGGACCAGGGCCTCGGTGGCGCCGAGCCGCTTGGCGGTGCGCGCCGCGTCCATGGCGGTGTCGCCGCCGCCGTAGACGATCACCCGGCGCCCGAGGCGCGGGGGCTCCTCGCCCTCCATCGAGTGCAGGAGGGAGACGGCATCGAGGATCTTGGCCGAGTCGCCGGCGGGGATGTAGGTACGCCGACCCACCTGGGCCCCGATTGCCAGCACGGTGGCGTCGAACCCGCCGTCGGCCATGGCTGCGGCCAAGTCGTCGACCCGATGGTTGCACTCGAGGTCGATGCCCAGAGCCAAGAGGCGGTCCACCTCGAAGTCGAGGATCTCCCGGGGCAGCCGGTAGCGGGGGATGCCGTAGCGCATCATCCCGCCCGGGTGCTCGGAGGCGTCGACGAGAGTCGGGTGGTGGCCGAGCCGTCGGAGGTGGTACGCGGCCGCGAGCCCGGCCGGACCGGCACCGACCACGAGGACCCGCCGCGGGTGGGGGTGCGTCGCCGGGGCCGGCAGCTCCCAGCCGGCGGCCATCGCCTCGTCGCCCAAGAAGCGCTCGACGGCGTTGATGCCCAGTGCCTCGTCCAGTTTCGCCCGGTTGCAGGCGGTCTCGCACGGCCGGTAGCAGACCCGTCCCATGATGGCCGGCATCGGGTTGTCCTCGACCAGGGTCCGCCAAGCGGCCTCGTAGGCCCCCTCCTCGGCCTGGTACAGCCAGCCCTGGACGTTCTCCCCGGCCGGGCAGGCATCGTTGCAGGGGGGAAGGCGGTCCACGTACACCGGGCGCTCCACCCGCCACGAGCCGGTCTTGTTGGCCAGGCTGGAGCCGACCTCCAGGGTGATGCCGAACGGTCGCTCGGTCATGGCTCGGCCCCCTCGAGCAGTCGATAGCGGGCGATGTTGGCGTCGGCCAATGCCTGGATGCGGCCGACGATGTCGGGCCGGGCCACCGTGCCGTCGGCCCCGAAGAGGTGGCGGTAGCGACCCTGGAGGGCGAGGTAGTTCTCGACCGGCACCCGGTGGCGGATGGACGAGACCCTCGTCACCTCACCGCGCTCGGCCTCGAACACCGGGAACAGGCCGGACTCCTTGGCGAGGCGGGCGACCCGGATCGTGTCGGCCGGCTCGCTCGCCCACCCGAGTGGGCAGGGCACGAGGACGTGCAGGTACCGGGCCCCCCGGTACTCCATGGCCCGCACCACCTTGACCTCGAGGTCGTGGAGCTCGGCCACGGTGGCGGTGGCGACGTAACCCAAGCCGTGGGCCATGGCCAACGCCGGCATGTTCTTGCCCTGGCCGAAGGGGTTCCCCGGTTCGGGGCCGACCGCCTCGGTGGTCGCCGTCCGGGCCGCCGGCGGGGTGGCCCCCGAGCGCTGCACCCCGGTGTTCATGTAGGCCTGGTTGTCGTAGCAGACGAACAGCACGTCGTCGTCGCGCTCGAACATGCCTGAGAGGGTCCCGAAGCCGATGTCGACCGTGCCGCCGTCGCCGGCCTGGGCCACGACCCGCACGTCGGAGCGGCCCCGTGCTTCGAGCGCCGCGGCCACACCGGTCGCCACCGCCGGGGCGTTGCCGAACAGCGAGTGCATCCAGGGGATCCGCCAGGAGGTCTCCGGGTACGGGGTGGTGAAGACCTCCAGGCAGCCGGTGGCGTTGACCGCGATGAGCGCCCCGTCGGTGGCCCGCATGGCCGCGTCGAGCACGTAGCGGGCCCCGAGCGCCTCCCCGCAGCCCTGGCAGGCCCGGTGGCCCGAGGTCAGCGAGTTGGCTCGGCTGGCGTCGGCCTGCACCGTGCGCAGCTCGGCCGGGAGCAGGCGGTTGCCGGCCGCGAAGCTCCCCACTTGGTAGAACTTGACCGGCTCGGCGGGGATCACCGCGGCACCCCGAGGTGTGGGGCGAAACCGGTCACCCCGATGTCCCGCAGGATGTTCTCGGGGATGGCTCCGCTGCGGCGCACGTCGGCGAGGCGGGCCAGCTGGTGCTCGGCGACGCCCCGGTCGAGATCAAGGAACTCGAGCGGCTCGAGCCGCCCAGCGAGGGCATCGTCGAGCAGCGCGAGCAGGGAGCGTTCGGTGATGGCCCGGCCGCCGAGCCCAGCCACCACCGTGGCCACCCGGCGCTTGGCGTCGGCGATGGCGTAGGCCACGTCGGTCGAGAGGATCCCGCCCACCCCGGGGCTCAGCGCCTTCTCGATGACCACGACCCGCTCGGCGTTGCCGGTGGCCTCGGCGATGGCCGCATGGGGGAACGGCCGGAAGGTGGTCACGCCGATGACCCCGACCCGTTCGCCGCGCTCGCGCAGCGCGTCAACCACGTCCTTCAGGGTCCCGACGATCGAGCCCAGCGCGACCACGACCACGCTCGCGTCCTCCGAGCGATACCTGGTGATGAGGCCGCCCGAGCGGCGGCCGAATGTCTCGGCGAACCGCTCGGCGATCCGCTCGATCCGGTCCAGGGCCTGAAGTTGGCGCAGGTGGACCAGGTAACGGACCTCCTCGAAGGCGTCGGGTCCGACCATCGCCCCGATCGAGGCGGGATCGGCCGGGTCGAGGACCTGGCGGGGCTCATAGGGCGGCAGGAAGGCGTCCACCTCGGCTTGGATCGGCACGTCGACCTGCTCCACCGCATGGGTGAGCAGGAAGCCGTCCATCGACACCATGACCGGGGCTGAGAGCTCCTCGGCCAGACGGAATGCCTGGACGTGGAGGTCGGCGGCCTCCTGGTTGGTCTCGGCGAACAGCTGAACCCAGCCGCTGTCGCGGACCGCCATGGCGTCGCTGTGGTCGTTCCAGATGTTGATCGGCGAGCCGATCGCCCGGTTGGCCAGCGTCATCACGATCGGCAGACCGAGCCCCGAGGCGTTGTACACCGCCTCGATCATGAAGAGCAGCCCCTGGCTGGCGGTCGCCGTGTAAGCCCGGGCACCGGTGGCCGACGCGCCGATGGCGACGGACATGGCGGCGAACTCCGATTCCACGTTGATGAACCGGCACGGCGCAAGGGCTCCCGACTTCACCGCGGCCCCGACGGCCTCCACGATGTGGGTCTGGGGGGTGATCGGGTAGGCGCAGACGACCTCGGGGCGGCAGGCCACCACGGTGTCGGCGACGGCGCGGGACCCCTCAATCTGCCGGAGCAAGGAGGGCCTCCACGCCACTTCGGGCGACCAGCCTGAAGGCCTCTGCGGCCGCCGACCCGTTGGCCGAGGCGAGCCCGGGCTCGAAGCGCTGGTTGATCGCGCTCAGGAGCGCCTCGAGCCCCACCATCTCTGAGAGGGCCGCCAACCCACCGAGCAGCACCGCGTTGGGAAGCGGCCGTCCCAGGTGGGCGAGCGCGAGCTCGGTCGCCGGGACGGTGATCACCTCGCCGATCCCGAGCTGGTCCAATCCGAGTGACCCGGGCGGTCGAGCCGAATTGATGATGGCCAGGCCGCCGGCCTTCAGGCCGGCGAAGACCTCGGGCAAGTGCACCAGGGTGGGGTCCTGGACGATCACCACGTCGGGGGTGGTGATGGGGGAACGGGTGCGGATCGGGCGGTCCGAGACCCGGCAGAATGCGGTCACCGGCGCCCCGGCCCGCTCCGACCCGAAGGTGGGGAAGGCCTGGCTGTAGTGGCCCTCCATGAAGGCCGCCACCGACAGCAGCTCGGCTCCGGTCACTACCCCCTGGCCTCCGCGACCATGGAAGCGGACTTGCCAGTTGTCTGTCCGTGTGAGCACCACGACACGCCCACCTCTCTTCCCGCATCGAGCATCGCGCCAAGCGTCTTGTGGAGGAAGGGCCCAAAGACCCCGTGCCCGGGTCGCTCGTGCACGTCGTCACGAAGGACTCTGTTGGGCGGCGAGAAGGTCAGTCGGTGGCTGCTGGTGGCGGGTCGTGGTGTCCGAAGACGACCTCGGTGGTCTCTGGGCGAGCCAGGTCGGCGAGCTCGCTCGCGACGTTGATGAGCAGATCGTCGACCGTGAGCATGCCGACCAACCGGCCAGACTTTCGAACCCACACCCACCGATGTGGCTCTTTCCGACCGCGTCTCATGCTCGGGGCCCGAGGATCAGACCCCGTTGGCCGCTCGGTCGTAGTGGTCGATCGCGGCGTCCGGCCCGGGGAAGAAAAGGCTCTCGTGTTCGCTGTCCCCCCATCGGACCAGATACGGGGGTGAGCCGTCCTCACCGTGGATCTCGATGACCTCGCAGTCGCGGTCCGGCTCGCCAACCCGGTGACCGCGGATCACGATCCGGTCGCCGATGTTCGCCTTCATGTCGACTCCTCTCGTCACTCCATCGATGGCACGGGCCGGTCGATGGGGATAGGGCCGAAGGTCACGCCCCTTGGCGGCGGTGACCAAGGCCCTTCCTCGTCGGTGTCCCCAGTCGTAACGTGGGCCGCGCTGCATGAGCCGGCCCGCCGAGCGCGACCCGGCCTGAGCGGGTCGGAAAGGAGTCTCGGACCATGGACCTGGTGGGCAGAAGCTTGTTGAAGGAGTCCGATCTCTCCAAGGACGAGTTCATGTACCTCGTCGACCTGGCGGCTGAGCTGCGAGCGGTCAAGCGGGCCGGCACCGAGGTCCGACGACTGGTGGGCCGCAACGTGGCCCTGATCTTCGAGAAGCCCTCGACCCGGACCAAGCAGGCCTTCGAGGTGGCGGCCCACGACCAGGGGGCCCACACCAGCTACCTCGGTCCGGGCGAGAGCCAGATGACCAAGAAGGAGTCCATGGCCGACACCGCCCGGGTGCTCGGGCGGATGTTCGACGGCATCGAATACCGGGGGTTCTCCCAGCGAAGTGTCGAGACCCTGGCCGAGCACGCGGGGGTGCCGGTGTGGAACGGGCTTAGCGACGAGTGGCACCCGACCCAAATGCTGGCCGACGTCCTCACCATGCGCGATCACACGACCAAGGCGATCGACGCGGTGACCTTCTGCTACTTGGGTGACGCCCGGAACAACACGGCCAACTCGCTGCTCGTGACCGGGGCCCTGCTCGGGGCCGACGTGCGGATCGCCGCCCCCGAGACGCTGTGGCCGACCGGTGCGGTGCGTGCCATCGCCCGGGACCTCGCCTCGTCGTCGGGGGCGCGGATCACCCTGACCGAGGACGTCTTCGGCGCCGTGCACGGTGCCGACTTCTTGTACACCGACGTCTGGCTGTCGATGGGCGAGCCGGCCGAGGAGTGGGGCGAGCGCATCGACCTGCTCCTCCCGTACCAGGTGAACCACGCCGTCATGCACGCCACCGGCAACTCCCACGTCCGGTTCATGCTCTGCCTGCCGGCGCTCCACGACACCGAGACCGAGATCGGCGCGCGCATCTTTGAACAGCGCGGGTTGAGCGCGCTCGAGGTCACCGACGAGGTTTTCGAGTCGGACGCCTCGATCGTGTTCGACCAGGCAGAGAACCGCCTGCACACCATCAAGGCGCTGATGACGGCGACCATCGGGGACTGAGGTGCGCCTGGTCGTGACGCTGGGCGGCAACGCCGTCCTCCAAGGAGGCGAGGTGCCGGCGGCCGAGATCCGGGGTGGCCGCACTGGTCCCGCTCCTCGCCGAGCGCGACGTGGTCGTCACCCCCGGCAACGGACCCCAGGTCGGCCTGTTGGCCCTCGAGAGTGCGAGCGACCCCTCCTTCGACCACCCCCATCCCTTCGACGCGCTCGGTGCTTAGAACGAGGGAATGATCGGCTGGCTCATCGCCGAGGCGATCGAGAACGCCGTGCCCGGTCGCCGGGTGGTCGGCCTCCTCTCCCAGACCCTGGTGGCCGCCGACGACCACCCGACCAAGTTCGTCGGCCCGGCGTACCTCGAAGCCGAGGCACGGCGGCTGGCGGCCCGCTTCGCTTGATCGCCGCGGGCGGGGATCGGTGGCGTCGGCTAGTCGCTTGGCCCGAGCCGAATCGGGTTGGCCGAACTGCCCGTCATCTGGTCGCTGTTGGCCGCGGGGGTGGTGGTGGTCTGCGCTGGTGGCGGCGGGATCCGGGTCGTCGGGGTACCGGATGGACGGTTGGCCGGCGTCGGAGCGGTGACCGACAAGGACCTGAGCGCGTCGTTGGTCGCCGTTGAACTCGGGTCCGACGCGCTGGTGCGCTTGAGCGACGTCGGCGTGGTCGAGCTCGGGTTCGGCACGACCACGCCGTGGCGTTGCGTCGGGTCAGCCCCGAAGCCCTGCGAACGGAGCGCTTCGCCGCCGGATCCATGGGTTCAAAGGTCGAAGCGTCCTGCCGGTTCGTGGAGGCGACCGGGAACCCGGCGTACATCGGGGGCCTCGCCGAGATGGCGTCCCTCCTGGCCGGGGCCACGGGCACCTATGTTGGTCCCGGCGTCGAACTCGTGACCGATCGACCCGCCGTCGCCTCCACGGCCCCTGGGCGCGCCAGGTGCCGGTGGGCCTCGGACTGGAGACCAAAGGAGGGGCGACGATGAGCGCAACCGGAAGCGGCGGACGGGTGGTGGTCGGGGTCGACGGGTCGGCCGCGTCCGAAGACGCCGTGGCGTGGGCGGCCCGGCAGGCCGAGCTGATCGGGGCCGAGCTGGAACTGGTCACCGCCTGGGAGTGGCCCAGCACCTACGGCGCCCCGATGGTGCTGCCCGAGCAGTTCAATCCGGCCGAGGACGCCGAGCATCTCCTGGCTGACGCAGAGACGGCAGTGAAGCAGGCCCACCCCGGGTTGGAGGTGCGCCGCTCGGCGGCCGAAGGTCACCCGGCGCCGATCCTGGTCGAGGCGTCGAAGGGCGCCACCTTGCTGGTGGTCGGCAATCGGGGGCACGGCGCGTTCGTCGGCATGGTGCTCGGCTCGGTCTCCGAGCACTGCGTCACCAACGCCCACTGCCCGGTGTTGGTGGTGCGGCACTGAGCGCCGGTGCCGGGCCGGCCCGGGCAGGGTGAGGTCCTGGGCTACCTCGGGCCGAACGGAGCCGGGAAGACCACCACCGTCCGCCGCCTCCTCGGCCTGATCCAAGCGGTTCCAGCTCGACCTGGACCGGCGGTTCCGGGTCAACAGGGGAACCGCCAGATCCTCGTGGTGGTGGCGGCGCTCATGACCCGGGCCGAGCTGCTCGTCCTGGACGAGCCGACCGACGGGTTGGACCCGCTCATGGAACAGGCGGTCCACGAGGCCAGGGGCCGGGGCCAGAGCGTGTTCTTGTCCCCCCACATCCTGAGCGGGCTCGGAGCGCAGTGCGACCGCATCGGGATCCCGCGGGCCTGTTCCCCGGTGGACATCGGGACCCTGGCCCAGGTGCGACCTCTCGGCCCTGAGCGTCGAGGCCACCTTCGATGCCGCCCCCCGGACCTCATAGGGGTCCCCGGGGTGGGCGCGGTCGAAGTCGACGGCCAGGTGCTCCGGGGCCAGGTCAAGGGCAGCGTGGAGCCGCTCTCCGGGCGCTCTCCTCGAGCCGGGCCCGCCGGCTCCTCGGCCGCGAGCCCTCGTTGGAGGAGCTGTTCTTGTCCGACGACGGGGCAGACGACGGTGGCGGTCCTCGGGGTCGTGGGCGGGGGCTGCGCCTGGCTGGACGGGGCCGGCTCGGGATCGGGGGTCCCGTTCCGCGCAATGGTGGAGGCCGGGACCAACCTGGCCCCACGGCTCTCCTCGTGCTGGGGTTCGGCGCCATGGTGGTCGGCGTGTGGCCCCGGACCGCCCCGTGGCCACCTACGGCCTGGTGGTCCGGGCGTTCCTGGTCGACCTGGTCCGGGGCGTCGTCAGCCTCAGCCACAGGCTCCTCGACACCTCGGTCTTCCCTAGGTGCCCTGGCCACGCTGGCCGGGACGCTCGCCTTCCTCCGGCGGGATCTGGCCGGCGAGTGAGGTCCGGATCCGGCCACGAGCCCCCCGGCCAGAGAGACCGACCTTTCCGCAGACAGCAATCAGCCCGGCCGGTGACCGGCCGGGCTGATTGGTTCCCCGAGAGGGGTTAGGCGGCCACAGCGTGCATCGTGTGCATCCCGACCAGCTCGTCGCTCTCGGCGGTGCGGCGGGCGTGGTATACGCCCAGACCGACCAGCGTCAGCATCAAGAACCCAAGCGACCAGGCCACGATGGCGCCGACGAAGGCGATCTCACCGAACACCGAGAACGAGTAGGCCTCGAGCAAGAGGCCCCGAAGGGTCGTGCCCTGGAACAGGGTCTGGACCTGCCCCTCGGCCTTGGCCGCAGCGGCTGATCCGGCGGGCAGCGACCGGGCGATGGTGCTCATCTGCGAGTACGTCCTGCCGTTGGCGACCTCCTGGAGGTGCACCGCGATGAAGTCATTGGCGTACACCTCGGCCTGGGCCCCGGTCAGCAGTGGCTGCCCCGCGTACTGGGAGACCGAGGGGATCATCGAGGGGGTGATCTCGGTCCCAGCCTTGGGGTGCGCGAACGCCGAAGCCGGCGGGAAGGTGATCTTCTGTTCGGCCAGTTGGTTGTGGACGTTGTTCGACGCGAAGGTGTAGCCCCAGAAGGCGAGCGCACCCGCCACGATCAGGACCACGGCCACGGTCAGGCCACCGGCCGACACCAGCACATCAAAGGTCTTGCGTCTCATTTGGTCTTGTCTCCTTGGGAACTCCTGGTCACCACCATTGGTGGCTCACCTCCAATTGTGCGCCCACCGAACGCCGGCCAGCAGGGCCGAGGGACCCTTGTGAGCAGGACCTTCGGCCCTACGGGGGGGTCGGGCAGCTCGGGCGACGCGCCTGGGGGGAAGGTTGCGGGGACTCGGCATTCGGGCCCGACGGGCGTGGGCGGCGCGGGCAGGGCGGGCCCTCGCCGGGTGCGCGGGCCGATCGGCCGTCATTGAGGAGTGTCGCCTGCTCCCGGCGCCGCGGCGCCGCGGCTCGGGCTCCGACGGCCCGCCCGCGACCGCCAATGGGCGTAACGTCGCCGGGGCCAGGAGCGAGCGGGACGGGGCAGCGTCGGACCGGGGCTCCGAAGGAGAGAAAGAGAAGCAGAGCGCACCACAGTGGCCGGCGCAGCGAAGAGAAGAGAAGAGAAGAAGAGAAGAAGAGAGCGGAGAAGAGGAGCGTCATGGGCGAACTCGACACCGGGACCGAGGATCTGTTGGGGCGGGTCGACGACGGTGTCGCCGTCTTGACCATGAGCCGCCCGGAGCGGCGGAACGCGCTCTCGGGGGCCATGCTGAGCGCGCTCGGCACCACCTTGGCTCGCCTCGAGGTGGATGACGACGTGGGTTGCGTGGTGGTGACCGGAGCCGGTGGCGCTTTCTGCGCCGGCGGTGACGTGAAGGACATGGCCGAGGTCAACGAGGCTCCCGACGGCCGCCGGATCACCCTGGACGAGCGGATCCACCTCCAGCGGCTGGACCAGCGGGCGACCTCCGGGCGCCTCTACGAGATGCCCAAGCCCACCATCGCGATGGTGTCGGGGGCCGCCGCCGGTGCCGGCATGTCGATCGCGCTCGCCTGTGACCTGCGCTACGGCGCCGAGCGGGCCGTGTTCACCACCGCCTTTGCCCGGGTCGGCTTCGCTGGCGACTACGGCGGGACCTGGTTCCTCACCAGGTTGGTGGGCCCGGCCAAGGCCAGGGAGCTCTACTTCCTCTCGCCGCGGCTCGATGCGTCCGAAGCCCTCGCCCTCGGGCTGTTCAACGGGGTGTTCCCCGACGAGCGCCTGGAGGACGAGACCATGGCCGTCGCCCGCCGCCTGGCTGCCGGTCCCCGGGTGGCCTACCGCTACATGAAGGAGAACCTGAACCGGGCGGTCCGGGGTGAGCTCGGCGAGTGCCTGGACATGGAGGCGGCCCACCACATCCGGACCGGCCTGACCGAGGACCACCGGGAGGCCGCCGCGGCATTCGTTGAGAAGCGCGAGCCGGTGTTCAAGGGGCGCTAGCGGTGGCGGTCCGGTTGCGTCAGGTGGCCCTGGTGGCCCGGGAGCTCGACCCGGTGGTGCGGGCGCTCATGGACGAGCTCGAGGTGGAGGCCGAGCCGTTCCACGACCCCGGCGTCGGGGTCTTCGGCCTCGAGAACGCCGTGCTGGCCCTGGCTGACACCTTCTTGGAGGTGGTCTCACCGGTCCGTCCGGACACCACGGCCGGCCGCTATCTGGATCGGCGGGGCGGCGACGGCGGGTACATGGCCATCTTCCAGGTCGACGACCTGGTCGCGGCGCGCGCCCGGGTGGAGCGTCTGGGCATCCGGGTCGTGTGGCGCTCCGACCACGACGACATCGCCGGGACCCACCTGCACCCGAAGGACCTGCCTGGGGCCCTGGTGTCCATCGACTGGGCCGCTCCGCCCGGCTCCTGGCGGTGGGCCGGACCGACCTGGACCGGGGCCGAGCCCGAGCACCGAAGCGGGGGGATCACCGGGTTGACGGTGCAGACCGAGTCGCCGGGCGCGCTGGCCGGTCGCTGGGTCGAGGTGCTCGGCGTCCCGGCCACCGAGGGGGCGCCAACGGCCCGGGTCCCCCTCGACCGGGGGGAGCTGCGCTTCGTGCCGATCGAGGACGACCGTGGAGAGGGCATCTGCGCGCTCGAGGTCGTGGTGCCCGGGTCGCCCCGACGCACGGTGTCCATCTGCGGGGTCCGGATCGAGGTGCGTTCGCAGCCGGACTGACCTGAGAGGGTGACCGCCTCGTCCCGGTCCCCGAGGAACCGGGCCTCCCGGTCGCTCAGCGGAGCGTGGAGAGCCCGCCGTCCACCGCGAGGACCTGTCCGGTGACGTAGCTCGAATCCTCCGAGAGCAAGAACACCACCACCTGGGCAACCTCCCACGCCGTTCCCTGCCGTCCGAGCGGGACCGGCGTCCGGTCGCGGCTCGGCCGACCGGCCGACGCCCGGCGGCCGAGCGGGGTGTCGATCAGGCCCGGCGCCACCACGTTCGCCCGGACCCCGGCGCGGGACCCCTCCAACGCGACATGCCGGCACAGGCCGGCGATGGCGGCCTTCGAGCTGTCGTAGGCGGGGATGGTGCTCCCGGGCTTCAGCCCGGCAACCGAGGAGACGAAGACGATCGATCCGCCGCTCATGTGGGGGAGCGCGGCCTTGCTCACGAGGAAGTGCGAGCGGACGTTGCCCGCGAAGACGAGGTCCCACTGATCGGCCGAGGTCCCGGCGAGCCCGGCACCGAGCCCGATGCCGACGTTGAGGACCAGCCCGTCGAGGCCGCCCATGGCGGCGCGGGCCTCCTCGACCACGGCCTGGCAGGCGGCCTCGTGGGCGACGTCGCCGACCACGACGGCGGGCTCGGTCCCCTCGGCCTCCACCAGCCGAGCCGTCGCCGCCAGCGCGTGCTCGTCCCGGTCAACCAGGGCGAGTGCGGCGCCGGCCCGGGCGGCCAGCACGGCGACGGCCCGGCCGTTGCCCGGCGGCGGATCGGCCTCCGCCGAGGGCCGGCTGCCGGCGCCGACCACCAGGACCCGGCGACCGGTGAGCGCAGCGGTCACTGCGGAAGCGGGGCGGCGTCGGGCTCTGGGGCGACGCCGAGGGAGTTCAGCGTGAACGCCAGCAGGTGGTAGTGGCCGACCACCATGGGGATCTCGATCAGCTGGCGCTCGTTCAGCTCGGCGGCCAGGGTGGCCCAGGTCGGCCCGGCGATCTCGGCGTCGTGGTGCAGCTCGTCGGCGGCGGCCAGCATGGTGGCGTCGAGCCCCTCCCAGCCCTCGGCCCGGGGGCCGCCGGGGATCCGGGCGATCTCGGCGTCGGTCACCCCCGCCGCCCGCGCGATCTCGACGTGCTGGCCCCACTCGTAGTCGGCGCGGCAGTGCCAGGCGGTCCGGAGGATCAGCAGCTCCCGGTGACGTGGCGTGAGCTCGCCCCGGTGGAGCAGGACCCCGCCGAAGGGCGACCACCGGTTGAACAGGCGGGGGTGGCGCACCAGGGTGGCGAAGATGTTGAGGACCTTGCGGTCGGCCCCGAGTGGCGCGAGGAGCTCCTGAGCCCGCTGGTCGCGGTCCTCGGTGGGCAGCGGGGGGATGCGGACGGGTCGAGCGGCCATTGGGCCACAACCTAGACCGCCGCGGTGCGGGCCCTCTTGGTCAGGGTCTTGGGACCTCGACCGTCCGGCCGAGCTCGACCGCTTCGAGGAGTTGGCGGTCGTGAGACACGAGCAACAGGGTCCCGCCGAACGCGCCGAGGGCCGATTCCAGCTGCTCGATCGCCGGCAGATCCAGGTGGTTGGTCGGTTCGTCGAGGACGAGGAAGTTGACCCCGGTGCCCTGGAAGACGGCCAGTTCGGCGCGGGTCCGCTCGCCGGGGGAGAGCGATGCAGCGGGCCGGGAGACCTTCTCGGCGCCGAGCCCGAACTTTGCCAGGAGCGAGCGAGCCGCCCCGGTTGGCAGGCCGGTGCGAACCATGACCCCTTCGAGGATCGGGGCCGCGGTGCCAAACCCACCACGGTCCTGGCCGAGCTCGCCCACGACCACGCCCGGGCCGAGCCAGCGCTCCCCGTCGGCGAGCGGGAGCCGGCCGAGCAGTGCGGCCAGGAGTGAGGACTTGCCCGACCCGTTCGGCCCGACCAGCGCGACCCGCTCGGCCCAGCCGATCTCGAGGTCGACCGGGCCGAGGCGGAACGACCCCCGCTCGATCACGGCTCCCATCAGGCGGGCCACGACCGCCCCCGAACGGGGCGCGTGCTCGATGTGGAACTCGAGCCGCCAGCCCTCCCAGGGCTTCTCCACCACCTCGAGGGCCCGAAGGGCCCGTTCGGTTCGCCGGGCCCGGGAGGCCAGCTGCTCGGTCCGGTTGAGCCGGAAGTCCCGCTGGGCCTTGTCGTGGTCCCGCTCGCTCTTGCGCTCCCGGGTCACACCCCGGGTGGCCCACTCCCGCTCGCGCTGGGCCCGGGACACGAGCGCGGCCCGCGTGGTGGCGTACGTCCGGTAGGCCTCCTCGGCGTGGCGGCGGTCGGTCCGTCGCTGGGCGAGGTAGGCCTCCCACCCCCCGCCGAAGTGGGCCGCGCGGTGCGCGTGCTCGTCGAGCTCGAGGATCGAGGTCACCGTGGCGGCCAGGAAGTCACGGTCGTGGGAGACCACGACGACGCCGCCCGGCCGGTGCTGGACGAAGGTCGTGAGGGCCTCGAGCCCGTCGAAGTCGAGGTCGTTTGTCGGCTCGTCGAGGAGGGTGATGTCGAAGCGTGAGAGGACGATCGCCGCCAGGGCGACCTTGGCCGCCTGACCGCCCGACAGCGCTGCCGTGCTCACCTCGGCGGTGCCCCCGACTCCGAGGTCATCGAGCACCGCGTCGATGCGGGCGTCGAGGTCGACGCCCGAGAGTGAGACGAACCGGTCCAGGGCCACGCCGTAGCGGTCCTCGGCGCCAGGGAGGTCCCGCTCGAGCCCCGATGCCGCGTCGAGTAGCTCGGACTCGGCTCGCTCGACCCCGGTGCGCCGTCGCAGGGAGCGACGGACCGTCTCGTCCGCCCGTCGTTCGGGTTCCTGGGCGAGCAGCCCAACGGTGGCGCTCGGCGGGTCCAGGCGCACCCGCCCGGCGTCGGGCTCGAGCCGGCCGGCCAGGATAGCGAGCAGGCTGGACTTTCCGGCGCCGTTGGGACCCACCACCCCAAGTCGGGCCGACGAAGGGACCTTGAGCGAGACGTCGGTCAGGACCGGCCGGTCGCCGCGCGAGAGAACGAGGTGCTGGGCGACGAGGGTCGCCGAGGAAGGGGTTGCAGACACGAGGGGCTCCCTTGGAGAGGTCTTCTGGGACGGGCACTCGGTGTCAGCGCACGCCCCGATGGTAGCGGCCGGCCCCCGGACCCGGTGTCACAATGACGGCGATGGGTCCTCGCCGACGGTCGAGCACCACCGGGTGGGCCATGTTCGCCTCGATGCGGGAGCGCAACTACCGGCTGTTCTTCATCGGCCAGATCATCTCGACCTCGGGCACCTGGATGCAGACCGTCGCCCAGGGGTGGCTGGTGCTGCGGCTGAGCCACAGCGGGACCGACCTCGGGGTGATCACCGCGGCGCGTTTCTTGCCGATGATGGTGCTGTCGCCGTGGGGCGGCCTGATCGCCGACCGGCTGGACAAGCGCCGGATCCTCTATGTCACCCAATTGCTCGCCGGGCTGCTGGCCCTGGCCCTGGCGGTGCTTGACGACACCGGTGTGATCACCCTGTGGATGGTCGGGGTGATCGCCCTGGCCCTCGGCTTCGTGAACGTTTTCGACAACCCGCCCCGGCAGAGCTTCATCTCCGAGATGGTCGCCGAGCGCGATCTCGGCAACGCCATCACCCTCAACTCGGTCACCATCAACCTGGCCCGGGTGGTCGGGCCGGCCGTTGCCGGAGTTCTCATCGCCACCGCGGGCATCGCCCCGTGCTTCTTTGCCAACGCCATCTCGTTCGGTGCCGTCGTCGTGAGCCTGGCCATGATGCGCAGAAGCGAGCTCTACGGCGGGGAGCGGGAGACCCGACGACCCGGGCAGGTGCGCGAGGGCCTGCGTTACGTGCGCCGGACCCCCGAGCTCCTGGTTCCCCTCCTCATGATCACCGTGGTTGGCACCCTGGCCTGGGAGTTCCAGGTCTCACTTCCCCTGGTGGCCAAGGACACCTTCAACGGGTCGGCCGCGACCTACGGCACCATGTTGGCGTTCATGGGGGCGGGCGCGGTGTTGGGCGGCCTGGTGACCGCACACCGCAACCGGGTCTCGGCGATCGGCCTCGGGCGGGCCTCGATCGCCTGGGGCGTGACGATCCTGGCGGCCGCGGTCGCACCGAACCTCACCACCGAATACCTGGTGCTCCTGTTCGTCGGCTACGGCAGCATCAGCTTCAATTCGTTGGCCAAGACCACGCTGCAGATGGCGGCGGTACCGGCGATGCGGGGTCGGGTGATGGCCCTGTGGTCGGTGGCGTGGCTGGGTTCGACGCCGATCGGTGGACCCATCGTCGGGTGGGCCGGCCAGGACCTGGGCGCCCGGTGGTCGCTCGTCCTCGGCGGCCTCGCCAGCCTGTCGTCGGGGCTCCTCGGCTACCGGAGCCTGGTCGCGATCGACCGCCGGGCGGCGCAGGGGACGCCGACCGAGCCGGTGGCCGAGCCGGTGATCCTCTCCGAGCCGACGGTCGGCGAGTACTGAGCGCGACCGGCCGGGGCGAACCGCATCCTGCGGGGCCCCTGGTGGCGCGCCGAGGATGCTCGGCTCCGCTCGTGGTTCCGTTGCGCCGACGCCCGCTACCATCGGCCCCGGGAGCGCCGGGAAGCCTGGTCGGCACCGAACCTGATCAGCAGGGAGATGCCGTGGGCCAACCGATCGCGCCGCTCCGAGAGCCCCGCCGGACGCCCTGATGTCGCCAGGTGCGGCCTGGGTCGTGTTCCTGCTCTCGGCTCTCGTTAGCCTGGGCGCCAGCGCCCTCTTGGTGGCGAGGCTGGAACGCATCGCCGCCCACCTCGGGTTCCGGGAGGCGACGCTCGGGCTGGTGGCGGCGTTGGCCGCCGACGGACCGGAGATCACCGCCGCGGTCACCGGGCTGGCGCGGGGCCAGCACGCCATCGGGGTCGGCGTCGTGCTGGGCTCCAATGCCTTCAACCTCGCCGCGCTGCTCGGGCTGGGGGCGCTGAGCGCGGGCCGGATCCGCCTGCACCGCGACGTCATGGTCTTCGCCGGCTCGGTCGCCACCGTCGTCGCCCTGTTGAGCGTGGGTGCGGCCTCGGGGGCGCTCGTGCCTGGTGTCGCCCTCGGGCTCTCGGCCTTCGTCTTCATCCCCTACGTCGTCGTCTCCTCGGTGAGCCCGGGCACGCTCACCCGCTGGCCGCTCCCGTCGCGCTTCGCCACCCGGCTAGCCCGGGCCGTGTCCGACGAGGAGCAGGAGCTGGCCGCCGCCACCGACCCCAAGGAGTCGGGCCCCCTCGACGTCGTCGGCGCGACACTGGCCCTGGGTACCGTGATCGGCTCGTCGATCCTCATGGAACACGCCGCCAGCGCCATCGGTGAGCGCTACGGGATCGCCGAGATCCTGACCGGCGGGGTCCTGCTTGCCGCCGTCACCAGCCTCCCCAACGCGGTGAGCGCCATCTACCTCGCCCGCCGCGGCCGGGGCTCGGCGGTGCTCAGCACCGCGCTCAACTCCAACGCCCTCAATGTCGTCTTCGGGCTCCTGCTCCCGGCGATGTTTGTGGGGCTCGGGAGCTACGGCGGCTCCGGGGTGCTGGTCGCGTCCTGGTACGCGGGGCTCACGGTCGTGGCCCTCGCGCTCGCCTATGCCGGCCCGGGGCTCGGTCGGGTGAGCGGGGCCCTCGTGGTCTGCGGCTACCTCGGCCTGGTGGCGACCCTGGCGGCCCGCTGAGGCCGACAGGAACCCGCCCGGTCACGTCCCGCAGTCACCAGTCCAGGGTTGGGAGCCGTCGGCCTGGTAGAGGGCCACGGCCAGGGTGTCCTGGTCGGCCTTCGAGGTGGTGTTCGGGGGGACCCCGATGAGCTGGGGGAGCCCAGCCAGTTGGGCGGCCACGTTCCAGGTCGCCTGGGAGAACTGGAAGGCGCCCATATAGGTCCCGTTGGGGGAGACCGCCTGGTAGTTGCCCCCGGACTCGGCCTGGATGACGCACCGGAGGAACGGAGGGAGGGCGGGATCGTTCACCGCCCCGCCAGTGGCCTGCCGGGCCACGACCGCCGTGACCGCCTGGCTGTTCCGCTCGGCGGCGATGGCGACGGCCAGCTGGCCGGTGACCTGCGCCTGCTTGGCGGCGAGCTCCGAGGCCATCTGCTGGGCCCCGGAGACCGCGGCCTGCGCCGCGCTCTGGGCCGCCTGGTCCCGCGCCGCCCTCGAGCTGAGTACGCCCTGGGCCGCCTGGAGCCGGACCTGGTCCAGGTGCAGCAGGGCGAGCGTGACCGTGGTGTTGCCGATCGCCACGTGCTCGTACTCGACCCGGCGGGCGGTTGCCAGGCGGTCGCTCTCGAAGAGCTGGAGGGTCTGGCTGAGTGTGGTGGTGTCGGAGTTGACGTAGGCCGAGACCGCCTCGGCGGCCAGACGGAGGCGGTCGGCGCGGACCTTGCGCTGGTCGAGGTCGATCTGCCGGCGGACCGCGGCGACGGCCGCGTTGTCCTGGACGACTTTGATGGCGTCGATCTCGCTCTGGTGTCCGAGGGTGTCCACCTGCAGCTGCTCTTGGATCAGCTGCTGGCTGAGCTGGGCCGCCTCCGCTTGCAGGGTCTGGGTCTGTGCCGAGGCGCCGGCGGAGGGTGCCCAGTACAGCGCCGAACCCCCGGCGACCAGCGCGGCCGGCACCACGGCCGCGAGCCAGCGCGACAGCCGACCGGGCCGGGGGGAACGTGGTTGACGCGCCGTCGTCGACGGCCCGGCGGCGGGCACAGTCCAACCTGTCTAGCTGGTCCGACGCGACTCGGGCAAGCGTCGGAAGCCCACCGGGGCGGCTCGCCGGCGGCGGTGGTGCCACCGGGTCGGGGCTGCGGACCACGACCGGTCCGGCACGGCTAGGGTGGCCTGGGACTTTGTGTGAGGAGTCACCATGTGGGCTGGCGTTGGAGTCTTGCTAGGACTGATGGTGGTTGCCTCGGTGCTGGGGTTCCATGTCGGCCCCCACGGTCACCTTGCCGCCATCGGCCTCGGTGTCGCGGCCGGGGTCATCATGGTGGTCATGGCGGCCACCGGACAGGCAGCGCCCCTGCTTTGGGTGCTCCTGGGCGCCGACGTCGCCATCTCGGGGAGCCTTGGGGTCCTCACGTGGCGGGGCCTTCGCCAGGAGGACGAGCCGTTGCACGAGGTCGGCCCCCGGGGGATCGTCGGCGCCGAAGGGGTGGCCGTGACTGACCTCGACCCCGAAGGGATCGTGCGGGTCCGTGGGGAGAACTGGTCGGCCACATCGATGAACCGTCCGGCGCGGGCCGGAGACCGGGTGCAGGTCATCGAGACGTCGGGAGTACGCCTCGGCGTCTGGTCCGAGGACGAGGTGGTCGGGCTCGGTGACGACCCGATCGACGGAGGTCTGGCCAACGGTCGGTGGCACGAGCCGGACGACGACGAACACAAGGGGGCCTCATGATCATCGGAGTCGTCATCGGCGTGGTCGCGTTCGCCGCGTTGTTCGTGGGGGCGATGTCGGTCCGGATCGTGCGCGAGTACCAGCGCATCGTGCTGTTCCGCCTCGGCCGGGTCATCGGGACCAGGGGACCGGGGTTGGTCTTCATCAATCCGGCCATCGACCGAACCAACTGGGTCGACCTGCGTGAGCTCTACCTTGAGATCCCGTCCCAGACCGCCATCACGAGCGACAACGCTCCGATCTCGATCGACTTCATCATCTTCTACAAGGTCATGGATCCTCAAACCTCGGTGCTCGCGGTCCGCAACTTCGCCGGCGCGGCTTTGAACATCGCGGCCACCACCTTGCGCAGCGTCGTCGGGGACATGGCCCTCGACGACGTACTGTCCAAGCGGGAGGAGATGAACGCCGTCCTCCGGGTCCGCCTCGACGAGGTGACCGAGCGCTGGGGGGTGAAGGTCACCAATGTCGAGGTGCGGGAGATCAACCCGCCGCCGGGGGTGCTTGAGGCGATGACCCGTCAGATGTCGGCCGAGCGAACCCGCCGGGCTCAGGTGACCGAGGCCGAGGGCCAGAAGGCAGCGGCGATCCTCGCCGCTGAGGGCCAGCGCCAGGCCGCGATCACGTTGGCCGAGGGCAACCAGAAAGCGACGGTCTTGGGCGCCGAAGGCGAGCGCCAAGCCGCCATCTTGAAGGCCCAGGGGTTCTCGGGCGGGTTGGAAAAGATCCTCGAGGTCGCGCGCGGCCTAGACGAGAACACCCTCTTGCTCCAGTACCTCGACACCCTCAAGCAGGTCGGGTCCTCCCCCTCGACCAAGTTCGTCGTCCCCATGGAGCTCTCCAGCCTGCTCAAGGGCCTGCGCGCGTTGGTGCCGACCGAGGCGCCGCCGGTGTCGGCGAAGCCGCCGTCGACCAACGGGAGCTAAGAGCTTCAGCCGATCGGCGGTCTGTCAAGCACCTCCCTTCGGGCCGGCAGGCCTGTGACCAGGACGCCCTACATGGCAGCATGTCAAGCCTTTCCGAGGTCAGCGCCTACCGGCGCGGCTGGTCACGGGGCCACCGGCGAGCCGGGCTGCCGGTCGCCCCCCCATCGGCGAGGGGGTGACGCTTGGCCCTCGAGGCGCGCTTATTCCGAGGGCCCCTCGATCGTGCACAGGGGGTTCGGCACAGGGGCGCGAGGGGGGTCTGGTGGGGCCAGGTGCCGGGCCAAGACGGAGTGTCTCGGGGCCTTCTGCGCTGGGGTGGGGACGCTCGCGCCGAGCGGGACCCGGAGAGCGTCGGGGGCGCAACTCCGCTTGCCATCGATGAGTTGCTGTTAGAGAATGACGCTCATCACCGGTCCGATAGAAAGTTTGGGCTATGCGTGCTTTCAAGTTCCTCCGTGTGGTGCTCGGCCTCGGACTCCTCGCCGCCTTCGGCGTCGTGTTGGCGGTGCCGGCCGGTGGCGTGACGATCCCCATCCCCGGCTCGTCACCCACGGCGGTCTTCTCCCCTCTGGGTCCCCCACCGACACAACCGGCCGTGTGCTCGGGCAGCGACGCGGCCCCCGGACAGCTCGCCGGGATGTATCCGAACGGCGTCGTGATCTGGGGAGTGTGCTGGGTGAACGGCGGCATCGCGCAGGTCGACGGCAACATCAGCATCGAGCCCGGCTCGACCCTGAACGCCAGCTTCGCGCTCAACGATCAGAACCACGGGGTCGGGACGTCGGCGCTCTATGTGACCGGCAACATCTACGTCGACGGCGGCGCGACGCTCATCTTGGGCTGTGAGCTCAACCACTCGCCGTGCACCGACGACCCGGCGGCGGCCAGTGGGGGGACGCTCAGCACCCTCGACATCGTGAGCGGCGACGTGGTCGCCTCGGCCCCGCTCGGAGTGATCATCCACCACAGCATCATCGGGGGGAACGTCACCCAACTGGGCGGCGGCGGCGGGGTTTCGTGTCGCCCGACCGGCGTCTTTGCCTCCGAACTCCACTCGCCGGTCTTCAGCGACCTCGAAGACAACTGGATCGTCGGTGACGTGACCATCGCCGGCCTGCGGACCTGCTGGAACGGCGCTCTGCGGAACTACGTGGGGGGAAGCTTCACCAGCGCGGACAACGTGTTCGCCGACCCCGACGCCAACGAGGTGCTCTCGAACGTGATCCAGGGCAACCTCGCTTGCGCCGGCAACAGTCCGGTGGTCGAGTACGGGGACAGCCACGCGTCGCCGGACAAGGTCTTTGCGAACGCGACCGGCGAGTGCTCGTTCTCGACCTACCAGCCGAACCCGGCGCCCAATGGTCCGCTGGCGCCGATCTCTGTGCCCGGCTGAGCTGGGGTCACACCCGAGGGCAGACCTCCGTTCGAACTTAAGGACCGTTCGGGGGGCTTGAGCGGGGCATACTGAACACTGAAGACCCGTTTCACGGCGACGGACCGTGTGCGGGCGTGCTCCGGTAGGGGAGTAGCGCGGTTCGAGGTCTGTGGACCGGCGCGAGTTCTGGCAGAGGTCCGAGAGTCAACGTCGGCAGTGCGAGCACCCCATCGGCTGAGTGGATGGGCGCGCGAGGGCGCCCGATGTGACGGCAATCGAGGTGGCAGGATGCTCCCGTGATGCCGGCACCGACTCCCAACGCCAAGCCATGACTGGCGGGTCCGAGCGCGCGCCTCTGGGCCTCTGAGGTGTGGAGCTGTCTCATCGCGGTGTCGCTCACCGTCCGGGCGATCGTGGCGCCGACCGCGTTCATCGGTTCGCCCGGATCCATCACGACCCTGCATTACACGTCGAACTCCAACTTTGTCAACGGGGTCTATGGGCCCGGTCAGCTCGGTTTTAACCTGGCAGACGTGTCTTCTCCGAGCGAGTTGTCCGAGCTGCCCAACGGCGTCTCGGCTCTCGTCTATCTGGGCATGTGTGGCGGTGCCGATTCGGCCTTCGTCAGCACGGTCAAGCCCTTCGTGGGTCACTCGCAGGTCTTCGGCTTCTACCTCATGGACGACCCCGATCCCACCGGTTCCTATGGTCCCCTCTGTCCACCGTCGCATCTCAAGGCCGAGGCGGACTGGATCCATGCCCACGATCCCGGGGCGAGGACGTTCTTGGTCCTGATGAACCTGTCGTCGTCGAGAAGCCCGGACTATCGGCACAGCTATGACCCCGCCAACTCCCACGTGGATCTCTATGGGCTGGACGTCTATCCCTGCCGGACTGACGTCAGTGGGTGCGCGTTCAATGACATCAATTCCGCGGTCGGTGCCGCCGAGAAGGCCGGCATCCCCGAACAGGACATCGTCCCGGTGTACCAGGCGTTCGGGGGCGGCTCGTATGTGGATGACTCCGGGGGCCAGTACTCGCTGCCCACCGTGGCCCAGGCCAAGCGGATGATCCGGACCTGGGCCTCGGTCGTGCCGGATCCGGTCTTCGACTACACCTATAGCTGGGGTTCCCAGGCTGGAGACGTTCCACTCTCGGGGGCGACAACGCTCCAGGGGGTCTTCGCCCTGCACAACATCGGAAGCGGCGGCGGGTACGACTTCCCCCTGCACCGGGGGTAGAAGTCTCGGGGCCGGGCCTGAGGGCGTCGATCGGCCGGGCGGCCTGAACCTCGTTCGGGCCCGGTCAATCCGGCCGGTGCCCAGGTCCTTCTGGCCGGAAACGACCTCAAGCAGTCCTCTTCTTCACACCGCGCGACGGGGAGCTGGGACGCGCCAAATCCCCCGACTCACCTGGGAAGACCGGTGGGACAGCCGAGAAACGACCGCGGGACGGCGGTTGCGTACCGTGCGCGCATGGCCGAAGCAGCACCTCGGGCGTTGGGAAGAAGATGAGATGGAGGACGGACCGAACCCGCCGAGGCATCCGCTCAGCAAACCCGCTTCGTCGATGAAACCCCGCGGGCTAGATCAGGTTCGCACGCCGGTTCCAGCGGGGACGGTCGCCAGGAGCCATCCGAGGACTTCGGTCTCCCGGGAAATCCGGCCACACCCCCGAAAGGCCCTCGTCGTCGGCGATCACGGCGCCGAGTCGGGCCCGCTCGTTGCAGCGCTCCAGCAAGAAGGGTTCGACGTCCGGTCGAGCTGGCTGTTCTCGAAGCGCCTCAGCCACGCGTTGCGCTGGCGGCCCGATGTCGTGGTGCTGGAGGTCAGTGAGGACCGGGCCTTCGACCGAGACCTCTTCGAGATCACCGCCCGCGAGGGGAGTCCCGTCGTCGTCTTGACGCGTCGCCTGACACCCCAGGACCGAGCCGAGTTCGCGAGATTGGGAGCAGCGTCGGCGCTGAGCAAGCAGCGCCCGGTCGACGAGATCCTCCAGGCCGTCCTCGATGTCTTGGAGAGATCGCGCAGAACCCCTCGCCATCAGCGATCCTCCGATGGTCCTTTGCGGGCGAAAGGTCCCGCTCCGAACCCTGATCCCTTTGGCCGCTTGACCCCCCGTGAACAGGAGGTGCTGGCGAGCCTGATCGACGGGATCCCCGCGAGTGTCATCGCGATCGAATCGTCGGTGGCCGTTTCGACCGTTCGAACCCAAATTCGTTCGATCCTCCAGAAGCTCGGGGTGAACTCACAGCTCCGAGCCGTCTCGCTCGCCCGAAAGGCGGGGTGGCCGAACGGCGACGACAGCGTGACCGATACGAGCGGTAGCGGGCAGCGGAGGTGACTCGACCGGCGCACGAGTGGGCAAAGGTCGTCTTTGGGATCGTCGTTGGGCGGTCCCGGGGAATGACAGCAGTGGCATCTGTGACGACCGCACCCGTGCCCGACGACAGAGGATGGTGAACCCCGGCGTTTGAGGCGGAGGACCCCTGGGATATCGAGCGTCGTCATCGCGAGGTTTCCGCAATATTGATGATGAATGGCGCCGGATCTGGCAGCAGAATATCCAACGGAGATGGGCGGGTGCCTTGTCGGCTACCTCGTCGGAGGGTAGGGAGCACGGATGGTCGTCGGTCCGAGGAATCGGCGCGAGGATTCTCGACAATCTGGAACGATGCTCTATGACCGTCGTCCCGCGCCGCCTTTGGGAGTGGGAGGTCATGCCGCAAGTCGATCGCATCAGCCTGTTCCCGCGCGAACTCGCCTTCGGGAACGAGAAGGGTTCCTAGAAGAACTGCGGGCCAGCTTTCACGGGCTCTCCAGAGTCGGCCCAATCATGATCCAGGGAGTGTCTGGTCTCGGGAAGACGGCGCTCCTCAATGCGGCTTGTCGGATGGCGCGAGAAGAGCAGCTCAGTGTCCTTTGCGCTCGAGGGAGCCTCCTCGAGACGCCCTTTTCCTTCGGCGTTGTGCGTCAGCTGTTCGAACCGGTCCTGTCGCTCCTCGACCCGACCCAGCGAGAACAGTGTCTGCGCGAACTCGGCACTGGCATTCTTTCGGGAACCGGCCCGAAGGACGTCGACGATCTCTCCGCGGTGCTCGATGGGCTGCGATCCGCCGTCTCCTTCCTGGCCGAGAGCCAGCCGATTGTGCTTGCCGTCGATGATCTGGATCTGTGCGACCGAGAGTCGGCCCTCTGGTTCGAGTACATGTCCCGTCGCCTGGAACACCGGAAGGTATGGCTTCTCGGAACGACTTCGTTGCGGTCGGACACCCAGGCCAGATTGACGATCGATCAGGTGACCGCTGACCCTGCTACCCGGAGCTTCGTCCTCGAGCCGCTCTCGATGAGCTCGGTGGCCGAGCTCGTGGCAGAACAATTCGGTGGTTTGGGCCTCGAGAACCTGGTCGAGGAGTGCCACTATGTGACCAGGGGAAATCCGCTTCTCCTGTTCTCACTGTTGACGTGGCTCCGGGTCAACGGGTTCGAGGCGTGCTCCGACGCGGTGAAAGAAGTCCAAAATGCCGTGCCTCAAGCCATCGTCCGCTCGATGGTCGCCCGAACGCACTCGCTGCCGCCTGGCGCCTATCCGCTGCTCCAGGCAATCACGGTTCTTCGCGGGGATGCCGGGATTCGTGAGACCTCTGCGCTCGTCAAGCTCGACATTGAGGACGCCAAGGTGGCTGCTGACGCGCTCGCCGAAGTGAACATCCTCAGGCGTGAACGTCCGCTTTCCTTCGTCTATCCGGTCGAAGCCTCGAGCATTTATGCCGACATGGGTCCGGCCGGTCGGGCGAACCTGCACGCTCTGGCGGCTCGACTTCTGCACAGCCAGGGGTCTTCTCCGTGCGTCGTTGGCGACCATCTGCTCTTGACCGAGCCCGGGGTCGAAGAGTGGCGGGCAGCGTGTCTCGTCGACGCGGCGAGGACTGCGGAGCACGAAGGCAGGCACGAACGGGCACACGAGTACTTGATCCGCGCCTTGGCCGAACCCCCCGAGTTGAGTATCCGAGGCGACGTCCTCGTGGAACTTGCTTCCGTCGAAGCATCGATGGGCTCGGTCGAAGCCATCCCATGCCTGCGAGAGGCCGGCGACCTCGAGGTCGAGCCGACCCGCTACGCGAGAAAGGCGCTCCAAGTTGTCAATGCCCTTGCCGACGAGGTGTCACCGGCCGACGCGCTCGACATCTTGCGCGTCGCATCAGCGCGCCTCCAGGGCACCGACGAGCTGGAGCTCCGCCTGCGACTCGAGTTGGTTGTGGCCCACTTCGACCGGACGATCAAAGGTGGGATGCGGGCTGCCGCGGCGCTCGAAGAGAGCCTCGCGGGCCGACTGGTCGGACGGAATCGGGACGAGCGTCTGGCCCTGGCCTATCTGTGCGGGTTCTGGGTCCTTCTTCCCGACCGTTTCGCTGCGTCGCAGTTGGCAGCGACGGCACTCCAGAGCATCGCCGGAGAGGACCTCGAAGTTGCAGATGCCATTGCCGTGGAGGGGATGGTCCGAGCGCTCGAAGCCGCGACCTTTGCCGGAAACCTCGGCGATGTGGAACAGATCGCGCGCAACAGGCGGACGACGGCCCAACGCCTCGGGGTGTCTGGGACGGAGGCCGCGATTGCGGCGGTCTTGGCCCATGTGCTCTTCGAAGGCGGCAATCTCCGTGAGGCTGAATCGGAAGCCCGTCGGGCACTGAGTATCACCAATGGGTCCTCGAGAAGTCGATGGCCCCTGATCCTCTCGGCGAAGATCTCGCTCGAACAGGGTCAAAGAGCCCAGGCTGCTCAGTTCGTCGAGGAGCTCTGTCGGATCGAGGACGGTTCGGAGTCGCTCGATGAGATTCTCGCCATGGAGTGTCGGGGCGAGCTCCACTACGCCGAGGGGGCCATCGAAACGGCACTGAGTGACTTCCAGGTGGCTGGTCAGCTGGCAGAGGATTGGAGGGTCCGGAACCCCGCGGTAACCGGCTGGAGGGCCGGCCGCGCCCGAGCGCTCTATGCCATCGGGGACTACCGGGCCTCGCACGAACTCGCGAGTGAGAACCTGAGTCTCGCCCGAGTGTTCGGTTCCCCGCTCCACGTCGGGGCGGCGTTGCGGGTCATGGCCGAGGTCGTGGAGCCGACGGAGCGCCTGGCGCTCCTCGACGAGGCAGTGAACCTGTTGGAACCAACCGGAGCGGTCCTCGAGCTCTCCCACGCCACGTTGGATCTCGGCCGGACCCTGAGGGAGTCCGGACGTCATGTGGCGGCCCGGACGGCGCTTCGACAGGCGGCGGATCTCGCGGTTCGCTGCGGTGCGAGCCGGCTCATCGACCAGTCGTTGCGTGAGCTGAGGGCCAGTGGTGCCCGTCCCCGACGTCTGGCCTTCTCCGGGGCCGACGCCTTGACGCCGTCGGAACGGCGGGTGGCCGAACTCGCCGCGTCAGGCATGAAGAACGCACGCATCGCAGAGGAGCTGTTCGTCAGCACGAAGACGGTGGAAGGGCACCTCTCCCGGGCCTACCAGAAGCTGGGCATCCAATCTCGCGACGAACTGCGCACTGTGGTGTCATCGATCAAGATCAACGATGATCCAACCGAGCGGGTGGCCAGGAACTCCGCGTAGACAACCCCGGCCGGCCGGTGGCAGCTCTCTTGTGAGAACTGGCCCTTCGTCCTCGTGGAGTGCACGATTCACGCCCGAAGCGAGGTCGACTCCGGGCTCGAGGCCGGCCCAAGGATCTTCTTCGAGTTCTGGAAGATGATACCGAAGGTCCTGGTCACGATGGCCAGATCGGCCCAGAACCCCCGCTGGCGCAGGTAGGCGAGGTCCACGAGCAACTTCTGGTGCAGCTGGTGGAGGAGATAGTGCGCTTCGACATCCCGGGCGCTATCGCCACCGTTCAAGCTGTCGCCGGTGTAGAGGAGTTGTCCCAACCCCGTCAGGCCAGGACGGACGGACAGAACCCGAAGCTCATTCCTGTTGTACCACCGGACGAAGTACGGCACCTCCGGGCGGGGTCCAACGAGCGTCATCTCGCCACGAAGAATGTTGACGAGTTGGGGGAGTTCGTCGAGCTTCGAGGCCCGCAGCAGCCTGCCGACCTTCGTGACCCGGCTGTCGTTCTTCGTCGTGATGTAGCCGCCAAGAGCTTCGGCGTTGACGACCATGGATCGGAATTTGAAGAGAGTGAAGGGCTTGCCGGACCGGCCCATTCTGACTTGACGGTAGAGGATGGGCCCGGGAGTCATGAGCCTCACCGCGAGGGAGATCAGTAGGAACACTGGCATGGTGACCAACAGGGAGGTCAGGGCGAGAGCGATGTCGATCATCCGACGCAGAGGGGTGTCGGCACCATGGTCGAGCTGGAACTGCAAAGCATCTTTGGATCGAAGGCGTTGTCCGCTGTCGCGCGGGGCGATCCGATAGGCGATGTACGAGAGGGTGATGGTCGTGGTCGCGTACACCACGGCGGAGGTGATTGCGCCGCCGAGCGCGCCGTAGCGGGGAATGAGAAGCACATCGAGTCCGACGGTCATCGCGGCGCCGACACCCATACCGAGGGAGTTGAGACCGGGGCGACCAGTGCCGAGAAGGTAGGCGGAGGCTACGGCAGCGGCCCCTTCGATCGACAAGCCGAGAATGATGATCTCGGCGGGCCTCACCGCACCTTGGAAGGCGTCTCCGTAGACCAGGTTGGGCCCGAACAACGCGACAAGGGCAACGAACGGGGTCAAGAGCACTGTCAGCACGAGCGCTCGGGGGAACAGCGAGCGGAGATGGGCGTCCGCCTGATCACGCTTCAGACTGGCGAATCTGGGGTACAAGACGTAGTTGAGTGCGGTCGGAGCAAGGCGCATGAGTTCGGCGAACTTCGAAGCAATGGAGTACACGCCTAGGACCGCGGGACCAGCAAGGGCTCCGAGCAGGATGAAGTCGAAGCGCAGGTTCGTCAACCAGAGTAGGTTCCCGAGTTGGCCCCGAGCGCCGAAGACGGTGATCTTCTTGGCGAGGGGGAGAGAAGGCGCACCGAAGCCGTCGAAGAAGTGTCTGCGGGCCAGGCGAACCAGGCCGGTGGACGTTGCCAGCACGCCGGAGATGATGAGCGCCACAACGACCCCGGCAATGCCCTGATTGTGGGTCACGAGCACGACGGCCGGGTAGCAGAGGACGAACCAGAGTTCTTCGGCGACGATCACGAGATTGGCCCCCGGGATGTCATGGGAACCCTGACAACATCCCTTAGCGGTGACCGTGCACAACTGGGTGATGACGCCGAGGGCCATGGCCACGACAATGGAGAGCGGCACCTGCTTGAAGAAGAGGGCATGGAAGGGAGCCGCGCAGGCGAGCCAAACGAGTGCTCCGAGTGCGGAACCACCGAGGGCAATGACGACCAAGGTCGGGCGAAGGTCGGGATCCTTCGAGTGCTCTCCCGCTAGGAAGTAGGCAGATGCCGTCGGCAGACCGAAGGAGAAGACCACGCCGAAGAGCCACGGAAGGACTCTGAAGAGGGCGTACTCACCGACGACGGTCGGTCCGCCGATCCGGGCCACCAGGAGGCTGGCGAGCGTGACTGAGCCCAGAGCCGCTCCCTGGGCCCCCAGATTGGAAAGGGAAGCTCGTGAGACGAGTCCCGAGGTTCCTCGCTGGGCCTGCTCAAGTCGGTTGTTGAGATATCCCATTTCGACGCCCGAGTCTTGAGTCTTTGCCGACGACCGCGACGATCGCGAGGAGAGCCCACAGGAAGCGGAAGTGGAAGATCTCCTCGTAGAAGGAGTTGACGCTGAGCGCGAAGAGGCCGACTGCCAACCCGAGCGGGAAGGGGATGACCGCGGCGAACCGGCTGGAGACACGTCGACGGACCAGCGGTCCGCACCAGAGCGCTGCCGATCCCACGAGCAGCAGGAGACCGACGAAGCCGATCGGTCCCTCTTCGACCAGAGCGGCCAGCCAGTCGTCGTGCGCCTCGTTCGGATAGACGGCGAGTTGGGCGGTGAGCGTTGGCTTGGTCGCCCCGGGCCCGATACCGAGAATCCCGTCGGTCTGGTTGTAGAGGTGGCCCATCTCTGTGATGAGGAGCGAGCGCTCCGAAGAGCTCTGGGCGCTCCGACCGATCGAGTTGACCAGGAGCGGCTGGTTGCTGTACAGCGCCTTCTGACGGATCGTGTTCAGCGGGAAGAGGGTCAAGAACGTCCCGACCACCAGGCCCAACGAGATCACGGCGGCGACCACACCGGCCCAGCCTCGCTTCCTGAAGATCTTGACCAGCGTCAGGAAGCACAGGCCGATTGCCAGCGAGAGAAATCCACCATTGGACTCGGTGAGAGCAAGCGCCCAAAAGACCGAAACGTACCCGACGATCCGGAGCCAACGGGTCGCAGGTCGTTGGATCGCATAGATGACAAAGAGCGTGGTCAGCCAGTAGGTGGAGGCGTAATTCGGATCGCCGAAGGTGAATAGCACTCGATTGCCATCGGCAGCGTTGAGACCCTCGATCGGCGTGACGTGGCCGAGCCACGCGAAGACGACGATCATCGACCAAACGATCCCTGAGATCGCCCAGACGCTGAGGATGTGCTGGAGTGCCCGAGGTGAGTTGACGACGTTTGCGATGGTCGTGCACCAGGCAAAGAGGAGAAGATCGACCAGGATCGCCTGGAACGCCGTGCTCGGAAACTGTCCTGCAATACCCGATGCGGCACCCGCGATGACTATCAACGCGAACGGGAAGAAGTATGGGGCCTGAAGTTTCCTCGGTTCCTTCCGCACCCAGATGACGAAACAGACGATGGAAGCGATGAGAAAGAGGTCGACCGGAGAACTGTTCGCTGGCCCGGCCGGGTGAAGGATCGGTTGGAAGACGAAGGCGAGCGTCAGAGCGGTGAGGGCGCGCCGTTGGGCCTTCTGCGTCGGGCCGGCCACGTCCGGGGGCTCGAGAAGACCCGCCGAGAGCATCGGCGCATCATCAGTGCGGGTCCGGAGGCTCACTCCATCACCTTTGTGTGGAGCCGGCGCAGCAGGCGAAGGTGAGCCTTGGCGAATTCCTCCTGGTCAGCCTCTGCGGCGATTCTCGCGATCTCCGCGAGCACGACATCTCTCATGCAAGATAGCGGGATCCCGAGGCGCCGGAGTCCGTCGGAGAGGAAGGCTCGGACCAGCTCTGGGTACCACCCGTTCCCATCGAGGGCGTAGTCCACCCCCGCCCCCCACTCTCCGGCGCGAAGGCCGTGATGGCCGTTCACGTGTCGGCCTGGACGGGTGTGGCGATCGAGGTAGAGGGAGTACCCGATCACGAACCGGGCGAGATCCCGGATCAACAAGCCGTCGGACTGGGAGAACTCCCAGTCGATGACTCCGCAGACCTTGCCGTCAGCGACCAGGAGATTCCCGACCCAGTAATCGCCGTGCACCAGGCCCCGGGGAGCATCGTGACCTTGGAGACGACCATGGATGGCCTCGAGGATGTCGAGGTCCCTCGCCGTGGACACATCCTCACGAAAGCGACGCGAGAGGAGGGGAGCCACGTTGTCGAGCAGCATCGAGAGATCGCTGTGGCCCCGCGCCGTCCGCTCATGGAGTTCACGAAGCCAGTCCCCGGCCGCATCGAAGTCCGACTGGACCATCGCCGGTCGGGCCGTGTGGCGCCAGCGGTGGTAGTTCGCCAGCATCACTCGACCCGGAAGTGCCGTGGTGACCAAGACGAAACGGCCGCGATGTTCGGCAAGGGCAGTCACCCGTGGAACGGTCTCTTCCAGCGGGCCGAGCCGAGTCCGATCGAGCGACGCCAACGCGCTTGCCTCCAGTTGCACGCTTGCAGCCGCAGCATCTGTCGTCGGAACCTTGGCGACCAGTTCGGGCAAGCTCTCCCCAGGCGGAAAGATGAGAACGGTGACCTTGGCGTTTGGGTCCTTCGAAAACGCGAGGCAGGCCACTCTCCCGCCGACATCGTTAACGAGGTCGTGCAGCGGGCGCCGGCCGGTCACCATGGAGATCGTCATTGTTCTTGCACCGAGACAACTCCGGCCGTACTGAACCAGGTCGCCAGCATCCAGGCACTCTGCCTGCGCAGGAGGCGTCGTCCGATCGTGAGGAGGAAGGTGGGAACCCTTCCGATCCCCGGTGGCGTGGAAAGCACCGAATCGGTGAGATAGCGAAGGATGGCCGAGTCCTGGTTGGTCACGAGAAGTGGATGCTCATAGGACGGAAAGGCGATGTAGGTGCGGCAGCCGGCTGCGTCCTTCCCTGACCGACGACGCAAGGTCCGTCGTGAACCGATGACGGCGGTGTGGGTGCTCCGGGGATGCTCGACGGAGGTCTCGGTGGGTTGCTGCTTGCCGCGATCGATCCAGACGGTGTCAGCGGGAAGTAAGATCGCCCAGGTCTCCGACGTGCCGAACAGTTGAGTCATGTGAGGACGGCAAAAGGTCGCATCCGGGCGACGGGCTTCACCAGCCCGTGACCCGTGAGGATGGCCAGCGCTTCGTTCACCCCGTTGTCGTCGAGGTGAGGGATGGTCTTGGGTGCCGCTCCGTCATAACCGAATCGAGCGGTGCTCCGTCCCATGGGGTCCGCTTCGGACCGGCCAGATCGCTCGAACTCCGAGATGATGCTCCCGGATCCGTGACACGCGGTGTAGAGACTTCTCTGGGCGTCGTTGCCGGGAACACAGAGGTACGAGGAGGTGCGGTTCGTCCCGGGGAGAAGGAGGGGCTGTCCGGTCTCGGCGAAGGCCGGATGACCCGACATCATCTCCGCCGGGTACGCGCGGCAGGCATTGTGGCGGTGTACGAAGGCGGTGTCACCGTCGACCTCCTCTTCGTAGATGGAGTTGTGAGGAGAATCCACCACGAGCTGGGTGGAAGAACCGAGCGAGGTCTTAGCGATGTCTCGCAAGGCCGCATACGTCGCCATGCGGTAGGCGAAGCCGTAGTTCATGGCCAGGCGGGTCGCCAGCAGGGCCCGTCGACCGTCCTCGTCCGTCGTCGGGATCGAAGGGCAGCCTTCGACAAAGAATGTGGCGAGGCGACGTTTCGCGTCACCGACCGACCTCGCAGAGAGAAGGTGACTGATGGGGCGCTGCACCGACATTTCGGTACGAAGCATCTTGGACGCGCTCTTGCGGCGTGCATACAGGGCTCCCAGTTGGCCGGTCAGCACGCCTCCACCATTGTGGAACTGGATGGTGATCTGTCCCTCGTGGATGCCGAGCCGATCGGCAGCCTCACGATCGAGGATCTCTTCGACTTCTTGCATCTCGAGGAAGTGCGTGCTGGGTCCGATGTTCCCGAACCGGAGCCGGCTCATTTGCACGACCAACCACGGGAGATCCTTCATCGCCTGTGAAGGACCGCCCAGGTCATCGATGGACATCCGGCCTCGTTCCTCGATCCGATCGAGCTCGTCGTTGCTCAGCTCATAACGCTCGGCGGCGAAATCGGCACCCTCCACGGCGGCGCGTAGAACCTCTGAGCTCTTGAGGTCGCGCTTCCAGTTCGGGGGACTCGGGAATCGTTCAATGATCTGGCGGTAGAAGTCCGACACTGCCTTCTCGGATGGACGTCCGGTGTCCAGCGTGACCAACGCCATGCCGCAATTGAGGGCGGCATCGGTGAGTGTGGGGCGAATGGCGTTCTTGGTGGCGACGGCAATGCTGGACGGCATCTCAGACTTCGTCTTGTGACAGAAGTCCGGCAGGACGACCGGAGATGCAGCAAGGTCGATCTCGTCGGTACCAAGTCCGAGCTGTTGGATGAGCCGACTGTCTGCCGGTGCGTCATCGCTGTCGAAGATCGTGAATTCCTTCCCCCCGTGTGAACGGGACGTCTGCCGACCCAAGATTTCGATATCCATGTCACCGACTTCCATGGGAATCTCCTATCGGCACACGCTGCGGTGAGGGACGACTTAGGTCTTCAAGCGCCTGACACACACGATCGACATCGTCATTGGACATGCCGGGGTACAGGGGGAGCGAGAGAAGCCTCGGGAACACAAGATCGGCGACGGGAAGGGTCGAGCACATCTCGGTGCCGAGAGCACGACGGAAGTAGGACAGTCGGTGCACCGGTATGAAGTGCACGGACGTACCGATCCCGCGTTCGCCGAGAAGTGCTGCGGTTTCGTCTCGTGACCGACCGAACTCTTCATGAATCTGGACGATGTAGAGGTGCCAGGCGTGAACCGCCCGAAGGGGCCTCGGAGGAAGTTGGATCCCGCGAATTCTCACTAGCTGGGCGTCATAGCGAGCGGCGAGCTCGGCTCGACGTCGCTGCCAGTCGCCCAATTCTAGAAGTTGTGCTCGACCGATCGCCGCCTGGAGGTCGGTGAAGTTGGCCTTGAGGCCCACATCCTCGACGGTGTACTCCCAGCTTCCGGACAACTCGTAGCGACGCCAAGCGTCTCGTGTCATGCCGTGTAGGCGCATGGTTCGGAGGCGTTCGGCGAGTTGGCTGTCGGTCGTCGCAATGGCTCCACCTTCGCCGATCGGGAGGTTCTTTGTCGCGTAGAAGCTGAAACACCCAGCCGGGGACTCGCTGCCGATGGCAGCACCAGCGATTGCGGCGCCCAGAGCGTGCGCGGCGTCTTCGACCACATGCGAATGGTCAATTCCCGCTGCATCAGCGAGACCCTTCGCGTCCAGGGGATAGCCGGCCATGTGCTGGACGACCATCGCGACGGCCCCTGCCCGAGCCGCGGCGGCCACACCAGCTTCGGAGACACCAAGTGACTGCTCGTCCACGTCCACCAGAACCGGACGGAGCCCTGCATGGAGGATCGCCTGGACGGCCCCGCTGAAGGTTAGGGTGGGGGTGAGCACCGCGGACCCGCTCGGCAGCTTGAGGGCCATGAGTGCCATTTGCAAGGCAGCGCTACACGAACTCACCGCAACCACGTGCCGTGCCCCGAGCCACGACGCGAACTCCTCTTCGAAAGCGATCGACTCCGGTCCCATGGTCACCCAGCCGCTCTGCAGCACCCGAACCGCCGCTCTCTGAGCATCTGGAGTGATGACAGTTCGGCAAAACGGAATTTCACCGGTGTCGGCGGCTTCGGTGCGGGAGTCGAGGTCGATCTTCATGAGGTCGTCAACTTGCCCGTTGCAGCAGTTCGATGTTGGGTGCCGGGGTCGACTCGAGAAGTGCCCGGTAAGCGGCATCGAGGGTCTCCGCCAGAGCCATCGGTGACATCTCGCGTCCGAGCGACCTCCTTCCCTCCTCACCGATCTCCGATGCAAGCACCGGGTTGTCGATTAGATAGGAGATGGCGCTCCCCAAGAGATCCGGCCGTGCCGGCGGGGCGAGCAGACCGGTCTTCCCGGGAATGACGATGTTGGGCACAGAGTTGACAGCCGTCGCGACCACGGGCAGTGAAGCCGCCATCGCCTCGACGATGGCGCACGGGAGCCCCTCGTAGAGACTGGCCATCGCAAAGACGTCAAAGCCAGGCAGGAGTCGGTCGACATCTGGGCGATCGCCCAAGAACGCGAACCGCTCCGAGAGGCCGCGCCTGGTCACCAGGCGTTCGACCTTGCTTCGGAGGGGGCCATCGCCGATCCAGACCCCGAAGACGTCCTGACGATCCAGTCCGGCGACGGCTTCGACGAAGTGTTCTGGAGCCTTCTGGTAGTCGAGGCGCCCGACCGTTCCCACCACCTGCATGCCGAGCGGGACACCCAGGAGTCTGCGGGCTTCGGCGCGATCGACAACACTGGGGGCCGAACCAATGGGGACCGCGACACCGATGGTTCGAATCTTCTCCGGGGAAGCGATGTCCCGTCGTATCGCTTCGGCCGCGATCGCCGGGCCGACCGCGAAGAACGCATCGGTGAACCGACCGAGATAGCGCTCAATCCTCACGTACATCGCCCTTCGAAGCGGGGACTGAAACTCGTGAAACGGAAACCCATGGAAGGTGTGGACGATCCGCTGGATCTGAGCTCGACGGGCCGCCAGCCTTCCGAGAGTGCCGGCCTTGGCACTGTGAGTGTGCACGATGTCGTACTTCCCAGCACCGAGGATCGAAGTGAGTTCCTGCAGCGCCCGCATGTCGGATGCCGGAGCGATCTCACTTCGGAGGGCGTCGACGGTGATGACGTCCAGTCCAGCTGAACGGGCCTGATCGATGAGGCGGTCTCCGCTTCCGATGACGAAAGCGACCTCGTAGCGGGAGGGATCGAGCGCCAGAGCTCCTCGCAGCGCCACGCCGCCCGCACCGGCCATGAACCTTGTAATAACTTGAGCCACCCTGATGCGTTTCGTCATCGAGCCTCCACCAATGTCTTCATCACGATGTCTTCGAGATCAATATCGGGTCCGGTTCCGAGAACGAGATCGATACATGGAATGCGCGAACTGATTGCCTGAGACACTCGTTCGATCGCCGGGTGGATCTCGCCCAACCCCATGCCGAGAGAGAGGGTTGCGCAGAAGCTCCAGTAGCGTCGGAGCTCTCCGGCCATGTAGGTCCCAGCGGTCAAGAACCGCGCGGCGTCGCGGGGATCACAAACTCTGGCCGCCGTCGTCGTTGAACCGTCGCGCCGAAGCACAAGGAGGACTTCGGGGCTGAGAAGGTCGACCCGGTTCGACCATTCAGCTTCCTTGCGGCCGTAGGGCATTCGGCGTCCACCTAGTGCCGCCCCATGCAGAGTCGAGGGGATGCGTCGAGGCTCCAAGACACCCCAGGCGGTGAAGCCGTCGCTGACACAGAGGTTGTCGCTCGTCGAACGCCCCCCTTTCGCCAGCTGGGATTGGATGAGCGTGGATTTCCCGATGCCACCAGGTCCGGCAATCAAGACGGCTGGTCCGTCGGCGCCCACGGTGGAGACAGAAGCATGAAGAGGGGCACGGCCCCGCTGCTGACTCCAGAAAAGGGCAGGAAAGTGAAGCAGAACCGACCGAATGAGAAGGTGGGCTCTCGAACGGAGCAGCGCCGCGGCACCTCTCACCTTGACGTCCGGCCGCCACCGGGCAGTGACTTCGAGACGCTGCCCGACCGGTCTCATCAATAGGTCGAGCCCAGATGAACACGCGTTGGCAACGATCACCTGCTCGTGATGCCGCCAGGAGTCCCTCGTCAAGACCTCCCACCCATTTGTATCGAAGGGTTGGTGGGTGGATTCGACTTCGATCTGGATGGTGACGTCGTTCTCGGCCTCACTACAGAATTGGCCGCCGGAACCCTCTTCGAGAACCTGACCGATCCACGCGTGGTGACTCGCAATCTCCAAGTTCTCGCCGGCAGAAACGATTCTCATCGGTGCTCAAAACTCGTCACCGTAGGGAACGGTCAATGCCTCGGTGAGAACCGTCTTGTCGACAGATGCCGGGTGATACGCGGGGAGCAGCCCGGAAAGCGTGGCTCGGACAAGGGAATCTTCACCCTTGGAAGCCGCGGCGTAGAGCTGGTCCAAACCGTCATGGAATTCGGCCGAAAGCGGTGACGGCCGAGTGGCCCAGATCCCGGGGTCGATCGTTCGGAATCTCTCCTCTTGCTCGCTGAAGAGCGCCTCGTGAAGCTTTTCTCCGGGCCGCAATCCGGTGTAGCGAATGGGTACATCGGACATATGAAGCTGCGCGGCATATCGACGAACCAGTTCGACGATTCGGACCGGTTCTCCCATGTCGAGAACGAAGGTCTCGCCATACTCAGCCATCGAGGCCGCTGACAGGACGAGGTGAACCGCTTCCTCGACGGTCATGAAGAATCGGGTGACGTCGGGATCGGTGACCGTGACGGGAACCCCACGCTCCAGTTGCTCGGCCACCACGCTCAAGAAGGATCCCCGGCTGCCGAGCACGTTCCCGAAGCGGACGGAGCACACGCGGGTTGCTCCACTGGCGTTTGCCTGCACAATCATCTCAGCCAAGCGCTTGGTCGCTCCGAGAATGGACTTCGGATCGGCCGCCTTGTCGGTCGAGATCAGGACGAACCGCTCGACCTGGGTTTCGAGGGCCGAGCTCATCAAGATCTCGGTGCCCAAGACGTTGGACTTCACGCCCTCGCACGGGTGCCGCTCGAGGAGAGGCAAATGCTTGTGAGCGGCCGCATGAAAGACGACCTGCGGGCGAACGGCTCGAAAGACCTGTCCGATTCGCTCGCGGTCGCGGATGTCGGCGACGATGACTTCGGTCGTGTTGAGGAGGGCCTCGCCCTCGAGCGCCAGCTGCAGGGTGTGGAGATTGGATTCGTCGTGATCGAGCATGTAGAGCGATGACGGCTGACAGCTCCGGATCTGGCGGCATAGCTCCTGACCGATGGACCCACCAGCTCCGGTGACCAGGACCCGAGCGCCCCGCAACACCTCTCGGACGCGAGGCTGTAGTTCGCTTCGCTCCTGGCGCCCGAGCAGAGCGTTGAGCTGAACGACCCGCATGTCGGCAGCCCGAGCGTCACGCTGTAATGCGGCCAAGAAGGAGGGGAGAAAACGGACATGCGCCCCGCTGCTGGCCGCTTCGCGGATGAGAGAGCTCATGGTCGGCAACGGCAGCGAGGGGATCGCCACCACGACAACGGAGATGTTCTGCTCCCTGATGACTTGCCTCAGGTCCGGAAGTCCTCCGAGCACCGGCAATCCGGAGACGGAGCGGATCTTTGGGTCGTCATCCAGACATCCGATCGGCCAGAGTCCGTAGTCCGGAGACTCGCGCAGGTCTCTCGCCAGAGTCCGTGCGGCACCTCCTCCTCCTACAATCAACGTTGGAAGTCCAACCTGAGCCTTGCGACTTTTCCCCCAAGGCGAAGAGAAACGTCGCCGATCGATCGGCCTGGTGGCAACCCGAAGCGCGCTCATGACTTGGATGACCCAATCGGTTGCCGCTGGTGTTGATGCTGACGTTGCGGATCAGCCTGTGTCGCCCCTTCTTTGAAAGCTGGGAAAAGGGGACGTTCGGGCTTCCGATGTATTCCGACGATTCCGAGCAGCGGCCAGCCGGTCGCCATTGCGAGTTCACTCACCTTCTCAAGAGCGCTTTTCGGAGCGAATTCGGGGAGAACGAGCACCAGCGCAGGCTCCGGAAGCACGAGGTGGGGCACGACGTTGGAGAAAGCGGTCGCGCGTAGCTCCTGGCCCTCGAACGGGGGCTTCGTGCTCCGACCATTCGCCCGGCGCGCGGTTTGCTTGCCGTTGGACTGTGAAGCAAACGGGACGGCGATGGCGAATCCAGGAGGTAGCGATGCTTCGGCCGACTTGGCCATGGAGCGCGAACCCCGGAGGCGATCGTCGAGCTTGCTGGCGAGCGCGGTGAGCTCGGGCCGGGCGATCGGTCCCGTGAGCACCAGGGTGTTGACCGATCGTCTGTCGGAGGCAAGCTGGAGGCGCGCTAAGAATCCCTCGTCCAGTTCAGGTCCAGCGTTGGACAACTCGACAGTCCCCAGATGGAGAACGTTGAGTTCCCTGGCCCCGGCAGCGGGATCAGGAAGTGTCGGGTGGATGGCTTCTCGAATGGCCACGATGAGCAGGCCGACGATGAGCCCGAGGATGGCAGCCAGGGCGGCATCGACCAGTGCGTGCCTGGAATTACCGATCGCGACCTGGGGAAGGCTGATGACCGCGGCGCCCTGGAAACCATTGGCCCGGGCCTGTTGCTGTGCGGTGAGGTTGTTCGCGAGCTGGGTCTCCACGGCGTTCAGCTCGGCAAGGTCTGCCTGAGCTGAAGCATCCGTCGATGACAGACCGGCCGTCGAGAGGGCTTTCAAGAGGTTGTCCCGACGGGTTTCGAGCTGGCTCTGCTGCTTCGTCAACTCTGTGATTTGCTGCGACGTCTGCGATCCAAGTTGGTTGAGCTGAGCAGTGACCTCGCTTGCCAGGGCCTGACAGAGCTTGATCGCGACGCTTCGGTCCTTGTCGGTGACCGTGATCACGACCACCGCCGAACTGTTCAGAGAACCGGTTGTGATCTGATGCTGGGCAACCTGGACCGCGTTACGGTCGACGCCAGCCTTCTTGATCGCGCTTTCGACCACTTGAGGACTGGTGGCCACCGCGGTGACCCGGCTGAGGATGCCAAGAACCTGGGTGGAGGCATCGGGCGCGCTCGTTTGTGCCTGAATGTCTGCCTTGGCCGCGAAAGTAGGGGTACGGCTCTCGCGATAGGCTCCGACAAGGACACAAGGGATTAGCACCAGTGCAGCGAGCAGCCACCGGTATCGCCAGAAGATTCGTCTCAAGGCTTCTCCAGATTCCATGCCGCTCCTTCCCCGCAGTGTTCTGCACCGTAAACAGTTCTGTAACGGAATAGAACCCTGCTTAATTGCGGTCCCTACCCTGTGAAGCAGAGCGGGTGCTCCGTGGATTCATGCTCGACCTCCGTTCGCGACCCGTGAGGTCATCCGTGGTTCGGACGGGAGCCCCTTGCAATTCCGGTGAAGAACCCTTGTGCAGCTAGCGAGCGGTGACATTCGAACCCTCGGACATTGAGGGGATACACGCCGAAGAAGCTGCGGGTTGAGGCCTTCGGTTGGTCCCAGAGAGCTCACCTCTTGTTCTGTCTGGGGCCGAGGGGGTCCGCGCTCCCATCTTCGTCATCCATCAGGGTCGGGATGGGAGCCAGGGCTACATCGCTGTTCTTCTGCTTGAGCATGCAGGCCTCTGCTAGAGAGGTTCCATGTTCTTGGACGCCCGTCGCCCATGGAGACGTCTTCCCCGGCCTGCGTCGCACTCCACGAAGCGAGGAGGCCACTGGCACCGGCAGCGGTGCACGGAGACGTGGTTCTTGTCTTGGTCGTTCCAGACGAGTCGGCTTCACGATCGCCGGAAGACGGTGACAATCTCCCGATGCCCATCGTCATGGTGGCTGCGGTTGGGCGCGGGGCTCTGTTTGACGGTCATGGGGATCAGCCCACTGACGGCACCGCTCCCCGCCGGGGGTTCGGTACGAACGCTCCACTACACAAGTAACGGAGTCTTCGTCGGGGGGGCGTACGTGCCCCAGTCCCTGGGCTTCGACCTGGCGGATGTCAGTTCCCCGAGTGAACTCTCGGAGCTACCAGCCGGCGTCAGCGCGCTAGTCTACCTGGGTCTTTGCAATGGCGCGGACGCAAATTTCGTCTCGACGGTCAGCCCGTACCTGGGAGACAGCCGGGTGTTTGGGTTCTATCTCATGGATGAGCCGGATCCGACGGGCACGTATCGACCGATTTGTCCGGCGTCGAACCTCAAGGACGAGTCGGATTGGATCCACCAGAACGACCCTGGCGTGAAGACCTTCATCGTCATGATGAACCTGTCGTCGTCCTCGCAGCCCGACTATCAGAACACGTTCAATCCCAGCAACTCGGACATTGATCTCTACGGGCTCGATCCGTACCCATGCCGGACCGAGCTTGGTGGATGCGACTTCAGCTACATCACGAAGGCTGTCGCCGCGGCGGAGGCAGCAGGAATCCCCGAGGGTGACATCGTTCCCGTCTATCAGGCCTTTGGGGGCGGATCATCGGTTGATGACGGCGGAGGGAACTACGCCGTCCCGAGCCCGACGCAAGAACAGAGCATCTTGAACACCTGGGCTTCGGTAGTGCCGGATCCTGTGTTCGACTATGCGTACAGCTGGGGATCGCAGAACGGTGATACCTCGCTGCAGTCACTGGTCGACCTACAGAGCGTCTTCGAGGCCCACAATGCCGGCGGCGCATCCTCACCTGCGCCGACTCAGATCTACGGTTCCGACGCCATTGCGACATCGATTGCCCTATCCCAGGCAGAGTTCCCGGCCGCGGGATCCGCCCATGCTGTCGTGCTCGCTCGGTCGGACTTCTATTCCGATGCTCTCGCCGGCGGTCCGCTCGCCGCGCACGTGGATGGTCCCCTCCTCATCACTCCGGGCGCGTCCGAGAGCACGTCCCTCGACCCGAGGGTGTTGGCCGAGATCGAACGAGTCCTTCCGCTCGGCGACACCGTTTACATATTGGGTGGTCCGTTGGCCTTGAGTCCGAATATCGACACGACCCTGTCGGACCTCGGCTATCAGGTCGTTCGAGAGGCCGGGGCGGACGAGTATGCCACTGCCGTCGATATCGCCGAGACCTTGGGCAACCCGCCTGTCGTCTTCGAGGCCACCGGTCTGGACTTTCCTGATGCGCTTTCGGCGGTACCGGCAGCGATCCAAGATTCCGGGGCAATTTTGCTCACCGAGGGGCCGACCCAGGCGCCGGAGACGGCCACGTATCTCTCTGCACATCCTGGAGACACCAGGTATGCGATCGGCGGCCCATTGGCTGCTCTCGGCGCGGATCCCGGCGCGATCGGGGTGTACGGCCAGGATGAATACGGTACCTCGGCCGCGGTTGCCTCTCGATTCTTTGCTGGGGCTGGTCTCTATGGAGTTGCGACCGGGCTCACGTTTCCCGATGCTCTTGGGGGAGGGGTGTTCATGGCAACCGGAGGCCGAGCTGGTCCGCTGCTCTTGGTGAACCCGACCGCGAATCCTCCTGTCTCGACGCCGATCTCATCCTTCTTGGCGACCTTGGCCCAAGGGACTTCTGGGTATGTCTTTGGTGGGCCGCTCGCAGTTCCCTCGTCTGTCATTGGTGATGTGCAGAGTGCTGTCGGATAGCCCGCGCGGGCGGTCTCGCCCGCCTCGGTCAGAACGGCCTGGTCGGTTGGCTAGTTCTTCGACGATGGCAGGGTCACGCTGCCCGAAGCGGTGACCGTGGACCAGGCGGCGACGGGCCTTGCCCCGGCCCCCGTATTGCACTGTCCGCCCTTTGAGAGGGGGATGATCAGAACTGAGCTCGTGGCGACCACGAGCGAGCCGGAAATTCCAAGATATGCCTTCGTCCCACTTACAACGGGAGCTTGTTCATCCGAGCTGGCCAGGACGGAACAGGTTTGGGTTCGGCCTACGGGCTTTGCCGTCCGGACGACAGGGTCTAATGCCGTTCCTCCCAATAGGATCGTTCCATGCTCAAGGACCAGCTTTGTAAACCTTCCTTTGGCGTCGATGCGGGAGGCGGAATTGGCTCGGAACGCCTTGCCGTAGTCCACAATGGCTCCCGTGACTAGGACTGAACTGGGTTCTCGACCTGACGCAGTGAGGGTCGCCCAGATCGAGACGCTGTCACCACTCGGTGTTGCCCCGACCGAACTTGGGTGGACAGTCAAGAGAAGTCCGAAGATCGAAGTGAGCGCGATGATTGATCTCGGCAGTCTGTTCACAGTCCCTCCGATCGAGACAGTTGGGAGACGACTGAAGATAACGGCAGGGAGGCTCTGATCAACCGACCTTGAAGACCGCCACCCCGGAGTACCAGTCGGTGGCCGAGCTGAAACTGGCGGTGGCGGTCTGTGCGCCGGCAGCGCTCGAGAGGACGTACTCGAGGTCTGCCGAGCCCGCACTTGTCTGGGTGCCCATGGTGAAGGG
>DAHUZT010000115.1 GCA_027315005.1 Acidimicrobiaceae bacterium | reverse complement strand
ACATCCTCACCTATCGCAAGTACACCAAGCGCTACGAGCCCCGCTCCGCCTTCGTCGACCACGTCTTCACCGACGACCTCGGTCACACCCAGCACTACCTACTCTCCGACCGGTCTGTCCGGATGCCCTACAACTCCAACCGGCGGCGGTTCACCTGTCGACAGATCGTCAAGCTGGACGAGGCGACCGGGCACCAAACCCAGATCCTCACCACCAGAGACGACGCTGACCCCGCGGCGATTGCCTACGCGATGTTCTCGCGTTGGCGGGTGGAGAACTTCTTTCGCTACATGCGTGCCCACTACGGACTGGATGCACTCGATGCGTACGCAACCATCCCCGACGATCCGGATCGGATGGTGACCAACCCTGCCAAGCGCACCGCGTCCCGACATGCAGCCGAGGCTGCTCAATCGATCGCCAGAGCCGAAGGCAACCGAGGGAAGGCCTCCTTCGATCGCATGGAGGCGAATCGGGAGCTGGCCGACGCGTACGCGTCGGCGCAGTCGGAGCTCGATGCGAGAAAGGCGGCAGCCAAGGCGATCCCCGCCAAGGTCCCCCTCGCTCTCGTCCGGCCGGACGCGGTCCGCATCGATGTCGAACGCAAGCGGATCATGAACGCTATCCGCATGGCCACCTACAACGCAGAGAGCTCTCTCGCCCGCCTGCTCGCACCGCACTACGCCCGAGCAGAGGATGAAGCCCGAAGCCTGCTGCGTGAAGCGTTTCGGACGTCGGCAGACCTTGAGGTCGAAGGCGCCACTCTGCACGTCCGCATCGAACCTCTGTCTGCCCCCCGGCGCACCCGAGCGATCGCCGGGCTGTGCGAAGAACTCAACGCCACCGGGACCATCTACCCGGGAACGAACCTGAAGCTGGTCTACTCCGTCAAGGAGGCCTGACCCTGCAGCGACTTTCGACCTACGTCAGGAGTCCAGGACCCTGATGGACCTCGCTCTGTTTCCGCACGCTCGGGGGGCTGAACTCTCATTGCTACTGCACTCTCAACGCTCGCTGGGGCTGAGCTCTCATTGGTACTGCACTCTCTGAGGGACAGCCATACGGATCATCCGGACCCGACCGGCATCGCACCGCGCAGGCCGCGCCGCGCCCACAGGGGCGTAAGCGCCCTGTCGCTTGCCCGGTCGAGCCGGTAGGGTGCCCCTGTGGGTGAAGCCGACGAATCGCTCGACCTCGAGCTGGCAGCCGCATCGCTCCGCGCAGACAGCTCCGACGTCCGAATCCTGGTCAAGGTCCTCGTCGACCAGCTGTCTGATGCGCTGGGGGCCCGCCTCGCCGTTCAGCGGGCCGGTGGCCGGTTCCGCAAGTCCGACGAGATTCGGTCACTGACGGTCACCATCGACGACGATCAGTTCAGTGCCGAGGTCGACGGATCCAGGCTCCAGTGCGCCGTCGGCCACTCGTCAGGGGGAATCCGGATCAGAAGTGAGCGAGTCGACCTCGAAACCTGGCTCGCCCGCCTGCTCGAACGGCTCAAAGCGGAAGCCCAGCACAGCCAGACCATGCGCATGGCTCTCGAGAACATCGTCATCGGAGGCAAGGAATGAGCGACAGCCCAGAAGACACGACCGACGCGGCACCGGTTGCCGCCCAGGATCTTCCCGAAGGGGCCAGCCGCCGGCTACAAGAGCTCGAGCAGGGTCTGTTCACCTCGGATCTGTCGGTCAACGAGTTCCTCCTCATCAAGGAGGTCGGGTTCCATCCCCTGGGCCTGGTGATGGGCTCGTCCATTTACCACACTGGCATCCAGACCCGCCGCTGGGGCCAGAGTCAGGAGCTCACCAAGCTGACCGAGGCGATGTACAACGCTCGCGAGCTGGCCATGACCCGGATGGAGGAGGAGGCCGCCGAACTGGGCGCCGACGGGGTGGTCGGGGTCCGCCTCGACGTGAACTACTACGAGTGGGGCAAGGACGCCGCCGAGTTCATCGCCGTCGGCACCGCCGTCAAGGCGGAGAGCGGGCAGTCCTACCGCAACAAGCTGGGCAAACCCTTCACCTCCGACCTCTCCGGTCAGGACTTCTGGACGATCATGCAGACCGGTCACGTCCCCCAGGGCCTGGTCATGGGCACCTGCGTCTACCACATCGCACATCGAGGAATCGGCCAGACCCTCGGATCGGCGGGTCAGAACGTCGAGCTCCCCAACTTCACCCAGGCGCTCTACGAGGCGCGCGAACTGGCGATGACCCGGATGCAGGACGAGGCCAACGGTCTCGGGGCCTCGGGCATCGTCGGGGTACGGCTCGAGGAGAAGTCCCACCAGTGGGGTAGTCACACCATCGAGTTCCTCTCGCTCGGGACAGCCGTTGTCAAGACTTCGGACGACGTGACTCTGCCCAAGCCGACGACCATCATCTCCCTCGACAACTGACCGCCCGATCACTGACCATGGACGCCACGCCCGGACCAGTCACCGGCCCCGACCCCGACCCCGACGACCTCGGAGCGCCGAACCCCGACGGGAGCGACCTCCCGGAGGCGGCCGAGCGGCGTTTTTCCGAAGGGGCCTTCACCTCGGGACTGTCCGTCTCCGATTTCGCCGCCTGCCTCCAGATGGGGCTCGAACCGGTCGGGTACGTGCAGGGATACTGCGTGATGCAGTGGCGGTGGTACGGCGCCGGGGTCCAATATGCCGGTTGGGGCCCCAGCACCACCCGCTCCGGTGGTTACTCGGAGGTCTGGCAGTGTCCCCACGGCTTCGTCTCCGCCGAACACCGGAGTTGGGGCCAGAACTACGAGCAGACCTGGATCGAACAGGCATGGACCAACGGGTTCTCGGCCTCCCTGGAGCGCATGCTCGACGAGGCAGAATCGGCCGGAGCCCACGGGGTGGTTGGCGTGATGGACTCGACACAGAGCCTGAGCGACATGGGTGTCGTCGAGTTCGGTGTCCGCGGTACCGCCGTTCGGGTGCAGGACGGACCTCCCCCCCACGACGGACGACCGTGGTCCACCTACCTGGCCGGCCAACGGCTGGCCAAGCTGGTCGAGGCGGGCTACGCACCGGTCTCGATCGCCGCCACGGTGGCGTCAGTCAGGGTGTGGGCAAACTGCATCACCCAGTACCTGACCGAGGGCGGTGCATACGGCTGGGCCACGCAGGGCGCCACCCAGGAGATCACCCAGACGGCGAACGCCCACATGGCCGTGCGCCGATTGGCCCGTCAGCAGGTCCGGGACCAGCTCGGCAGCGACTCCCTCCACGGTGCAGCCATGAGCACCACCGAACACGAGCTCGGAGAGGGCGATGCCGAGCTTCAGTGCACCCTCCGAGGCAACCGGGTCCGCCGGTGCGCACCGTTCGCTCCCCTCCCCGTACCCCGGCCCACGGTGCGTCTGTTGTGAGCACCCGTTCCCTGCGTCGGCCAAGGGTGCGATCGCTGGCCGAATCGGCGACGGAAACGTGCCGTGACCACCCTGTACCCGAAGGGGTGCTTCGATGAGTGGGCCGAGCAGGACGGGCAGGAGCGGAGGGGGCGGGGGCGAACGCGGGGGCGGGGATCGTTCCCCACCAGTTCGCAACCCCTCTCCAGCGAGCGACTCGGCTCCGAGCGACCCGAAGGCGGAGATGCTCCGGGCGGCCCACGCGCTGGCCAGGGAGGAACCGGCCACTGGCGAGCAGATGACCTCCGATCTGTCCATTGACGAGGAGCTGGTCCTCCACTCGGTGGGCTGGGAACCGGTCCATTTGGTGACCGGAGCTTCGCTCTACTCGGTTCCCACCGGAGTCTGGAACTGGGGCCAGGGTGAGATCACCTATGCCTCGGAGGCGGTCGCCCGGGCATTCGGAGCCGCCACGGCCCGGATCCACGAACAGTGTGCCAAGGCCGGAGGCCATGGCGTTGTTGGCGTCCACGTCGAGCGGCAGGTTCGTCGTCACCACATCGATGTGGCCCTGGTCGGCACCGCGGTCCGCCCGGTGGGGTCCCGCAGGATCGCCGCCGATTCAGTCTTCGTGTCAGACCTCTCCGGGCGCGACTTCACCCTCCTGTCGGCGGCGGGTTGGGAGCCACTCGACCTGGCCTCAGGGGCCAGCTTCGTCTATGCCCCGCGACGGTCGATGGGGGCCGCCGTCCAGCAGAAGGGGCAGAACGTGGAGCTCACCAATTACACCGAGGCCATGTACGCCGCCCGGGAGGCGGCCATGCGTCGCATGCAGGAGACCGCGCTCGCCATGAGAGGCGACGGGGTGGTTGAGGTCAAGGTGACCGAGGGTCCGATGGACTTCGCTCGGCACGCCATCGGCTTCAGTGCCTACGGCACGGTGGTCCGGCTGGCCGCCGACGCCCACCGCCGCATGGGGGCGACCATGGTGCTACCCCTCGACGACCCGGTCTCGTTGTTCGACTCCGCCTCGCTTCGGGGCCGCTGACCGCCTCGAAGACGGTCCTGGTCGAGCCGAATCTGACAACGCGTCAGATACACTCGGCTGCCGTGCCTTCCGACGCGACGTCCGACCCGCCTCTCGCCGGACTCCGGATCATCGAATGCTCGGCACTCGGCCCCGCCGCCATCACCATGCCCCTCGTGGATCTCGGTGCCGAGGTGATCAAGGTCGAACCTCCTTCGGGCGACTACATCCGGGAGATGACCTGGCCGATCATCGACGGCGTCTCGCTCATGCACCTCCACATCAACCGGGGGAAGCGCAGCGTCGTCCTGGACCTGCGCGACGAGGAGCACCTGGCCGTCTTCAAGGCCTTGGCCGCCACGGCCGACGTGGTGGTCGAGGCCATGCGGCCCGGAGGGCTCGATCGTCGCGGCGCCGGTTACGAGGTCTTGCGAGCCACCAATCCGGCCCTCGTCTTCTGCACCATCTCCGGATACGGAACCTCGGGTCCCTACCGCGACCTCCCCGCCCACGGAGTCGCCTTCGACACCTGGGCGGGCATCGTCACCCCCCAGGTCGACGCGGAGGGCTTCGCCTACCTCCCCGAGCACGCCTCGATGGGCATCCACTCCGGTCCCCTCTTCGGCGCGTTGGGGATCATGGCCGCGGTGCTCAGGGCACGCACGATCGGACACGGATCGTTCCTCGAGATCGCCCAGTCCGACGCGGCCGCAGCCATGGACTGGTACCGGAGCGAGACTTGGCGGGCCTACGAACGGCCCCAGTCCGAAGTCACCGGCAACAAGGCCGACGGGTTTGAGCGACGTCAACCGGGTACCGCCGGGATGATCGAAGGCGTCCGCTACCAGGTCTACGAGACGAAGGATGGGAAGTTCGTGCTCTTCATGGCCTCCGAGCAGGCATTCTGGCGGAATTTCTGCCAGGCCCTCGGACGGTCCGAGCTCTTCGAGCGCTGGCCGGGATCGCGCTTCGCCGACCATGCCCGCGGAAACCGGGAGCTCCAGGCGGAGCTGCGGGACATCTTCAAGTCGAAGACCTCGGACGAGTGGATCGCCTTCGGCACCGACGCCGATGTGCCGGTTGCCCCGGTCAACTCGCCGCGCTCGATCGCCGACGACCCGCAGTTCCGCGACCGGTTCCAGTGGTTCACCGTCGAACAGCTCGGAGCCGAGCAGCTGCCCACCCCGCTCAAGTTCGTCGGCGAGCGACTCCCCACCCCCACCCGCGCACCGGCGGTCGGCGAGCACACCGAGGAGGTCCTCGGCGACCTGCTCGGGTGGGATGCCGAGGCGATCGAGGCCTTCATGCGGCGGAGGGTGGCAGGGACCGGAACCGACAACTCGTCGCGGCCGGCAGAATGACCCAGCGTTAGCATCGGCCCATGCCCGAGACCAAGACCCGCAAGCCCGTCGTCGAGGGTTGGTTCACCGTCGACGAGCATCCCCCCGCCCTGCTCGGCAGCCGGTGCACCGGCTGCGGAACGGTGTCGTTTCCCAAGGAGACGGTGTTCTGCCGCAATCCGGTCTGCCAGAGCACCCGGTTCGCCGAGACGCGGCTCAGCCGAATTGGCACCATCTGGTCCTACACCGATGCCCGCTATCAACCACCCGCACCGTACGTGGCGGCCGATCCCTACACGCCGTTCGCCATCGCCGCCGTGGCCTTGGACAACGAACAGATGGTGGTGATGGGCCAGGTGGTCGGTGGCGTCGGGGTCGAAGAGCTCCACCTGGGTGACGAGGTAGAGCTGGTGGTCGACACGCTCTTCGAAGACGGCGAGCACGAGTACCTGGTCTGGAAGTGGCGTCCGACCGGTCGATCCAACGGTGGCGCGACGAGCCGTCCGACCGGCACCGAACGATGACTGGCGACGACAGGCGCGTCGCCGTGCTCGGCGCAGGAATGCACCCGTGGGGGAAGTGGGGGCGAAACTTCGTCGAGTACGGGCTGGCCGCAACCGGAGAGGCCCTGCTGGACGCCGGGCTCCTCTGGACCGACATCCAGTACGTGGCGGGGGCCGACACCATCCGCAACGGTTACCCGGGGTACGTGGCCGGCGCCACCTTCTCGCAGGCCCTCGGATGGAACGGTACCCAGGTGTCCTCTACCTATGCGGCCTGCGCCTCGGGGTCTCAGGCCATCGCGAACGCCCGCGCCCAGATCCTCGCCGGACTGTGTGACGTGGCGCTCGTGGTCGGAGCCGACACCACCCCCAAAGGCTTCTTTTCCCCGGTCGGAGGCGACCGAAGAGACGACCCCGACTGGCTGCGCTTCCACCTGCTCGGTGCCACCAATCCGACCTATTTCGCGTTGTACGCCCGGCGCCGGATGGAACTGTTCGGAGCGAAAGAGGACGACTTCGCAGCGGTGAAGGTCAAGAACGCCCGTCACGGTCTCGAGAATCCGAACGCCCGCTATCGCAAGCAGATCACCGCCTCGGAGGTCCTCGCCTCCCCCATGGTCGCAGACCCGCTCCGGCTCCTCGAGATATGCGCCACCTCGGACGGCGGGGCCGCCCTCGTTCTGTCCAGCATGGCCTTTGCCCGTCGCAAGGGCCGAAACGGACCGCTTGCGACGATCGGCGCGGTGTCGACGGTGACTCCCCGCTTCCCCCAGACGGTCATCGACATGCCGAACTTCTCGACCGATTCAGCCGTCGCGGCACCGGTGAAAGGCCCGGGTTTCAAGGAGTCGGTGGCCAACGCTGCCTACGAGGAGGCGGGCATCGCTCCCGAGGATCTGGACCTGGCCGAGGTCTACGACCTTTCGTCGGCCCTCGAGCTCGACTGGTACGAGGACATCGGACTGTGCAAGGAGGGCGAGGCCGAGCGGTTGCTACGCGACGGTGACACGGCCATCGGCGGCCGGATCCCGGTCAATCCGAGCGGCGGGTTGTCGTGCTTCGGAGAGGCCATCCCCGCCCAAGCCATCGCCCAGGTGTGCGAGCTCGTCTGGCAGGTGCGGGGTGAGGCCGGCCCCCGACAGGTGGAAGGGGCACGGGCTGGCATCACGGCCAATCAGGGCCTCTTCGGCCACGGATCGTCGGTGATCGTCACGGTGTAGATCGTCCCGCTGGTCCCTGGTATCGGTCGGAACGGCGGATCAGGCCAGTCGCGTTCGCGATCGCGGGTGACCGGCCTGGCCCTACCGGGCGACGAGCACGACCTTGCCGAACTTGTCGCCGGAGGAGAACCGGGCGTAGGCCGCCTCGGCTTCGGACATCGGGTACTCGGCGGCCACCGGAACCCGGACCTCGCCCCGAGCCAAGGCACCGATGACATCGGTCTCGAGGCCCCGAGCCGCTTCGGCCTTCTCCTCGGTCGGCCGAGCCCGCAGCGTCGAGCCCCGGATGCTGGCCCGCCTTCCCATCAGTTCGAGCAGGTTGATCCCGGCCATGGCCCCAGATCCCACTCCGATCACGACCACTCGAGCCCCCACCGACAGCAAGGGCAGCACGGCGACGACTCCCGGGGCCCCGACCAGCTCGAGCGAGACGTCGTAAGGGCCGTGCCGCCCCACCGCCTCCGGATCGATCACCTCGTCGGCTCCGAGAGAGGCCACCTCGGACCGGCGACGACCGGAGCGCACCGAAGCCACCACCGTGGCTCCGGTCCGGTGGGCAAGCTGCACGGCGGCCGTACCCACCCCTCCGGCCGCTCCCGAGACGAGCACTCGTTCACCGGCGGCCAGGTGGGCCTGGGTGAGCAAGGCATCGTGGGCGGTCGAGAAGACCTCTGGGAATCCACCCGCCTCGCTCCATCCGATTCCGTCCGGGACCGGCAGAAGCGTCGACTCGACCACTTTGGCCAGCTCCGCCTGTCCGCCGCCGCCGACGATGGCCATCACCCTGTCGCCCTCGGAAAAGCGGACCGTGCCCGGTCCGGTGGCGACGACCCGCCCGGCCAACTCCATGCCAGGTATGTCAGCCGGTACCCCGGCCGGTGCCGGATACAGCCCGCGACGCTGCAGCATGTCGGCTCCGTTGATACCGGCGGATTCCACCGCCACCAGCACCTCACCCGGACCGGGGACCGGATCGGGATGGGTCCGCCACTCGATTGCACCGTCGACGAAGGTCACCGCTCGCATGCCCTCACCGTAGGCGCCGACCACAGCTGATGAAGATTGCTTCGTGACCGGCTGGCCCCGTCCCTGGATAGGCCGGCCCCGCGCCCCCCGAGAGCAGGTGGACGACCGGCTTGACAGTTGGAGCAGTGGGATATCTAGGCTGGCCCTGGAGGCTCTCGGTATGTCGACTGCAGCTGTTCCAGGCAACGGTGACGCGGCCGACGGTGACGCGGCCGACCGCGACGACGCCGGAACCGGCCCCGCTGAGCCCGAGGAGGGCGGTTCGTCCGGACAGTCGCGAAAGCGAAGAAGCGTTCGTTCGACCAGTTCGATGGGCACCCGCCCGACGGCCGGGGCCGTCCTTCACCGGGTACTGGCAACCAGCGCCCGGGCGTTTCTGATCAATGATCTCGGTGAGGAGTTGACCGAGGACCCCGACCGGTACGAGCCGGTCGACGCCCGCACCATCGGGCTCCGTTCACTGCCGGTATGGGCGTTGCCCGCCGACGGATCGTCATCGAGGGTGAGTGGCGGGACGGACGAGATGGAGCGAGTCCATCAGTCCCGGGTGGCGTTGCGCCGGATCCGCACCAACCTGCGGACCTTCCGAGTCGCGATGATGCCGGTGTGGGGCACCGCACTGCGATCCGAGGCGGCCTGGTACGGCCGGCTGCTCGGGCACTCCCGCGATCTCGCCATTCTCGAGCGGACGATCACCGGTCAGCACGTCGACGCGCTCCATCTCGACGAGCTCGAGCGGCTGCTGGCCCTCGTGGGTCAAATGAGGACTCGAAGCGAAGTGGAGATCACGAGGGTCCGCGGTAGTGCTCGCCGATTCGCGCTGACCGAACAGATGATGGTGCTCTGGGACGGTCCCGACTTCAAGCCCCGGGCCACTCGGCCGGCCGACGAGGTTCTGCTCCCGATGCTCCGCCGATCCTGGCATCACTTCCGAGGATCAGCCCGGGCCGCCCGCAAGCAGCCGGACGACGCCCACCTGCACAAGCTGCGGATCCGGACCAAAGACCTCCGTTACGGCAGTGAGACCTTGGCACTCGTCGACGGCCCACCGGCGGGCAGGACGGCCGCGGCGGCCCAGCGCCTTCAGACGAAGCTGGGGGACGTCCACGACACCGAGTTCGCAATCTCCGTCTTCGAAGCGATCAGCCGCGACGAGCCCGATCTGGCCCGAGCCACTCAGGCCCTGGTCGCGATCGAGCGGGAGGTCCATGACACTGCGCTCAAGGGCTGGTGGCGTCAGGTCAAAGAAGTCGAGCGGCGATGGAGGCGCTGGGTCTCCTGAGCGCCACCGGTGAGCCCGATCAGTTGACGGCCCGATCCACTCCGAGGTGCTCCGACTCCCACAGCCTGATGCCCCCGAGGATTCCGGCCGAGTTGTCCACCACCGTCACGTCTCCTCCCAGATGATCCAAACGCCGTACCCGGCGCGAATTGCCGCCACCGATGTAGAGATGATCGAAGAAGAAGAGCGCGCGGAGGTTCTTCACCGCCTTGTGGAGGCGCTTGTTCCACCGCTCATCTCCGATCGACTTGCGCGTGGGCTCGCCCAGCTGCTTGTCGTAGGTCTCACCCTTCCTGAACGGCTGGTGACCGATCTCCAAATGGGGCATGAGCCGGCCCTTGTAGAACAGTCCGCTCCCGAAGCCCGTACCGAGGGTGACGACGAGTTCGAGGCCCTCACCTCGGACCACGGCCGAACCCTGCATGTCGGCATCGTTGGCCACCTTGGTCGGAAGGTGGAACGCCTCGGTCAAGGCGTCTGCCAGGGCGAACCCCGACCACTGCTCGCGGAGCTCCGGGTCCGAGTCCTCCAGGCATCCATCGGTGGTAGAGAAGTGTGGCGCCGACAGGACCACGCCTTCGCGCATCATTCCCGGGAAGCCGACCGACGCCCGCTCGGCACCTGGGAGAGGGGCCACCAGTTTGCCCAGCACCGAGACCAGGCGGTCCGGAGAAAGCGGGTAGGGAGTTGCCACCCTGACCCGATCGGCGACCATGACGCCGGAGCGATCGAGCACCGACGCCTTGAGGCCGGTGCCACCGACATCCACTGACAGCGTGAACGGCCGGAGCGGCGGCCCCGAATTCCCGCCCGTACCTCTGGACGCCTGATAGGAGCCGGAGTCGGCACCGGTCGGATCGAACTCTTCCTTGGACATGGGAACACGCTAGGCCGACCGGCGGTGCCATCGGAACCGGCCTTCGAACCCACTGCCCCGGACCATCGTTGCTAGCGTCTGTCCCGTGACCAGCGAGCGATGGACCGGAGATGCCTGCTCACTCGTCGACGCGTTCCGCCAGGGAACCATCACCCCGACCGAGGCCGTCGAGGCGTCGCTCTCCGCCATCGAGGGCTCCGCGCTCAACGCCTTCTGCCACATCGATCCCGAGTCGGCACGCCTGGAGGCCGCCACCGCTGACGTCTCGCTCCCCTTCGGAGGTCTTCCGGTGGGAATCAAGGAGCTCGAACCGGTCGCTGGATGGCCCTACACCGAGGCCTCGTTGGTCTTCCAGGACCGGGTGGCGGACTACGACTCGACCCAGGTGACCAGGCTCAGGGCGGCGGGCGCCATACCGGTCGGGCAGACCACCGCGTCCGAGTTCGGTGGCATCAACTGCACCAACTCCAAGCTGCACGGCACCACGAGGAGCCCCTGGCGTTCCGACCGGACCCCGGGCGGTTCGTCGGGAGGCTCGGCGGCGGCGGTGTCCGGTGGTCTCGTACCGTTGGCCAGCGGCAGCGACGGCGGGGGCTCGATCCGCATCCCGGCCGGGTTCACCGGTCTGTTCGGGCTGAAATCGACGTTCGGCCGGATCCCCAAGGGCCCCAAGACCCTCCAACCACCCCTCACCGTCACGGTTGGCTGCCTGTCCAGGTCGGTACGGGACACCGCTCGGTGGTTCGACGTGTGCAACGGCTTCGACCCCCGTGACACGTTGAGCCTTCCGAGGGTGACGGGTTGGGAGGCGGCGCTCGGCTCCTTCGACCTCAGTGGCAAGCGGGCGGTGGTGTCCGTCGATCTCGGGGGGGCCATCGTCGCCCCCGACGTGGTGAGCGTGATCACCGAGGCGGCCGAGTCGCTGATCGCCGCCGCCGGGCTACGGCGGGTCGACGTGGTGGTCGATCTCCCCCAGGGCGGGCTGGAATGGGCGATGTCGAATCTCGTCGGTCTGGCCGGCACCCTGGGTGATCGGTATCCGGGCTGCAACGACGACCTCACTCCCGAGATCCAGCTCGGGATGAACCTCGCCAGCCACAATCTCGACGTGACCACGGCGGGCGCGACCGAGATGTTCCGGATCGAGGTCAACGAACGCATGGCCGATCTCTTCGAACAGACCGACTTCGTGTTCGCCGCAACCAACCCTGACGTGGCCTTCGCCGCCACCGGCCCCATGCCCACGACGGTGGGCGGCCTCGACCTCATCTCCGCATACGGCTTGAACAAGGCGATCGGTAACAACGGGGCCCTCACCATTCCGGCCAACCTCACCGGACATCCGGCCGTCTCCATCCCCGCTGGCGCCGTCGACGGGCTCCCGGTGGGACTCCAGGTCATCGGCCGCCACCACGAGGAGCAGCTCCTCCTCGAACTGGCGCTGGCGGCCGAACGCCAGCGGCCGTGGCCGCTGGTCGCCCCGGCGTCCCTGGTCTGAGCGGTCCGACCCGGTACCGCCTGCGAGGACGGCGGGTTCCGGCGCCACCCGGGACCGGCATGCTCGAACCTTCTCGACCCTCTCCTTCGACGCTCTCGCTCCTCGGCCGGAGCCAGGTGAGGGTCGACCGCCCGCTTTGGGGGAGCCGATCGTCTGCGTCGTGGGTCCGGCGCTCAACGGCGTACAGAGACGGGGAGGGCCTCCAGCCCCCGCAGGACTACGTTGTGCTTGTAGGTCACGCTGTCGCCGACGAGTGTCAGGTCGGGCGATCGCTCGACCAGCCTGGAAAGAGCGACCTGGGTCTCCATCCGGGCCAGCGGGGCCCCCAGGCAGTGATGGATCCCGAACCCGAACCCGAGATGGTTGTTGGGCGTGCGGGTCAGGTCGAAGCGCTCCGGATCGTCGAACTGGTCGGGGTCGTGGTTGCCCGACGCGAGCAGCACCATGACGAAGTCGCCGGCTTCGAGGTGCACGCCGCCGACGGCGAGATCCTCGGTCAGAGCCCTTCCGGTCAGCTGCACGGGCGACACGTAGCGCAGCATCTCCTCCACCCCGGTTCGGACGACCGTCGGATCAGTCCGGAACCGCTCGAGCTGGTCGGGGTGTCGGAGCAGCGCCAACGCTCCACCGGCGATGAGGTTGACCGTGGTCTCGTGGCCGGCCACCAGCAAGAGGATGCAGGTCGAGAGCAGCTCGGGCTCGCTCAGCACGGTACCCCCGTCCTCCACCTGCACCAGTCCACTCAACAGGTCGTCTCCCGGAGAACGCCGGCGTTCGGCCAGGAGATCGAAGAAGTACTGGGCGAACTGCAGCACGGCTTCTGAGCGGGCGGAGATGACCTCCTCGGTCAGCAGAAAGTCGGGGTCGAGACCGCGGGCGAGGACGTGGGACCAAGCTTTGAACCGGTCCTGATCCTCCACCGGCACGCCTAGGAGGTCGCAGATCACCCGGACGGGCAGGGGATAGGCGAACGCGTCGATGAGGTCCACCTGACCCGCCTCCAGGACGGTGTCGATGAGCTCGTCGACGATCTCCAGGGTTCGCATCCGCAGTCCTTCCACCACCCTCGGGGTGAACGCCTTGGATACGAGGGACCGCAGGCGGGTGTGATCGGGGGGATCGCGGAACAGGAAGGGGCGCATCTCGAGCATGGCCCGCGCCGTCGGGTCGTCGGTGGCCACCGGAGTGCGGAAACCTTCGGGCATGCGGTCGATCGCCACGTTGAGGCTGTCCGAGCTGGCCCGACGGTCTCTCAGGATGGCCAGGCAGTCGTCATGTCGGGCCACCACCCAGAACCCCAGGTGGTTCCGGTGGACCGGCGCCCGATGACGGAGGTCGTCGTACAACGGAAATGGGTCACTCGACCAGCTCGGGTCGAACGGGTCGAACACGGGTCGGCCCGCCGGATCGGTCGGCTGCGGAGAGGAGGTCATCAGGTGCCGATCGTACGACCGCCGGATCGGGGGAGCGATTCGGAGCTGACCGGACCTGACCGGAGCTGACCGGATCTGACCGGGCGGCCGGGTCGTCCGTGGCGGCCAGTTGGGACAGAGTGGGGTCGTCGAACCAGGCGCGCAGCTCGAGCCGGGCCGGAGGCAGGCTGCCGTAGACGAGCACGCCCTCACCCGCGGCGATCCGGCGGAGCCCGTCGGGTGGGATCAGCGTCCGGAGGAGGGGTGAGCGGGTCGTGGTCGGACCACCGGAACCGCCGGCAGTGGTGGCCGCCGACGACACCTCCTCCTCACCGATCATCCTGCTGGCGTACTCGAGGGTCTGCGGATCCGAGATCCCCGAGAGGAAGAGCTTGGCCCGGTGATTGTTGACGACGGTGG
>DAHUZT010000112.1 GCA_027315005.1 Acidimicrobiaceae bacterium | reverse complement strand
CGGTTTGCGGGTTTCGGCCCATACGGGCCGCCCGCTGGGCGCGGTCGAAGGTCACAAAGCCGGTGATGGTGACCTTCTCCCCCTTGGCCACGTTCGCCACCACCACGTCCTCCAGACCGTTCAGCACGCTGGCGACGTTGGTGGAGGTCGTTCCCGTATGGGCGGCGACCGCGGCGATCAGATCTGTCTTGCTTACGGGCACTGTCTCTCCTTGGTTCTTCGGCATCGGTGAGCCACCACAATGCACGATCTGAGCTGTCAATGGGTGCACCGTCCCCGATCAGGTCCGTCTGTGGCGGCTCGACGGCCGAACTGGCAGGCTGGCGGGGCTATGACCCTGCCGCCGTCGGTCACCGAGCACCTCTCCGATTCCGGGAAGGACACGCCTGTGGTGGTCCTCGTGCACGGTTCGCTCGATCGTGCCGCCAGCTTCGCCCGGGTACGGCGACGCCTGACCGACCTCCCTGTCGTGACGTACGACCGGCGGGGCTATCACCGTTCGCGCCGCGACGGCGAGACCCCCGGGGTCATCACCGATCACGTCGAGGACCTCCTCGAGGTGATCGGGGGCCGCCCGGCGGTAGTGGTGGGTCACAGCCTGGGCGGTGTCCTCGCCCTCATGGCCGCCTGCCGACCCGGTGGACCGGATCCAGTGGTCTCGGTCGCCGCCTACGAACCCCCGCTGCCGTGGCTCGAACGGCAGCGACCCGACGTCAACCCGGACCGCGATGACCGTGGCGGTTCCCCACCGGACGTCGACCCCGGTGTGGTGGCCGAACGGTTCTTCCGACGCATGGTCGGCGACGCCGCCTGGGAGCGGCTCCCCGAAACGGCGAAGCAGGCTCGACGGGCCGACGGGGCGGCCCTCAAAGGCGAGCTCGACTCGCTGCCGCGCCACCGGCCGGCGTTCGACGTCTCGGACCTTTCGATCCCGGTCCTCTACGGCCGAGGGGAGTGTTCCTCACCGCGCCACCGAGAGACGGTGCAGTGGTTGGCCGATCGGACTCCCGGCGCCGTGCTGGTGGAGATCGAGGGGGCGTCCCACGGAGCCCATCTGACCCATCCGGACAGCTTCGCCGCTCTCGTTCGCAGCGCGTGGGAGCGAGTGTCCACAGAGGCGGTGGCACCGTGACCGTCCTCGTCGCCGGCTCCTCCGGGCTCATCGGTACCGCCCTCGTCGAACGCCTGGTCACCCGGGGACCGGTGGTGCGCCTGGTCCGGACCGGAACCGCCGGGGCCGGCCAGATCCGCTGGGATCCGGCAGTGGGGACGATCGATGCGGAGGCGTTGGAGGCAGTCGGTCCCATCGACGCCGTCGTCAACCTGGCTGGTGTCGGCATCGCCGATCGGCGGTGGTCGCCGGAGCGCAAGAGACTGATCGTCGAGAGTCGGACCCGGGCGACCCGCCTCCTCGCCGAGACGCTTGCAGGCTGGCCCGTAGCACCCCCGGTGCTCATCAACGCGTCAGCAGTCGGGTACTACGGGCTTCGGGGGGACGAGGTGCTCACCGAGGAGTCTCCGTCGGGATCCGGCTTTCTGGCCGACGTCTGCCGGCAGTGGGAAGCGGCCACCGCACCGGCCGCCGACGCCGGGATCCGCACCGTGCTGCTACGGACCGGGATCGTCCTTTCCGGATCGGGAGGCGTGCTTCAGCGCCAGCTTCCGGTGTTCCGGCTCGGGCTCGGAGGCCGGATCGGATCCGGAGCCCAGTACCGGAGCTGGATCACGCTGGAGGACGAGGTCGGCGCCATCGTCCACTGCCTCACCGACGGCTCGGTCTCCGGCCCGGTGAACGCCACCGCCCCACACCCGGCCACCGACGCCGACCTGGCGACCGCCATCGGCGTGACCCTCCACCGGCCGACCGCGCTCCGGGTACCCTCTGGCGCGCTCCGCCTGATCCTCGGATCGGAGATGGCCCACGAGCTGGTCCTCGGCGGGCAGCGGGTGCTCCCCGGCGTCCTCGGGGTGCGGGGCTACCGGTTCCGTCATCCCGAGCTGGCCGAAGCGGTGGACTCGGTGCTCAACCCTCCGGGCTGAGGGCGACGTCGCCTTCTGTGACCGAACCAGGAGGGTGCCGCCGCTCCAACCGGTCCGATTCGGCGGTGTCCTCCTCCGTCCCGGCCACGAGGCGGGAGCCGGCGAGGAGGGCCACTCCGAGGACCACTCCGGCCGCAGCCACCAGTTCGACCGGAAGCTGCCAGGTGCCGATCACCAGGTGGTCGTGGAAGAGCCAGATGCCGAGGAGGACGCTGGCCAACGGATCCACGATGGTGATCATCGCCTGCGACGCGGTGATCGGCCCCGCGTGGAGCGCACTCTGGGCATAGAACAGGCCGGCGAGGCCGCAGCCGGCCAGGGCGTACGGGCTCCAGGAGGTGAACACGTGGCTCCATCCTTCGGTCACCAGGGTGGTGAACTGCTTGGTGAATGCCGCGGCCAGGGCGAACAGCAGCCCGGCTGCGATCCCGAGCATGGTGGCCCGGAACCAGCGGGGACCGGTGAGGCCGAGGACGGTCGTGGCGGCGACACCGCCACCGATCACGATGAAGGCGGTGGTCCAGGCAGCGGCTCCAGGGACCGTCCTGCCGCCCCCCGGGGCCGCCACGGCGAGGAAAGCGGCCAGACCACCGGCCGCGGCCAGTGCACCACACCATTCGCGCCAGGTCAGCCGGGTGCGGAACCAGACCGCAAGGATGAGCACGAGGAACACCAGCTCGGTGGTGGCGATCGGCTGCACCGAGCTCAGGGTACCGAATCGGAGGGCCACCGCCTGCAACACGAAACCGACGATGATCAGAACGAAGCCGACCAACCAGACCAGTTGCTTCAAGGCGTGACGGACCAGCTCGAGACGGAGCGAAGACTCATCGGGGGCGCTTTGGACGCCGATGCGCTGGAAGACCGAGCTCAGCGCGTTGACCAAAGAGGCCATCACGGCCAGGAAGAACGCCACACGCATGGTCTAGTCGTTGGCGGGCCCGGGGGATGTTGCGCCCGGCTCCTCCGAGGTGGGGATCGAGAGCAGAGGGTACGCTGTCGTCCCGCCGAGGACCACGAGAGGGCGAACCGATGACCGACACCACTGCGACCCGCCCGGGGGACGGATCCGTCCCGGGGTTGGACGAGTTCGAAGCAGGCGCCCGGACCTTTCTCGACGCCAACGCCGAACGTCGCCGGCAGGAGACCTTCGTCTGGGGCAAGGGGACAGACGACGTGGGGCTCTTCCCCGAGCGCACCCCGGAAGAGGAGCGGGCCGATGTCGAGCGCGCCCGGTCATGGGCCCAGCTGGTGTTCGACGCGGGATTCGGATGGATCACCGGTCCTCCGGCCTACGGAGGCCGCGGCCTCTCCGCGGAGCACGATCGGCGCTACCGCAAGGTCGCCTCCGGGTACCGGACCCCGTCCCTGTCGGTCTTCGGCATCGGGCTCGGCATGGTGGCCCCCACCATCCTGTCGCATGCCACCGAACCAGTGAAGCATGCCTATTTGAAGCCGATGTATCGGGGTGACCTCGTCGCCTGCCAGCTCTTCTCGGAGCCGGCGGCCGGATCGGACCTGGCCTCCCTCCAGACCAGGGCGGTTCGGGACGGGGATGAGTGGGTCATCACCGGCCAGAAGGTTTGGACGTCGGGCGCCCAGGTCTCCGACATCGGGGAGATCATCTGCCGTACCGATCCGGACGCGCCGAAGCACCGGGGCCTCACCGGTTTCGTGGTCGACATGGACGCGTCGGGGGTGGAGGTCCGTCCGCTCCGCCAGATGACCGGGGGAGCCTCGTTCAACGAGGTCTTCTTCACCGACGTGCGGGTGCCTGACAGCCATCGGCTGGGCGACGTCAACGGGGGATGGACGGTGGCCCTCACCACCCTGATGAACGAGCGGGCGGCGATCGGTGGCGGCGGAGGCGGCCTCGACCACCTCGGAAGCACCCGTCTCCGACAGATGGCCCGGGCCATGGGTCGAGCCGACGATCCCCTGGTCCGTCAGAAGCTGGCCTCCCTCACCATCAACGAGCGGGTGGCCCACTACAGCAACCTGCGGGCCATGGCCAAGGTCGCCGTCGACCAACTGCCCGGACCGGAGCTCTCGCTGGCCAAGCTGGCGTTGACCCGCACCATGGTCGAGACCTCCGACGTGCTCTCCTCGATGCTCGGTCCCCTCCTGGTGGCAGACACCGGGCGGTGGGGCACCTACGCCTGGTCGCAGTTCGTCCTCGGCGTGCCAGGGATGCGAATCGCCGGAGGATCGGACGAGGTCCTGCACAACATCATCGGCGAGCGTGTGCTCGGACTGCCGAAGGAACCGGCGCCGAAGTAGCGGTCCGTCCGTCCGGCCGGACGGACCGCCGTCCGCCCCCCCGGGACGGTCGGACCGCCGTTCATCGGAAGGCCAGATCGTCGACGTAGGACCACGAACGCCGGTGCAGCGAGGTGAGACCGTGCCCGGCGAGCGCCCGACGGTGGGCCACGGTCGGGTATCCCTTGTTGCGGTCGAAGTCGAAGGGCGGGAAGCTCTGTGCCCACGACCGCATGAGCCGGTCCCTGATGACCTTGGCGAGCACCGAGGCGGCGGCGATGGACACGCTGGTTGCGTCCCCCCGTACGACAGTGCGGACCGGCGGAATCCCGGACCGGGCGGACCGGGCCGAGTGCTCCTCGACTGCACCCGACGGGCTGACGTAGTCGTGCGCGCCATCGAGAAGGATCGTTCCCGGGACGGTGCCGATACCGGCGAGAGCCCGGTGGGAAGCGAGGCGCAGGGCCGCCGTCATGCCGAGAGTGTCGCATTCCCCGGCGCTCGCGTGGCCGACCGACCACTCAACGCACCAGGAGGCGATCAGCGGGAAGAGCTCCTCCCGCCGGCGTTCGGTCATGAGCTTGGAGTCGCGGACACCATCGGGAGGTTCGACACCGGCTGCGGCCACGACCAAACCGACCGACACCGGACCGGCCCAGGCACCGCGTCCAACCTCATCCATGGCGGCCACCGGACCCAGCCCCTCGTCGAGGAGCGACCATTCGATCTGGCTGTCGGGCCGGTGGTCCTTCCGAAGTCGGCTCACCGGGATCAACCTATCGGGGCCGGCGCCCCTCGGTGATGATGCGCCGCTCCGGCCCGCCGGCCCGCCGCGAACTTCGACGAACCCTGTCCGGCCCGGTCTGCTACACCGGTAGGGCGGGCGGGCCACACCTCGAGGCAGCGCTCCGAGGCCGGGCCGGTCCGATCACACCATCGAACAGGACGGGAGCACACCATGGGACTGGCAGACAATCTCAGAGCATCGGCGGAAGCGGGGCTGGCCAAGGCCACCGAGGTGGCCAACACAGGCCAGGCAAAGCTGGATGCCGTCCAGGCCAAGCGACGTGCGGACGGACTGCTCCACGATCTCGGAGCCGCCGTCTGGGCCGAGCGTTGCGCACGGGTCACCGAGGCGGACAACGCCAAACGGGTCGACCGCATCGCCGAGGATCTCGAGCGCTACGAGTCCGATTACGGAGCGCTTCCGTCGTGACCGCCCGCCGGGTGGCAATCGTCCCTCACACCCACTGGGACCGTGAGTGGTACGAACCATTCCAGGCATTTCGCATGCGGTTGGTCGAGGTGATCGACGGCCTCCTCGACCTGATGGAGCGGGACAGCTCGTACCGGCACTTCCTCCTCGACGGTCAGACCGCCCTCGTCGACGACTACCTCGCCATCCGGCCCGATGCGGTCGGCCGGCTGCAGAACCTCCGAGCCAGCGGGCGGGTGTCCATCGGCCCCTTCTCCATCCTGATGGACGAATTCCTGGTCTCCGGTGAGACGATCGTCCGGAACCTCGAATCGGGGTTGAGGCGGGCAGACGAGCTCGGCGGATCAATGGCCGTCGGCTACCTGCCCGACATGTTCGGCCACATCGCCCAGATGCCCCAGCTCCTTCGGCTGGCCGGGATCGAGCACGCGGTCGTCTGGCGAGGAGTGCCCTCGGACGTCGACCGGACGGCCTTTCGGTGGAGAGCGCCCGACGGATCCGACGTTCGGGCGGAGTACCTGGTGGCCGGTTACGGCAACGGTGCGGCCCTTCCCGACGACGCCAAGGCGCTCCTCCGCCGGCTGGACAACCACCTCGAAGAAGTGGGGCCGTTCCTCGGAGCGGACGACCCTCTCCTCGTGATGAACGGCAGCGATCACCTGCCTCCCCAACCGTGGCTCGGTCGGGTGGTCGACGAGGTGAACCGCATGCAGTCGGCCTACGAGCTCACCGTCTGCTCGCTTCCCGAATATCTCGAGCACGCACCGAACGGTGCACTTCCCGAGTGGCGAGGTGAACTCCGTTCGGGGGCTCGGGCCAACATGTTGATGGGGGTGAGCTCCAACCGCCTCGATGTGAGGCGAGCCGCGGCCCGCACCGAGCGGATGATCGAACGGCTGGCCGAGCCGCTGTCGGCCCTCTTCCTCGACGCGGCGAATTGGCCCGCCCCTTACCTCGAACTGGCGTGGACCGAGCTGGTGCGCAACGCGGCCCACGACTCGATCTGCGCCTGCTCTGTCGACGAGGTGGTCGACGCCGTGCTCCATCGCTACGCGGAGGCCCGCCAGATCGGCGAGGGTCTCGTCCGCCGCGCCATCGACGCCATCTCCTGCTCGATGACCGGGGCCGGCACCTTCGTCGTCAATCCGACCCAGGCCGACCGGGGGGGCCTGGTGGAGGTCGTGGTCACCGGGGACGAGCCACCCGGCGCCTGTGTCCAGGTCCTCTCCGAACGCTTTGCCCTTCCTGATTCGATGACCATGAGCACAGAGACAGTGCGCAACCTCATCGGTCTGGTCCAGGGTTCGAGGGTCGATCGTGACACGTACGTCACCGATGTGGCCATCGACGAGGACGCTTCGGGGATCGATCTCACCGTGGTCATCGGCACACGGCCTCGCCGGGACGTCCCCATCGAGGAGCTGAAGCGCGACCTGTTCACCCGGCTCGCCGTTCGACCGGAGTCCGAGGTCCGGCTCCATCTCGACCAACCCCCCATCCGGCGGGTGCTCGCAGTGCAGCGGACGGTGCCCGGATTCGGATGGTCGCGGTTCGCTCCGGCACCCCTGTTCCACCCGGTCCGGGTGAACCACGACCCCGAGGGCACGATCACGATGTCCAATGACTTGGTCACCGTGACGGTCGATCGCCTGAGTGGCACCTTCTCGATGGACGGGACACCCGGCTACGGAGCGCTGGTCGACGGTGGGGATCACGGCGACACCTACAACTACTCGCCGCCGGCCCATGACGTAACGGTGGACCATCCCGGCGCGGTCGAGGTCGCGGTAGAGGAGGAAGGGCCGGTTCGGGCCAGGGTCTCGGTCATCGCCGACTACACGTGGCCCTACCGGGTGGACGACACCACCCGGTCGCGGATCGGGGAGAGGCCCGTCCGGATTACGACCACCATCGAGCTCCAGGCCGAGGAGGCCTCGGTGAGAGTGGATCATCAATTCGTCAATGTTTGCCGAGACCACCGCCTCCGGGTGCACCTGCCGTTACCCGAGCCTGCTCGGCAGTCCCGTGCGGAGTGCGCCTTCGCAGTGGTCGAGCGCGCACTGGTCGCCGAAGGCCGGAGCGGCGAGCTCGGACTGCCGACATTCCCCTCACGGCGCTTCGTCTCGGCCGGAGGTCTGACCGTCGTCCACGACGGCCTGCCCGAGTACGAGCTCGTCGACATCACCGTTGATCCGACATCCGGTGAGCAGCGGGCAGGCACCCTCGCCCTCACCCTCCTGCGGTCGACCGGCATGCTCTCCCGCCTCGGCATGAGCAACCGCCCGCTGCCCGCGGGGCCGCTCATCCCCCTCGAAGGTTCCCAGTGCCTCGGCCCGATCCGAGCGACCTACGCGCTCGCGACCGGTGACGTCGATCCGTACCGCATGGCCGATGACGTCCTGGTCCCCCTGGCCGTCGGAACCGCAACCGGCGGAGGAACGCGGTTCCAGACGGGCAGCACCCTCATCATCCGGGGCGCCGAGGTGTCCGCTGTCCGGCGCTGCGGTGGGCTCCTCGAGGTCCGGGTGTTCAACCCGACCGCGACAACCACCACCGTCGAGGTTCCGGATCGAACGGGCTGGCTGGTCGGACTAGGCGGTCGTCCCCTCGCCCCCTTCGCGGCCGGCTTCGACCTGCGTGCGTTCGGGATCGCCACCTTCCGCCTCGATCCGGACTGAGCCCGCTCTCGGGCCCGAGCCGGCGACACGCTGGGGGTTGCGCGCGAGAGCCTGTTGGCCCTGGTTCCGCAGCTCCTCCAGATCGTGGAGGACCGATTCGATCCGTTCCCAACGGAAGCCCCGACCGTGCTCCGCCTCCCGGTTGGCACCGGAGCGGGTGAGCTTCCACACCTGTACGCGACCGAAGTCTCGAAGGGTCCTCACCCGCAGGGCACGCGTGTCCAGGCCGGAAGCGGCGTCCTCCCCATCGAGCAGCGCGGCGCGGAACTCGTCCGAGATGAGCACGGTCCCGGGTTTGGCCATGCCCACCAGGCGATTGGCCAGGTTGACCACCGGACCGTAGTAGTCACCGTCCTGGATGAGCACCGGTCCCATCGCGAGGGCCACCCGGACGTCGGAGAGCAGGTCGTCGTCCGCGTAGGCCTCGGCCAGGCTCAGACCGATCTCGGCGGCAGGGGTCGCGTCCTGCACGGTGAACATGACCTCATCACCGATCATCTTCACCACCCGGCCCCCCAGTCCGACCACCGTGTCGTGGGCGAGGACCTCGAAGCGCGCCACCAAAGCGGCCAGCTCCTGTTCCTCCAGATGCTGGCTGAGCATGGTGAAACCGACCATGTCGGCGAAGCCCACCGCCTGCACCGGGCTGATCCCCTCCTCGTGCCGGGTCCTGAGCAGCATCGCCCTCCTCGAGGCCGCCTGGAGGTGCCGTCGCCACACGTACTCGAGCAAGCGTGCCATGGCGGGAAGTGAGTCGCCGGCCCCCCGGGCGAACCCGTCGGCGTCGAGCACGCTGTCACCGCTGCCCATGAGCATGGGTGTGGTCCCAGGCCAGGTCTCCGCTTCGGCGATTCGGGCCATCGACGACCCGATGACCCGTGCCATCTGGACGGCGGTGTCCTCGTCGACCTGTCCGAGCTCGACCATCGATCGGAACAGCTGCACCGCCTCGACGTCCATCTCGGTGAAGAAGGCCTCGTGCTCACCGACATCGAGAAATCCGAGCGCCCGCCTGAGACGCCGGGTCGTCTCGACCGGGACACCGGTGCGAGCGGTGACGTCCTCTTCGGTCAGCCGTCGGGGGGACGGCACGACCAGCCTGTCGACAACCAGGAGGTCGAGCACGTCATCGGACACGGCACGGTCGATCTCGTCGTCGGTGCAGCCCAGATCGAGGAGCAACGCACGCACCCGGGCCAGTGCCTCGGCTCGCTGCGGGTCCGTGGATATCGGCTCGCCGCGCATCGCAGACACCCTAGGCGCCCGGCTCGCATCGAAGCAGGCGATCGTCCGCCATCGGGTCCCTCAGGTGGCGGCCCCTACACTCGGACTCGTGGCGGACGCCTCTCTCGAATTCCCGACGCCCGTCCCGGTGCTCCATGTGGGACCGCGCGCTGTGCTCGTACCGGTCAAGGCCTTCGAACAGGCCACAGGCCGTCTGGGCGCGACGATGGACGAGCACCAGCGTGCCGAGCTGGCCCGGTCGATGGCCGCCCGGGTGCTGGCTGCTGCCCGCCCCCTTCCGGTCGCCGTGGTGTGCGATGACACCACGGTCGCGAGCTGGGCCCGGGATCGCGGTGCACTGGTGATCTGGGAGCCGGGACGGGGCCTCAACGGCGCTGTGGAAGCAGGCATCACCCGCCTCCGCGCGGGAGGGGTCGTCCGGGTGACCGTGGCCCACGCCGACCTGCCCTGGGCGTCCGGTCTCGATCGTTTGGGTGAGGAGTCGACCGTCACCCTGGTCCCCGATCGGTTCGGAAACGGGACCAACGTCATCTCCGTGCCCACGTCGGCCGGCTTCCGCTTCTCCTACGGGCCGGGCTCGTTCGCCCGGCACCAGCTCGAGGCGGAACGGATCGGCCTCCCGTTCCAGGTGCTCCACCGGCCCGACCTTGCGTGGGACGTCGACGTACCCGAAGACGTCGTCCCGGTGGTCACGACGGGCTCGGGGTGATGTGCCCGACTCCCCCCTCGGGGCTGGACCAACGCACGCGCCCGCGGTCCGGGCCGCGGCCCGGACCGAGTGGTCTGGCAGTGGGTGATCTCCTCACCGACGAGGCGATCACGGTGGACGCACCCGTCCCGACCGTGGCACTGGCGGTGGGGGCGCATCCCGACGACATCGAATTCGGAGCCGGTGGGACCCTGGCCAAGTGGTCGGCGGCCGGATGCCGCGTCCACCACCTGGTGTTGACCGACGGGTCCAAGGGCAGCTGGGATCCGGCCGCCGACCTGTCGGAACTGGTGTCCACCCGACAGCGCGAATGCCGCCGGGCTGCACGGGTGATCGACGGGGCTGCCCCGAACGCCAACGCCCGACCGGACAGAGTCGAGTTCCTCGGATCGGTCGACGGCGAGCTCGACAACGGTCCGCGGGAACGGGGCGCCGTCGTCGCCGCCATCCGTCGCCTGAGACCCGATGTCGTCCTCGGCCACGATCCCTGGCGCCGCTACCGGCTCCATCCCGACCACCGGGCGGCGGGTTTCCTCACCGTCGATGCCGTGGTCGCCGCCCGAGACCCCCACTTCCTCACCGAGCTCGACGAGCGACCGCATCGACCTGATCGGCTGCTGTTGTGGGAGGCGGACCTCCCGAATCACGTCGAGGACGTCGGGGGCTTCGAGACGATCAAGGTGAGAGCCCTTCTCTGCCACACAAGCCAGATGGCTTCCACCATGGGCATCGAACCGACCGGATCGGACGATTCCGACCACCCCAGCCGGCGAGCATTCGATCGTCGGGTCCGTCACCAGCTGGCCGACCACGGCTGGCTGGCGGCTCTGCCGGCCGGTGAGGCATTCCGGCACATCGACGACGTCTGAACTCGCAGGTGCACCCGCACCCGCAGGTGCATTCCAGCCTCTACGGGTGCGGGTGGCCTGGTGCTTCAGTGTCGAAGCGGACGGGGTGTTCCTACCGCCGCTTGGCCGTGCGCTTGGTCACCCGGGTGGCCGGTGACCTCCTCGCCGTCGACTTGCGGGCGGCGCTCTTCCGGGCCGGAGCCCTCTTGGCGGTCCGCTTGGCCGTCGACTTCCGGGCGGCGCTCTTCCGGGCCGGAGCCCTCTTGGCGGTCCGCTTGGCCGTCGACTTGCGGGCGGCGCTCTTCCGGGCCGGAGCCCTCTTGGCGGTCCGCTTGGCCGTCGACTTGCGGGCCGGAGCCTTCTTGACCGTGCGTTTGGCGGCAGTCTTCCGGGCGGCAGTCTTCCGGGCCGGAGCCTTCTTCACCGCCTTCTTGGCTGTCGACTTCCGAGCCGCGGTCTTCCGGGCCGGAGCCTTCTTGACCGTGCGTTTGGCTGCTGCCTTCTTCACTGCCATGGGCAATTCCTCCTTGGAGCTCAACGCCGACTTGAACGTCGAACCGGTGGCGAACCGGACTGCCTTCGACGCTGGTATCGGTACCACTGCACCAGTCCGCGGATTGCGACCGACACGGGGACCTCGGCGGACCGGATGAAACGTTCCGAAACCGACCACCGTGACCTTCCGTCCAGACCGCACCTCGGCGATGATCGTTCCGAACAGAACATCGACCACGCTCTCGATGGATCTGCGTGTCGACTTCGTCGACTCGCTCACCGTCGCGACGAGCTCTGACCTGTTCACGATCGTCTCCTCAGTGATACGCAACTCCTACCAGCAAAATGCGTTTTGCGCGCTAGGTCAAGCACTTCCGGTGGAGGTGAGCGCGATCGCGATCAAGTGGCGGACCGTGGAATTGATTGCCGGATCGGTCTCGCGAAGCGCAGAAATGCGCGACGAATCATTCAGATCAAAAAAAACATGTTGATTATCAACGACAATTTCGCTTCACTGGTCTCTGCCGATCTCTCGCGGGTTTGCACACCCGCCCCGTTCAGAAGGTGACAACGACCAAAATCGAGGGTGTCTCCCCCATGAAAGAAATTCTGGCAAACAGGCCGCGGCAACCCACTTCGCACGCGTACAGAGTCCTTCTGGCACGTTCGGAGCGCGCGCGTCACGGCGTCTATCTCGGTCAGGGTGAAGGCGAGTGGCACTTCTCACTTCCTCAGCAATCGGTCCTCGTTCTCGGTCCACCGCGCTCCGGAAAGACCAGCGCGCTGATCATCCCCAATGTGCTCGCCAGCAACGGCCCGGTCGTTTCGACGTCGACCAAATCCGATGTCCTCGACGCCACATGGCATGCTCGCTCGACCATCGGCCGTTGCCTCCTCTTCGATCCGACCGGATCGGTCCGGACTCCCCGCGGTGTGCTGGCGCTGCATTGGTCCCCGCTCGAACACTGCCGAACCTGGGATCGGTCCCTCGCCGTGGCGCGCTCACTGGTCGAAGTGGGGGCTCCGGGATCACGGCTCGGTGAGGCATCCCACTGGACGGAGCGGGCTCAGGCGCTGCTGGCGCCCCTGCTGCACGCGGCTGCGCTGGAGGGAGCCGACATGCGCACCGTCCTGACCTGGGTCGATCGTCGTCAGGCTCTCCCTGCCCAGCAGATCCTGGCCTCTGGGACCGGGCAATCGACCGAGCTGGCCAGGAACCTCCTCGACGGCCTCGTCGCCACCGACGAGCGGGAGCTGAGTGGCATCTGGTCCACCACCTCGGGGGCGCTGACCGGTTTCCGGTCCGAACAGGCCCTTCAGGCCACCTCCCAACCGAATTTCAGCGCGACCGAGTTCGTGGCCTCCTCCGACACCATCTACGTGGCGGCTCCAGCCCACCGCCAGGTGCTGGCTGCTCCGTTGGTCGTCGGATTGATCGATGAGGTCGCTCAGGCCGCCTATGAGCACCAGGCCCGGCGGACCGGCGAGGACGTCGGGGCACCGGCGGAACCGCCGGTGCTGCTCGCCCTCGACGAGGTGGCGAACATTGCTCCACTGCCCGAGCTGCCATCCATGATCAGCGAAGGAGGTGGACAGGGCGTGGTGACCCTGGCCTGCCTGCAGGACCTCTCCCAGGCCCGCCACCGTTGGGGGGCGCGGGCGGACGGGTTCCCCTCCCTGTTCGGGACCACCGTGGTGCTGCCGGGGATCGGAGACGTCGCCACCCTCGAAGCGCTGTCGTCCCTCGCCGGGGAGGAGGAGATTCCCCTGCGTTCGCTTTCCTCGGGCCGCTCCCACACCGACCGACCACTGGTGGACCTGGCCACTGGCGGCCGTCCGCACGTCGCAGAGAGCGTCTCCACCCAGTGGAAACGCCGGCTTCCGGTCGATCTCCTCGCTCGCGGAGTCACCGGTCGTGCCGTCGCATTCGATCATCGCAACCGCCCGGGGTGGTTCCCGCTCACCCCCGCGCACAGCGCCGAACCGTGGCGGACATTGCGCGGTCTCGAGCGTGAGCTCGATGCCACACACTCGGTACATCGACCTTCGAGGAACGAGGGGCACACCATCGAGCTCGGAGGTGGTGGCTAGCCGGAGGTGGTGGCTAGCCGGACCGGTCGTTCCGGTAGACATCTCCGGCCTCGACCGGGCCCGCCTCAGCACTCGAGCACCGGACCGGTGAGCCCGACCACTCGCTCCATCCCCCGACGGGCGTGGCGTTCGGTTGCCAGGTCGAGGCTCGGCGGCGGACAGGGTCGACCGGCCGTGCCACCCCGCTCCCGATCGATGCCCTCGTCGATGAAGGAGGCGAGGACCTGGGCCCGGTCACGGACGACGCCAGCGACCTCGGAGGCCCGCCATCGGCCTTCCCCGGGTGAGCGGGCTCCTGGTCGCAACGCCCCGGCCCGGTGGTCACCGGGCCCGTGGTGGAGATCGGCGACCCGACCGACCGGATCGGTGACCATGCCGACGGCCTGCTCGACCAGCTCGGAGGTGGCGCCCCGCGGCAGGGCCATAGCCACCCCCGCCACCATGTGGACGCGGCTGAGGACGCGGTTCCCCCGTGCAACGGCGTCGAGGTGGCGAAACAGCCGGTCGGGATCGAATGCACCGGGACGAGCGTCCTGGCGCGTCCGCCCCACTACCCGAGTGAGCTCGCCCAGATCGAATCCGAACGAGCCCGCCCGGTCCTTCCACCCCTTTTGCAGTGCCCCGACGGTGACCGTCCTGTCCTTCGGTGCGCGGGTGAGGAGGAAGGCCAGGCGCGATCGGTGACCCGAGGGACCACCTCGGAGGAAGTCGTGCTCGGCTGCGCCCGCAGTGCGCTGTGAGAAGAGGCGGCACAGCCGGGGATCGACACCGAGGACATCTCCCAGGCCGGACGCGTCGGCGGAGACGGCGGCGCCGAGTCGGCGGTCGAGCTCCAATCGGAGTCGGGCGTGATAGAGCGCCTGGATCGCGGGAAGGTGGGCGTGGAGACGGCGACTGTCGATCGCCGACCACACCCCGTCGAGCCCCTGGGTGGCGTTGGCCACGACCAGATGGGTGTGGAGATGGGGATCGAGCGAACGGCTGGTGCGATGCAGGAACTCCGCAGCGGTCACGCCCGTCGAGGGCGCGAACACCCGCTCGCCCGAACGGGTACGGCGCACGCCCACCGCCCGGCGCGACAGGTAGCCGGTGGCGTCGGCCACGGCGACGGCGTGGCTGGTGCCCACCGCGGTGGCGATCTCCCTCGGCGCGAGGAGGTGGAGCAGGCTCACCGACTTCGGAGCGGCGAACACCAGGTCGTACGCGGCGACCGAGTGGGTACCGTGGCGGGCTCGGAGACGTAGCTGCGACGACGGACGTCGACCATCGAGGAGTGCGGCCAATGCCGCGCTCTCGACGGTGCCGTGCAGCCCGAGGACGCTGCAGCCCGCGCCCGTCCATCTCCCAGGTTCCTCCCCGGCGACCGGCGAACCCTCGGCCCGTCCCGGAACGAGATCCTCGACGTAGTAGCGGTAGCCCCCGTCACGAACGATCCCGACCCGCAGCACCACACGACCTCCGCTACCAGGATACTGTTTGGATACCTTTCTGTCTATTCCATGTCTTTGCATACCCTCTCAGAATACGAGCGGAGGGTGATCACCGGTAGCGGAGCAGGATCCTGGCCGCCGCCTCTGCGGCCAGGATCCTGAATTCGGGGGGATCGAGCACGACGGCGTGACGACCCAACCGGAGGAGGAGGCGCTCCAACCAGGCCGTGCCGCCGACGAAGAGCTCGACCTCCACCCGTCCGGCGATGGTGACCGGAGGCTCGACCGCGGCAACCGATTCGAGCAGCCACGCCGCAGAGGGGTGGACGGAGAGGCGAACCCGAGCGCTCTCGGGGCCCGGCACGAAGACCTCGAGACCGGTTCCTTCCGGTGCACGTTCCTCCTCGGCGCCATGGGCCGTGGCCGGATCGGGCACGCGTGGCCGGTCCTGCTGGCCCGGGGCGGCCGGCTCTGCGGCCGTGATCCGATCGATCCGGAAGCGGCGGAGGCCTCCCGCCGTCGAGCATTCGGCGTCCACGTACCAGTGGCCCTGGGCGGCGAACAACCGCCGGGGACGGATGCGGCGCTCACCGAGCCGGTCACTCGAGGCGGAGTAGTAGGTGATGGTGAGGGGGAGGTCCCCTTCGAGGGCCCAGCGGACCACCGGGAGCATCGGCGGTGCATCCAGCTCGACCGCGATCGCCTTTCCGCCCAGCGCCTCGTCCAGCTTGTCGAGCGCCCTCGACAGATCCCCACCTTCGTCGCTCCCGTCGACCGCCAACAGGGCCCGGGCCGATACGGCGAGGGCGAAACCCTCACTCGCGCTCAACCGGCGGGGCCGGGCCAGGGCCACACCCGGACGGGTGGCCACGGTGGTGTCGGTCACCAGGATCTCCATCAGCTGGTCCGGTGAGTACGGGGGCACACCACAGCAGGCGGCCATCTCGAGCTCGGCCACCAGCGAGGTCGGTGTCAGTCCGAATCGATCCGCCACCACCTCGATCGGCGCCTCCCCCACCTGAGCCAGCCAGGTCAACATTGCCAGCAGGCGTCGAAGCCGGTCGCCGGTCGCCATCGGTGCGCTCATCGGCGGCCGCCCCCGCTGCCCAGCAACCCGGAGAGGCGTTCGACCACCGCGGTCCGGGCAGTTGCCGGCCCCAGCACCTCGGCATGGTCCAGGAGATCGAGCACCCACAGCACCAGGGCGTGCATGTCGGTCACCGGCAGGCGGACCACCACCGATCCGTCCTCGGCCCGCTCGACCACCGCGGACGGTCCGAGCTCACCGACCACACGCGCCGCCTCGACCGCGTCGATCCGGACATCGACGTCGGTTGCATCGCCCTCGCCGAAGCGCCAGGGATCGCGGGTGAACCACTCGTCGACGTCGAAGTCGGAGGGGAGCTCGGCCGAACCGGCTCCTCCCACCTCGAGCGGACCGTCGATGCGATCGACCCGAAAGGTGCGTCCCTTCCGACGATCGCGCTCGTAGGCCACGAGATACCAGTGGCCCTGGCGGAACCTGAGCCCGGCCACGTCGACCGTGCGCTGGCGACCGCGGTAGCCGAAGCTGACGGCCGCGCGCAGCCGGGACGCTTCGAAGAGCCCCGACAGCGACTCGAGACCCTCTCCGCCCCGGAGATCGACCAGCGGGACCGTGGCGTCGCGTCGCTCCAGTTCGCCTCCGGCGCCCAGCTTGGCCAGTGCGGCTCGACCGCTAGGCTCGGCGAGGTGGACGCCGGCCACGGCCAAGTTGAGCGCCGTCTGCTCTCCGGGCTCCAGTCCGAGGTCGGGGAGGTAGTAAAGGTCGGGGTCGATCCGGTACCCGAGCTGGTCCTCTCCCCCGATGGGAACCACCTCGACCGGCACGCCTTCGTCACGGAGCAGCCGCTTGTCACGCTCGAAGGCCTGGCGCCGGGCTCCGTGACCGTCGGGATATCCCGGCACACGGTCCCCGATCTGGCGCAGGCTGAGTGGACGGGGTGCATCGAGCAGCACGAGCAGCAGGTCGGTCACCCGTTCGAGCCGGTCCGGTCGTGGCATCGACGTCAATCTAGGGCTCGGCGCGCAAGGTGGCGACGGTGAGCGGACATCCCGGGCCCTACCACTTCGATCCCCATCCGTTCGCCTGGGCGGTGCTGGTTGCGGTGGCCGTGGCCGTCGTCGCCGGACATCGTTGGCTGGCAGGCCGGAGCGTGCAGCCCATCTCGTGGCCGCGACGCCAGGTGATCGCCTTCGCCGGTGGCTGGGCGGTGGCGGCGGTTGCCCTCACCTGGCCGGTCGGGGACCTCGCCGCCCATTGGTCGCTCACCGCGTTGGTGACCCAGCGGGTGCTCCTGGTGCTGGCAGCGACTCCTCTGGTGCTCCTCGGCCTGCCCTACGACGTGCTCGAGCGGCTCACCCGCCCGGCGATCATCGACACCGTACTGACCTGGTTGCGCCGGCCGTTGATAGCCATCATCACCGTGACCACCCTCTTGGTCGGTTCGATGGCGGCTCCCTTCGTCGCCGCCCAGTCCCGCTCGGTCTGGGCGCGGGGTCTGTTCGACCTGGTGGTACTCACCGCCGGCGTCGTCCTGTGGGTCCCCGTCCTCGGCCGCATCCCGGGGATCTTCCGGCTGCGACCGGTGGTCCGGTTCGGCTACCTGATGGTCCAGGCAGTGGTCCCCGCGTTTCTCTCGTTCGTCTTCATCCTCTCCGGCCATGCCATCTACGCCACCTTCCTCCGTTCCCACCAGGCCATCGGGCTCCGACCGCTCAACGATCAGCAGGTGGCGGGCTTCGTGTCCAAGCTGTCGATGCTGGTGGTGCTGATCACGGTGGGAGGCGTGGTGCTGTCCCGGGCAACCGCGACAAAAGACGAGTTGGGAGCCGACGAACCTCTGGTCTGGGCGGACGTCGAGCGACAGTTCCAACGAGCCGAGCGCCGGAAGGTCGCAAGGAGGGTGCCCACCGGTGAGCCGGCCGACCGGAGCACCCACCGGTTGGATCGGTCGGGTGGTCACGGCTCGATCGATTCGCTCGGCGGCTACGAGCCTCCGGGTGACAGCGCACCACCGGCCACCTAAGCTGACGAGGCAGTGCCCATCAGGCTCCGCAAAGGTGAACCGGCCCCGAAATGCACCGAGGTGCCTCGCGCGGTCCGTACCATTGAACGGTGACCCTTCATCCTCCGGTCGAGCAGGTCATCCGCCGCTATGTCCCCGGCACCGTCCGGGCAGGGACTGAAACGCTGGGCGGGAGGGCCGCCATGGTCGTGCGGTCGGTCTCCTCGGACCGCCGGGGCGCCCTGTCGAGTCGCGACGGCGACACAATCCGCGAGGCGGCCTCGGCCGCGCGTGTGCTCCGCATCCCCCTCGTCCTGATCCTCTCCTCCAGCGGTGCCGACGTGTCCGACGGCGTGGCTTCCCTGCACGGCTGGGGGCGGGCGGCGAAGGAGATCGCGGCCTGTTCGGGCATCGTGCCCATCGTGGCCGTGGTGACCGGACCGGCGATTTCTGGCCCGGCCCTGATGCTCGGTATGGCCGATATCGTGATCATGACCTCCGACGCGTTCGCCTACGTCTCGGGTCCGGGGATGGTCGAGGACTTCACCGGCGTCCGCATCGACATCCACCAGCTCGGCGGGTCGGTGGTGCATGCGCGGGCCAGCGGACTGTGCGCCATCGAGTCGGCAGCGGTGGACGAGGCCATGGACTACGTGGGGGACCTCCTCGGTCTCCTCCCCTCCCACACCGACGAGCTCCCTCCGGTCGAGCCGTGCGCTGATCCACCCGAGGGGACGGTGGTAGCGCTGGCATCGATCGTCCCGGCCCGGACCACCAGCTCCTACGACGTTCGGCGGGTGATCTCGCTCGTGGCCGACGGCGACACCGTCACCGAGCTGTGGACGCGCTGGTCACCCCAGCTGGTGACCGCACTCGGGCGGCTGGATGGGCAACCGGTCGGATTCGTCGCCAACCAACCTCAGGCGCTGGCCGGCACCATCGACATCTCAGCCTCGCAGAAGGGAGCCCGCTTCGTCCGCCTATGCGACGCCTTCAACCTGCCGCTGGTCACCCTGGTCGACACTCCGGGCTTCCTGCCCGGCAAGGACCTCGAATGGCGAGGGATGATCCGCCACGGGGCGGAGCTCGCCTTCGCCTACGCCGAGGCGACGGTGCCCAGGGTCTGTGTCATCCTGCGGAAGGCCTTCGGCGGGGCATACATCGTGATGGACTCGAAGGGGCTGGGCAACGACCTGTGCTTCGCCTGGCCCGGCGCGCAGATCGCGGTGATGGGCGCCGAAGGGGCGGTGCAGGTGCTGCATCGGTCGGCTGGGCCCGAGGAGCGTCTGGCCCTCCAGGAGCGGTACACCGCGGTGTTCCTCACCCCGTGGCAGGCCTCCGAACGGGGATTCGTCGACGCGGTGATCGAGCCGTCCGATACCCGGATGGTGGTGGCCCAGGCCCTGGCCGCCCTCGGGACGGCGCGTGAGGCCCTGCCCGGCCGCAAGCACACGGGTGGTCCCCTGTAGGCGCCGGAGCCCGCAGGATCGCGCGAATCCGCTACCCCGGAACCCGGACTTTCCGATGATCCGGGTGCCCGCGGTCGGCCCGGACGTCGCGTCACCTAGGCTGGCGGTGTCACTGGTCGGAGCGTCCGGTCCGCAGCACCCCTCGAGAAGCGATACCCCTCGGGGGTCAGCGACGGACGCTACAGCCCGACCGAACGGAGCTCGTCTCCGGCCGGCAGCGTGCAGCAGCGGTCGGGTACGGGTCTGCGGCATCGGATCTGATTCGCTGGGCCGGCGCCTGACACCATCCACCTGCAGGCACGGTCCGAGAGCGACGACATGCAAGACCGGCTGGTTCCCCCGGGAAACCCGGCCAGCGCGACTGCGACGGCCGCAGTGGCCGACCAGGTGGCAACCGAGCCGACCGACTGGCGCGCGGAGTTCGCGGAGCTGTCGCGCCGGGTCCGCGACGCGGGACTGCTTGCCCAGCGGAACCGCTACTACGCGATCAAGATCACCGCCACGGTCGCAACGCTGCTGGCGCTGATAGGTGGGGTGATCGCCCTGGGCAACTCCTGGTGGGACCTGCTGCTCGGCGTCGGCTTCGCCTTCGTCATGGCCCAGCTCGCCTTCATCGGACACGACGCCGGGCACCGCCAGGTGAGCGGTCACCGCCCGACAAACGACGCGATCGGTCTGGTCCTGGCCAACCTGCTCACCGGCTTCAGCTTCGGATGGTGGCTGAACAAGCACAGCCGGCACCATGCCCATCCCAACCAACCCGGAAAGGACCCTGACATCGCCCCGGGAGCCCTCGTCTACACGCCCGAGCAGGTGGAGGGACGCCGGGGACTGCGACGCTGGTTCACCCGCGTCCAGGTGGTGACCCTGTTACCCCTACTGTTCCTCGAGGCGGTCAACCTGCACGTGGCCGCCGTCAGGGACATCCCCCGTCGCAGGGGGGGCGCGGTCACCGAGGCCGTCCTCTTGGCCGGCCATTTCGTCATCTTCTTCGTGGGACCGTTCCTCCTCCTCTCCCCCATCCGGGCTGCTCTGTTCATCGGCATCACCCAGGCCGCCTTCGGTTTCTACCTGGGCGGCTGCTTCCTGACCAACTACGTGGGCATGCCCACCCTCGACGGAAACGACCGGTCCGGGTTCCTCGTCAACCAGGTGGTCACGTCGCGCAATCTCCGGGGCCGGAAATTCACCGGGTTCATCTTCGGCGGGCTCGACACCCAGATCGAGCACCACCTGTTCCCCTCCATGCCACGGGCCAACCTCCGACGGGCCCGTGAGCTGGTCCGGCCGTTCTGCGCAGAGCGGAGCATCGCCTACACCGAGGACAGCCCCTGGCGCGCCTACCATCAGGTCCTCAGACACCTGCGGACCACGGGAGCGGCGGCGAACGCACGGGGGAACTGAGCGGGCTCGGGCCCGGGGGATTCGGGCCCCGGGGGATTCGGGCCGTACGACACAGCCGGTACGACACAGACCACACCGCGGGCCGGGTGCCCGCCAGGGCCCCTTCCGGCTCCCGAAGGTCGGCGTACCGACCAGGACGAGTTTGCCGGACTGCAGCAGCTGTGCCGTCGTCGCACAGGGGAGCACGACCGAGCTAGTCGACTCGGTGAGGCGCAATACGCTCGCACCGATTCAAACCGACGCATGCGGGACCTCCATTCTCCGGAAGACGACGATCCCGCTGCCACTGCATCGGCCAGTCGGCGACCCGTTCGAACACTTGTTTGCCACCGCTGTCGGATGGGCGTTCCATCTCGACCTCCACGCTCCGACCGTGTTCCAGACCGGGGTGCACCACATGCCGACCACTACGTCACGCGGCGACGCCCAGTGAGGTTCAGGCGCCACCGGGCGCGCCGAAGGGTGAGGAGCCGGCATGGCCCCCCACCCTTCGATACATTCGATACGACCGCAGGGGAGACTACGGAGCTGCTGGGAAGCCACCCGACTGCACGTGAGTGGAACCTGCGATCCCCGCTGGGTCACATGTCCCGGTGACGTACCCATAGTAGACACCCGGACTTTCGGGAACACCGGTTCCGGCGGTGGTCGTCCATGGGGCCAATGTCGTGGCGATGGTCGTCGTGTTGTCGACGATAAACCAGCACACGTTGGTCTTCTTGGCCAAGGAGTACATGGCCAGACCGTTGCCGGTCGTGCTCGGCTGGAAGGCGATTTGATTCGCTGTCACCGTGGCACCGGCAGCAGTCTGCACACCCAGGCCGGGTTCGTCCGTCTGTACCTTCGTGGCTAGAGCTGTACTCGTCGAGGTTCCGAACGACTGCCCATTACTCTCGTAATAGTTCTTGGCCGAGGTGTATGCGGTGTTCAGGTTGGACTGTGCGGCCCGGTCGTTGGCCGACCCAGTCACCCCGAGGAACGTCGGGATGGCGATCGCCAACAGGATGGCCATGATCAACAGCACCACCATGAGCTCGATGAGGGTGAAACCGGCATCCTCGCCAGCGTCCTCGGCTCCGTCACGCCTGTCGTTCAAGCGTTCCATCAGAGATGAAACCATTTGCTGCCTCCTCGTTCGTATTGATGCATCAATGTGAGAACACCCGGATCGGTGCCCCATGGTGGTATCGGAGCAGACAGAAGGCAGCTTGAGCGATTTTCTGGCTGCGTCACCACGAGTTGGCGAACCGCCGATGGCCGGCTCCGGACACTCCCCGGCCTCGAACACGATTCCCAGACGCGTTGTATCGACTGGGACCGTGGAGAGCGAGTGCCAAGCGCAGGCTCAGTTGTGGATGAGGGTGACGTAGCTGAACATGGGCAGGTAGAGCGAGATGACCATCGCACCGACCCCGATACCCATGATCACGGTCAGCATCGGCTCCAACAGGGCGGTCAGATTGTTGACCGTCACCTCCACCTCCTGATCGTAGAACTCCGCCACCTTTTTGAGCATGGCGTCGAGCGCACCGGTCTGCTCGCCGACCTCGATCATCTGGACCACCAGCGTCGGAATGACGTCCTCGTGTTCGCGGAGCGGGTCGGCCAGGGGGCGGCCCGCCCGCACGCCGTTCTTCGCCTCGATGAGCACGTCGCCCACCGTGCGGTTGCCAGCGGTCGAGGCGCAGATGTCGAGCGACTCGAGGATGGGCACGCCCGAGCTGATCAGCGAGGCCAGGGTGCCGGTCATCCGGGCCAGGGCCACCTTGTGGAAGAGCGGGCCGAACACCGGGGGCCTGAGGATCAACCGGTCCCACTTGCGCCTGCCCTCGTCGGTGCCGATCCACCATCGCAACCCGATGATGCCGGCGATGATCACCGCGATCACCAACAGCACCCACGCGCTGGTGACCACCTTGGAGATGCTGATCAGGATGCGGGTGGGAAGCGGCAGCTTGCCGCCCAGCGACTGGAACAGATTCTGGAACACCGGGACGATGAACACGATCATGGCGGTGAAGATGGTGAGCATCACGGTCAGCACCACACCCGGGTAGGTCATGGCCGATCGGATGGTCCGGTTGAGCTGCGCCTGCTTCTCGATGGTCGAGGCGAGGCTGCTCAACACCTCGTCCAGGTTTCCGCCGACTTCCCCGGCCTGGAGCAGCGTGCAGTACAGGTTGGAGAAGACCTTCGGGTGCTTGGCACAGGCGGCCGAAAGCGACGAGCCGTTCTCGAGGTCGGTGCGCACCTCCAACAGCACCCGTGCGAAGGCGGTGTTCTCGACCTGTGCTGCGAGAATGGAGAGTGACCGGACCACCGAGAGGCCCGAATCGACCATGGTCGACAGCTGGCGGGTGACGACGGCCAGTTCCTTCAGCTTCACCCGGTCGGAGATCCCGGGGATCTTGATCTCGGTCTTCAGGTGCACCGCCGACTTCGGGGTGACCGAGATGGGCATGTACCCCATCTCGCGCAGCTTCCGGACGACCAGGGCCATCGAGTCTCCATCGAGCTGCCCCTCGACGAGACCTCCCGATCTGTCCCGAACCTTGTAGTCAAATGTCAGTGCCACGGTGCCCCACTTCGTTGCTCTATGGATGGACGGTCGTTCAGTGGTTGAGATGGTTCCGCAGGTCCTCCTCATTGGAGGAGCGGTCGTAGGCCAGGCTCTCGGTGATCTTCCCTTCCTTCACCATCCGGGCAAGTCCCTGGTCCATGGTCTGCATCCCGAACGATCCACCCACCTGCATCAGTGAGTAGATCTGGTAGGTCTTGTTCTGACGGATGAGGTTTCGGATAGCCGATGTGCACACGAGCACCTCGGCGCAGACCAGTCGGCCGGTGCCGTCGGAGTTGACCAGGAGCTGCTGGGTGACGACTCCTTCGAGCGTGGCGGCCAGCATCACCCGGATCTGCTCCTGCTGGTTGGTGGGGAACACGTCGATGATCCGGTCGACGGTCTGTGGGGCGTCCTGGGTGTGGAGTGTGGCGAACACCAGGTGACCGGTCTCGGCCGCGGTCAGTGCCGTCGAGATGGTCTCCAGGTCGCGGAGCTCGCCGACCAGGATGACGTCCGGGTCCTGGCGGAGCACCCGCCGGAGCGCCTCGGCGAACGAGGCGGTGTCCTCGCCGATCTCCCGCTGGGTGATGATCGACCGCTTGTGCTCGTGGAGGAACTCGATGGGATCCTCGACGGTCACGATGTGGAGGGGCTTGGTCGAGTTGATGATGTCGATCAATGACGCCAGCGTGGTCGACTTCCCCGAGCCGGTCGGTCCGGTCAGGAGGACCAGACCCCGCCGGAGCTCGGTGAACTCCTTCACCGACGGAGGGAGTCCGAGGGTCTCGAAGTCGGGCATGTTGTGGGGTATGGGTCGCAACGCAGCGGTTACCGTCCCGCGCTGCAGTGCCACGTTCAACCGGAAGCGCCCGACGCCTGCGATCGAGTGGGAGGTGTCCAGCTCGTGCTCCTCCTCGAACCGCTCGCGCTGGGATGCGGGGAGGATCCCGAAGATCATCTCCCTGATGGTGTCGTTGGAGAGAACCGGGCAGTTCTCGATTTGGCGGATCGCACCGTGGAGCCGGATGGAGGCCGGCTGGACGGCGGACAGGTGCAGGTCGGACGCTCCGACCGCGACCGCGTACCGAAGGAGGTCGTCGATGTGGAGCGGCGCCTCGGCGCTGACCGAGACGGGCAGGCCGCTCTCCAGGAGCCCGGCGGCCGTGGCCGGCTCGCGCTGTCCGGGTGAGCCCTGCCTCTCCCCGGTGCCACCGGCTTCCGGGGCAGGGGCCGGTGGGGGCGGAAGCGGAGACGATTGCGGAGTATCCGACGATCCCAGGTGGGCGTCGATCACCGTGGGATCGGCCAGCACCGGCGTCAACCGGTACCCGATCCGCGCGGCGAGGGCGCCGAGGACCTCCTCGGTCGGCGGCTCGGAGAACGCCACGGCAAGGACGTCCCCGTCGAACTGCAGGGGAATCGCTCCGAGCTCCCGGGCCACCTCGAGGGGCATCGCCGTCAGCGCCTCTGGTGCCGGTGTCATGGCCGCCAGGTCGACGGCCGGAAGCTGGGCCAGGTGGGCCAGCGTCCCGACGACCACACCGGGAGTGGCGATCCCCCGCGCGATCAAGAGGGTCGGAAGGTCCTGCCCCGTGGCCCGTGACTCGGCCAGAAGGGGGGACAGATCGGCCTCGGTGCTGTATCCGCCCTGGACCAGTGCCTGGGCCAGCGGAACCGACCACCCTGCGTGCGGACTGTCGACGGCGCTGCTCATGCCACCACCCGGAGCACTTCTTCGAGGGTCGTCTCGCCCTCGATGGCCTTGCGCAACCCGCTCTGGCGCAGGGTGCCCATTCCCTGGGCGACCGCGATCCTATGGATGTCGTCCACCGATCCTCCTTCGATGATCGAACGTTCGATCTCCTCACTCATCGGCATCAGTTCGGCCAAAGCTTTACGACCTCGATATCCGGTGTTCGAACAGGCCGAGCAACCGACAGATCGGTAGACCTGCGCGATCCCCCCGATCTCCTCCACCTCCTCCATCGACCACCCGGCCGCCGAAACATCGGCCTCGGTGGGTTGGTAGGGCTCCTTGCAGTGCACGCACAGGCGCCGAGCCAGACGTTGGGCCAGCACGCCCGAGAGCGACGAGGTGACGAGGAACGGCTCGAGACCCATCTCGACCAGGCGCATCGGGGTCGATGCGGCGTCGTTGGTATGGAGCGTGGCCAACACCAGGTGCCCGGTCAACGACGCCTCGACCGCGATGACCGCGGTCTCCTTGTCGCGGATCTCGCCCACCAGGACGATGTCGGGGTCCGCCCGGAGGATCGACTTCAGGGCCGAGGCGAAGGTGAGCCCGGCCTTGGCGTTCAGCTGGACCTGGTTCACCCCCTTCAGCTGGAGCTCGACCGGGTCCTCGACCGTGATGATGTTCTTCTCCGGCGAGTTGAGGGCGCTCAGCGTGGTGTAGAGGGTGGTCGACTTGCCCGAACCGGTCGGCCCGGTCACCAGGATCGTCCCGTACGGCTTGCTGTAGATGCTCTGGTAGGTGCTGAGCAGGTCCTCGTCGAAACCCAGATCGGCGAAGCCGAGGACGACGCTCGACTTGTCGAGCACCCGCATGACCACCTTCTCGCCGTGGATGGTGGGAAGGGTCGCCATGCGCAGATCGAGTCCCTTCTTGCCGACGTTGAGCGAGATCCGGCCGTCCTGGGGGATCCGGTGCTCGGCCACGTTCATGTCGGCCATGACCTTCAGACGGGTGATGACTGCCGACGAGATGGATCGGGGAGCGGTAGACACGTCGTGGAGGACCCCGTCGATCCGATAGCGGATCCTGAGCTCGGTACTGGTCGGTTCGACGTGGACATCCGATGCCCGTTCGTTCAGGGCCTGGAGGATGAGCAGATTGACGTACCGGACGATCGGCGCCTCCTCGGTGACCGACTGGATGTCATCGACGGTGTCGCCCTCCAAGTTGCCGTCGAAGCCGAGGGACGCTTCGACCGCCATGTCCGCCGCATCGGCGCCGGCATCGAACGCCCGGCTGATGAAGGTCGCGATCTGGCTCCGGGTGGCCACGACGATCCGGAAGGTGCGCCCGATAATGGTGCGCAGATCGTCCATGGCGAACACGTCGGTGGGATTGGAAGCGGCAACTACCGGCATGCCGTCCTCGATGCCGATGACGATGACGTTGTGGTGCCGTGCCGTGGCCTCGGGGATGGCTCCGACCTGGGAATAGTCGACGCCGACCAGGTCGAGGTCGACGAAATCGAGCCCCATCTCGTGGGCCATGCCCCACATCAGATCGGCCTCGGTCACCAGTCGCTTGGCCGTCAGGATCCGGGCGATGCTCAGCTCGGTCCGATTGTGTTCTTCGAGGACGCTCTCCATGTCCTCGATCGACACCCGACCCCCGTCGACCAGCACCTTGGCCAATGGAGGAAAGTGGGTGGTCCCCGCCTCCGCCGCATCGCGATCACTTCCGGGGTGCTCCTCCTGATAGGTGGCGACGGCCTCGTCGACCAGATCGGCGGTGAAGGTGGTGGGATCGTCGGCCTGGTCGCTCGCCCGGCTGCCGACCACTCCCTCGACCGAACGGGCCAGCGCGGCGAGGTCCTCCGCACTCGCAGACGACGGAGACGAGCCGGTTTCGGACGTGCCGGTTTCGGACGTGCCGGGTTCGGACAGGTCAGGCCCGGGCACGGCCGAACCGAGGGAAGGGGCCTCGAAGGTCGGCCATTCGGCCGGATCGGCTCCCTCCCCCGTCACGGGTTCGACCATCTCCACCTCCGGTGGTGCAGCCTGGACCTCGGTGTCCTCCGCCACCGAGGCGCCCTCAGGCAGTTCGGCGTCCGAGACGGATCCGTCCCCGGACCAGGACATGTCGCCCACGTCGGTCGGGAGCCCGACCGCCGAACCGGGTCGCCCCGCGTCCCACAGATCACCGTCGACCAGGGTGTCCTCTCCCATCATGGTGACCTCGTCGATCTCTGACTCGTCGTCGATCTCTTTCGCCTCGTCGATCTCGTCCTCGTCCCTGGCGGCCTCGACACCCGGGCGGGCGTTCGGGCCAAGGTCCTGGTGCTCGGCGGGCCATTCCCACGGGTTCACGTCGAGCTGGGGCGGTCCGTGATCGCTCTCCGACGGTTCCGGGATGCCCTCTTGCGACCGGGTCGATCCGTGGCCGTCGACCCCGGGATCGCACGCGTCCAGGTCACCGTTCAGACGGTGGCGCCCGTTGGCCGCGGCGGCCTCTGCGCTGCCGGCCTCTTCGACTACCAAGAGATCGATCGGCACCAGGTCGAGCGGGGAGACCTCGGTCGGATTGGGCTGACCGGGACGCTCCGGATCGACGACGGGCGGACAGAGGTCCTCCGTCGGATCCGGCCGCGCAACCACGGGGTCGCCGGATCCGAAGAGCTGGTCGAGGTACTCCCCGATCTGGTCACGGGACACCACCACCGAGATGAAGTCCCGGCCGATGGCTCCGCGCACCTCCTCTTCGGCCTCCAGATCGTCGGGTTCGGAGGTTGCGATCACCGGGGTACCGAACTTGCGCTTGATGGCCACCACGTGGAGCCGACGGGCCAGCTCGGCCGGAAGGATGGCCCCCGCGGCCGGATCCACGCCGTAGGAGTCGAGGTCGACGAATTCGAGGTCGTGCTCGCTGGCCATCCAGCGAATGGCATCGACGTCGGTCATCTCCCCTCCATCGGCATGGAAATGGTGAAGATTGACCCCGAATCCTCCGTCCCCGACGCTCCGGAACAGCCGGTCCAGGATTCGTCGGCAGGTGGCCCCCGGTGACAGAACACCGTCTACGGTGATCTCGGTGGATAGGTTGGCGGCATCTGTCGACCTCCAGCCCACCGCTGCTTCAAAACGACGCGCTCCGCCGCCGGACGGCGCGCTGTCCATCGCGCCGGCCATCGGCTCCGATGACCGCCGGCCGGATACCCGCCGAGCTGGTGACCGTCATCGCCTCCGGTGTCTTCGGCCTGTTCGTCGGATCGTTCCTCAACGTGGTGATCTACCGGACCCCCCTCGGGCTGTCGATCGCCCGGCCCCGTTCCTTCTGCACGTCGTGTGAACGACAGCTGACCTGGTGGGAGAACGTGCCGGTCGTCTCCTGGCTGGCACTGCGCGGCAGATGCCGGTCCTGTTCTGCTGCGGTCTCCCCCCGCTACCCGATGGTCGAGCTGGCGACCGGCGTGGTCTTCACCCTCGTCACCTGGGCGAACCACGGTTCGTTCCGCACTGCACCCTTCTGCTCGCTTGCCGCCGGCATGCTGGCCGTCGCCCTCATCGAGTATGAGGGACACCGAGCTCCGCTCGGCGTCGCCGGAGCCGCCACCGGGCTGGCGATGGTCCTGTTCGGCATCGACGCCGCGCTCACCCACCGGTGGTGGGCGCTCGGGACGCCACTGCTCGGAGCGCTGGCGGGGATGGTGGCCATCGTCGTCCTGAGGGTCGCTGATCCGACGTGCGAAGATCACCGGGGTCACGGCAGAACCGCGCTGTTGCTGGCCGCATGCTGGTTCGGTGGGCTTAGTGGCCGACCGGCACTCGCCGGGGTGGCGACCTGGATCGTCGCCTACTTCGCCGGCATGACCGCGACCGCGCTCACCGCACGTCGGCGGGTAGTGGCCGGTGGGTCCGGCACCCGGTCGTCACCCGAGATTCCTGTGGTTTTCACCACGCCGCTCGTCTCGGCACTGATCGCGGCGATGGCCGTATCGCTCGTTGCGGGCGCCTGATACACGTACCATGGGGTGATGGGCCTCGCATCGTCCCCTCGGAGCGAGCCGGGCCGCGGTGGCGAGCTAGCACGGCGGTGCCGGGTGGTCATCGTGGACGATCACGAGCTGCTCCGCACCGGGACCCGCAGGATTCTCGAGGAGGCCGCCGACTTCAACGTCGTCGGCGAGGCGGCGGACGGTGAAGTGGCCCGCCGGTTGATCGCGGAGGTCCGCCCCGACGTGGTCCTGATCGACATCCGGCTGCCGGGGATGAACGGCATCGACCTGGCCCGGCACATCGCCGACGACGACGAGGCGGTGACCATTCTGATCCTCAGCGCCTACGACGACGAGCACTATGTGCGCGCCGCCCTCGCTGCGGGCGTCGCCGGTTACCTGCTGAAGACGAGCCCGAGTCACAGGCTTCTGGAGTCGATCCGGGCGGCATGCGACGGCTTCCCCGTCATCGACCGCACGCCCCGTGACCTGGGTCGGCCGCCGGCCGCCGAGGCCTTGCCCGATGCCAACCGGTCCTCGCTCACCACCCGGGAGTCCGAAGTCGTCCGCATGGTGGCACGAGGGATGTCCAACAAGGCGATCGCCCACCGCCTGGGCATCAGTCCCCGGACCGTGGAGGGTCATCTCAACCATGTCTTCGAGAAGCTCGGCACCAGTTCACGGACCGAACTGGTGCATGTGGCCCTGGCCGGCGGCCTGTTCATCAGGGACTCCGTCGGCACCGAGGGCGTAGAGCGGAGATGAGCGCAACCGGGCTCGGTCCGGTCGAGCGTCCGCCGTGGGCGCGTTCTACGTTCTGGCTCCTCCAGCTCGTGGTGCTCGCCTTGGACCTGGCCAGTGTGGCGGGCACCCTTGCCTTCCACCTTTCGGCCGACTCTGCAGTGACCGAGCTGTCGACTTTCGTTCTCTTCGCGATCCCGGTGGCCGTGGCGGCGCTCGATTTCGGCCTCGGCGGAGCGCTCGTCACCGTTGGATGGATCGGCCTGCTGGCGGTTCCCCGCTTCGTCTCATTCAGCAACGCAGGGGACCACACGGCGGCGTGGGTGGAGGCGGTGCAGATCATCCTCCTCGCCTCACTCGGCTCGCTGGTCGGACAACGCATCTCCAACGACACGACGGCACGCCGGGTGGCCCAGGCCGCACACGAGGCCCATCTCAACGCCGAGGCCCGCTACCGCGATCTTTTCGACACCAATCAGGCGCCCATCCTCATCGTCGATGGCAATGGCAGCGTCATCGAGGCCAACAGCTCCGCCCGAGGCCTGTTCCGATCGCCGCCTGAGTCGCCAGATCATCGACACCGCCCCCGCGAGGTGGAGGATCACCGAGCGGTGCGCCTGGTCGACATGATCGGTCCCGAGGCCGCGGCCGAGGTGTTGAGCGAACTGGTCGACACGCTGTCCAGGGAATCCGGCCGGCACGATCCGATCACCGCCCAGTCCGAGGTCGTCCGACCGATCACCGTCGACGTCGCCGGGCAGCCGGGACTGTTCAGGCCGGCCGTCACTCCTTTCGGCAGTGACGGCTCGGTCCAGGTGGTCTTCGAGGACGTCACCGCCGAAACCCGCCGCCGCGACCGCGTCGAGGCCTACGCGGCACGTGTGGTGACCGGTCAGGAGGAGGAGCGCAGACGCATCGCCCAGGAGCTCCACGACGGGCCGGTCCAGGCGCTGATCCACCTCTGTCGGCAACTCGACTCGGTCGAAGTCGACTCCCGTGTGGACACGTGGCGCATGCCAGAGGCGGCCGACGCGACGCGTGCGCCAGACACGCCGACACTCTCCGATCTGCGCGTGACGGTCGAGGACACCGTGGCGGAATTGCGCTCCATCGCCCGAGGACTACGACCGTCGATCCTCGATGACCTGGGCCTCGTGGCCTCGGTCAACCAGCTGCTCGCCGACCTCGGTGCACGATGCCGGATCGAGACCTCATTCGACGTGGGTGGCACCGAGCGACGCTTGTCGCCGGTGGCCGAGCTGACCCTCTTCCGCATCACTCAGGAGGCCCTCTCCAACGTGGAGCGACATTCGAACGCTCGTCGAGCGTCGGTGAGTTTGGACTTCTCGGACCCGTGTGTCCGGCTCAGGGTCGATGACGACGGAGAAGGGTTCGACATCGCCTCCGGAGCCTCCGCGGTGACCGGTCGGACCCTCGGCATGCTCGGCATGAGCGAGCGGGCCAACCTCATCGGAGCGGACCTGGTCATCGACTCGAACCCGGGCCAGGGTACCTCGGTCGAGGTCTCGATCACCTCCACGGAAAGCGTCGCGTGCGGACCCAATTGCTCCTGAATCGGAGACGATTCGGCCCTGAACAGCGATAACCTTCGTGACCTGCCCGTGGGACCCGTGGTCTCGGATCGACGACTGTCACTCAACCGACATGGAAAACCCGCCGCCGGTGCCATCCATCCGTGCGATGATGACGGTGTGGAAGAGATCGTCATCGAATCGTGCCACAGCACATGGATCATCGACATGGAGCACTCGCGGTTCCGGCGGCTGGTGAAAGGGGCGAACCCCCACACGTCCCCGGCCTCCACCGAGTGGCAGCCCTGCTACGGCGTCGAGATCGATCCACTGTCGGAGTCATTCGTGGTGCTGCTCAACCCGGAGGGGACCCGCTTGCTCAGAAGCTGGCGTCACGTCGATCACTGCAGTCAGTGTGGCGGTGAAGCAACCTCTGAACTGTCGTTGCGCGAGCTGCGCTCCGCCGTCCGTTCCTAGCCGGTCCGTTCCTGGCCGTCCGCTTCACGACGCCGTTCGCTGCGAGGGGGTTCGGACGCCGGCGACGTGCCGAGCATCCTCACATGGGCGGGTCGCGCTTCCACGTCCCAGAGCTCCCACCGGTCTTCTCCCACAGCATGAGCTGACCGATGCTCATCGTCCGGTCGGTGGTCTTGCACATGTCGTACACGGTGAGGGCGGCGATGGCACACGCGGTCATCGCCTCCATCTCCACGCCGGTCCGGTCGACCGCTTCGACCTTGGTTTCGACCCCGACGAAGTCGTCACCGATGGTGAAGTCGACATGAACCGCCCCCACCAGCAGCGGGTGGCACATGGGTACCAGCTCGGCGGTCCGCTTGGCCGCCTGGATACCGGCAACCCGTGCGGCGGCGAGCACGTCGCCCTTGGTGATGGCATTGTTGGCCACCTTCGCCGTCGTCTCCGGTTTCATGGCCACCCTGCACCGGGCAATGGCCCGGCGATGGGTCGCCTCCTTGGGAGAGACGTCGACCATGCGGGTACCGCTGAACGGGTCGAGGTGACTCAGGCTCCGCTCGGTCATCGGGCACCCACGTCGGACACGAGCCCAAGTCTACGGGACGGCGGCGGGCCCAGATGGATTTGGCACTCTGCCTACTAGACTGCCAAGAAAGCTCCGGCTCACTCCGCTTCCACCGAGGTCATGGGCGGCACGAGTTGCAGGCTTTCCGACCCCGATCGACTGATCGGATCGACGGACCGAGAGGACGAGAGGAAGACCCGGTGCCAACCTACGAGTACCGCTGTGACGAGTGCCAGAAGACCTTCGACGTCGTGCAGTCGTTCCACGACGAGCCCCTCGGTGCCTGTCCGACCTGTGGATCGCCGGTGCGCAAGGTCTTCGGGAACGTCGGGATCGTCTTCAAGGGAAGTGGCTTCTACAAAACCGACAGCCGGACCGGTGCCGCCGCGAAGTCTCCCGACGGAACCGGCGGGGAGCAGCCGCCCAGCGGAGACGGCGGCGGCGATGGTGGCAGCAATGGCACCGGGGACAAGGCCGGGGCCGCATCGGGGGCAGAGGGCGGTTCGGGCAGTGGCAAGGGCGCCGGCGGCGACGGTGGACCCCCGGCGAAGGGCGACCGGGGTTCGTCGAAGCCAGCGTCGAAGGAACCGGCGGTGACATCGAGTGGATCGGGGAAGACCGCCGCCGCGAAGACGGAGGCCACCTCTGGGTGATCCTTGCCGGCCGCACTCGGCGACCCTGGCCAACTGCGCGCGCCCGCTCGTAGACTGCGCTCCGTGGACAAGTCCGATCTCGACCGATTGCTGAACCTGCTGGCCGACATGGACGGGTCGGACCTGCACATCAAGGCAGGTGCTCCGCCCCGGATGCGCGTCGCCGGTGCACTGCGGGCGCTCACCGACGAGCCGTCTTTCACCGAGAAGGAGACGCTCGAGCTGGCCGAATCGATCATGACGCCCGAGGTGCGCACCACGTTCCACGAGTGCCACGAGGTCGACTTCGCCTACAGCATGTCCGGGGTCGGCCGCTTCCGGGTCAATGCCTTCTACCAGAGGTCCTCGGTGGCACTGGCCATGCGCAGGATCAGGCCCAACGCCTCGTCGGTTGCAGAGCTCGGGCTGCCCGAGGTGGTGGAGCGCCTGGCCGCGGAGATGCGGGGACTTGGCCTGGTCACCGGCCCCACCGGATCCGGAAAATCGACCACCCTGGCCGCCATGGTCGACCACATCAACACCAACCGTTCGTGCCACGTGATCACCATCGAGGATCCGATCGAATACCTCCACTCGGACAAGCTGGCCGCCATCGACCAGCGCGAGGTCGGGTTCGACACGGACACTTTCGCAAGTGCCATGCGGGTCGTCTTGAGGCAGGACCCGGACGTCATCCTGGTCGGAGAGATGCGCGACATCGAGACCGTTTCGGCTGCTCTCTCCGCGGCGGAGACCGGGCACCTCGTGTTCTCGACCCTCCACACCATCAACTCGACAGAGACGATCAACCGGATCGTCGACTTCTTCCCGCCGCACCAGCAGAACCAGATCCGCTTCACCCTGGCCGGATCGCTGAAGGGCATCATCTGCCAACGCCTCATCCCGACCTCGGACGGCAAGACCAGGGTGCCGGCTCTCGAGATCATGGTGGTGAACGGCCGCATCCAGCAGGCCATCGTCGATCCGGCACTGACCGGTGACATCGAGGGGATCGTGTCCGACGGTGAGTACTACGGGATGCGGACCTTCGATCAGTCGCTGACCAAGCTGGTGGGCGACAGCACCATCACCATCGCCGAAGCAATGGGTGCGGCGTCGAATCCGCACGACCTCAAAGTGCTGCTGGAGAAGGCCGGGATCCTCCAGACCGGTCAGTTGGCCACAGCCCACTTTCTTTGATCGTCCGCGGAAGGGTTTCCCTTCTCCGACCATCTCAAGGTGTCGGTAGTTCGGTCCGATAGATGCTCGTACGGTCCGGTGCCCACGATTGGCAACGGCACGTGTTGACGGTCGTCTCCGACGGCCCACGAAGACCGGAGATCCAGACGTATGGCACAGCTCGTAGTCGGTCTCGACATCGGCACCAGCGCAGTGCGGGCTGCCGAGCTCGATGTCCACCATGCCCGTCCGGTGCTGCTCACCTACGGCCAGGTGGGACTGCCGCCCGATTCCTTGGTCGAAGGTGAGATCCACCATACGGGTCCGGTCACCGAGGCCATCAAGAAACTGTGGACCAACGGCCAGTTCTCGAGCTCGTCGGTCATCGTCGGCATCGCCGGCCTGCGGGCCATCACCCGGGAGATCGACCTCCCCTTCGTCCCCGACGACGAGGTGCAGAGCGCCGTCCGGTTCCAGTCCGAGGAGGTCATTCCCTTCCCCCCTGAGCAGACCATCCTCTCCTCGCAGGTGCTCGCCGACTACACGTCTCCCGAAGGGGACAAGATGCGTCGAGTCCTGGTCGCGGCCGCCCATGTCGATCTGGTCAACGGAATGATCGAGACGGTCGAAGAGGGTGGATTGACCGTGGTCGGCGTGGACCTGATCTCCTCGGCTCTTGTGCGGGCGATCGGTGGACCAGAGGAAGCCGATCGACCCGAGGCCATCGTCTCGGTCGGTGCCGGGCTGACCGTCGTCGTCGTCCACCAGTCCGGTCGGCCGCAGTTCGTCCGCACCATCGGTTCGGGCGGCAACCTGACCACAGCCGCCATCGCCGCGGCGCTGGACGTCCCCATGGCCGATGCGGAAGGGCTCAAGCGACGCATCGGCGAGCTGGTCGGTCAACAGCAGACGGCCGAGCGGGCCACGCAGAACACCATGAACGAACTGGTCGGAGAGATCCGCAACTCGATCCAGTACTTCGCCTCTCTCCCCGGACGCCTGCCCGTCTCACGTGTCCTCATGACCGGAGGTGGCTCCGCGCTCCACGGCCTGGTACCCCTGCTCGAAGCTCAGGTCCACCTTCCGGTGGTACGTGTCTCTCCACTGTCGCGCCTCGATGTCAGCAAACTGGCACTCACCGAGGAGCATGCGGAGGAGATCGGTACGGTCCTGGCCACGCCGATCGGGCTGGCTCTCCCCGAGCCGGACAGCTCGGTGAAGAAGTTCAACCTGTTGCCGCCCGAGGCGGTCAAGCGGGCCAGGCTGAAGAAGATCCAGGAACGGACCATCTTCGGCTGCGCGGCTGTGCTCATCCTCCTCATCGCCTTCGGGGCATGGAAGTTCCTCCAGGTCCACAACGCCGAGAACAACGTGGCCGCCCTCCAGAGCAACATCTCGGGTCTCAACGCCCAGATCCCCAAGTACGACCTGGTGGTGGCCGCCAACAACGCCTACGACGCCGGGGTGGCACGGCGTGCTTCGGTGCTCTCCTCGGCCATCGACTGGCCGCTGGCCCTCAACACGCTGATCACCATCACCCCGCCCGGAGCCGAGGTCCAGTCCCTGAACGGCAGCTCCACCTCGACCAGTGCTACCGGCTCCTCGGCAACCACGAGCCCGGCTGCCACGCCTGGTGCAACCAAGGCCCCCACCTCGGTGGCCATCGGAACGATCCAACTCGGGGTGACCGGGCCCGGACCCAGCCTGTCGATCTCCGCTGCATGGATCAATGCCATCGCCGGATCGAAGCTCTTCGCCAACCCGGTACAGGGGGCCACCAAGGCCAATCCGGACGGATCCATCTCGTTCCCCTTCGCCATCTCGATCTCGCCCGCCTCCAGCCTCGACAAGAATGCGAGCCTCAAATGAACGAAGTGCGACAGTACCGAACTCCCCTGCTCATCGGGGCCGGCACGGTGGTGATCGCGCTCCTCCTCTGGGCAGTCGTCATCTCCCCGCAGAATTCGAAGCTCTCGAAGCTCCAGAGTCAGCAGACCAGCCTGCAGAACCAGCAGATCGCACTCCAGGCCAAGCTCAGCGTTCTGAGGACCGAGCAGCAGAAGCTGACCAGTAGCTGCGCCCAGCTCCAGAAGATCGCCACCCAGATCCCGAGCGTCCAGACCCCGACCGACGTGGACGCCGAGGAGTCCTCCTTCGAGAGCCAGTTCAACGCACTGGCCGCGTCGGCCGGCGTCTCCTTGACCAAGTTCAGTGGGTTCTCCCCGGCGACCTCGATTGCGGGCAGCCCAGCTCCGCCCGGCGGTTCCTCGGCGGCGGCGTCCTCCACCACTCCGGCGGGGGTGGTGGCAGTCCCGACCACCTTGTCGGTCAGCGGCACCTACAACCAGGTCCTGGCCTTCGTCAATGGGCTCGACAGCTTCCCCCGCCTCTTCGTCATCCAGTCCTTCCAGCTGTCCGTGTCCACCGGTTCCTCGTCCAGTTCCACCGGTGGCGGGTCTGCGTCGTCCGGTACGGCGACCGGCTCGGCCAGTGCGACAGGGGCCCCGTCGTTCACCGCACCCCCGTTGTGGACAGGCGGCAACCCACCCCAGCCCGGAACCCAACCGCTCGCCTTGGCCATCGACGGCTCCATCTACTACACCACCCAGCCGAGCGCCCTCAGCGCATGCACCCGGGCCACCGAGGCGTCGAGCCCTCGCCCCTGAACCGGTCGGGTCCGGATCGGTCGGGTCCGGATCGGGTGGGTCATGAACCGGGCCGACTCCCGGCCGGGGAGCGGATCAGGTCCCGCTGACCTGCATGTCGGCCACGGCCAGGGTCTGGCCGGCGGCGATGCCCGGGAGCCACTCCACGTCCGCACCGATGGCGACCATCGATCGGAGCATCCGCTGCAGGGTCGAGGCGACGGTAAACTCGCGGACCGGCTCGGCAAGCACGCCGCCCCGGACCATCAGCCCTTCGGCCCCCACCGAGCAATCACCACTGATCGGGTTGACCCCGGAGTGGACGCCGGTGATCGACTGGACGAAGAGCCCCTCGCCCACCGCGGACAGGACCCCCGCTTCGTCGTAGCCCTCTCCGCCGGGGGCAAGGGTCAGGGCCCGGCATCCGGGGGAGGGGGTTCCGGAGAATCCCCCCCGCACCGCCGAGCCGGTCGAGGAGACCCCCGAGCGGGAACCAGAGATGGTGTCGAACAGAAACCCGCGCAGCACGCCGTGGTCGACGAGCACGTTGCGCCGGCAGGCCAGGCCTTCGGCATCGTAGGTTGCTGCACCGTAGGCCCGGTGATCGGTCGGATCGTCGACCAGGGTGATTGCCGGGTCCCCCACCAGCTCACCGATGCGGCCGGCGAAGAACGACCGGCCCTTGGCCACGGACTCGCCGGACAGGGCGGTCGAGATCACCGACAGCAGGGTGGAGGCGACCCGCCGATCGAACACCACAGTGGTCCGGATCGTCGGGCCCTTGCCGGCACCGACGAGCCGGACCGCCCGGCTGGCGGCCTCGTCCGAGGCCCGTTCGACGTCGAGCCCCTCGAATCCGCGGCTGACGCTGAACCCCGAGCCGGTTTGGCTGGCTCCTTCATCTCCAGCGATGACACCCACGCTCAGGTAGGCCGAAGAACGGCGGGTCGACACGTGAATACCCGTGGTCGACACCACGGCCATCTCGATCATGGCGTCCCCGTAGTCGGCGTGATCGACCTGGCGGATGCGACCGTCCACCGTTCGAGCCCGGGTCTCTGTGGCCAGGGCGAGCTCGGCCTTGGCCGAAGTCGGCACGGATGCCAGACCCTCGTCCCACAGATCGACCGGCGAGGCGATGACACCGTCCGGTGATGCCAGCCGAACATGCTCGTCGGGAGTGGCGAACCCGGCGTTGTCGCGCGCTTCGGACAGCGCCTCGGCCACCACCTCGGGTTCGAGCGATCCGGCCCAGGCGAACCCGAGACGGTGATCAGCCACCAACCGGATGCCGACTCCGGCCGACGTGGCCGACGTCAGCGACTCGATCGCGCCCTGGTAGGCGCGTATGTCGGTCTCGATGCCGCGGGCTGCATAGACCTCGACCTCCTCGCCAGGTCGAGCCCGATCGGCAACCCCGGTGGCCAGGGCGATCAACTCGACCGACCGGGTCCGATCACCCGTCGCGGTCGAGGCCACCGTGCTCATGCCGCGGTGCCCCCGATGGTGATGCCGAAGAGTCGCATCGTGGCCTGCCCGCATCCGACCGGAACGCTTTGTCCGTCCTTGCCGCAGGTGCCCGGTGTCATCGCGAAGTCGGTGCCCACCGCGTCGATGCGCTTCAGGACCTCTGGACCGTTACCGATCAGGTTGGCATCTCGCAGGGGCGCGGTGATCCGACCGTTCTCGATCAGGTAGGCCTCGGTCGTCCCGAAGACGAAGTCCCCTGTGGTCGTATTGACCTGACCACCTCCGAGCTTGGCTACGTACACCCCCTGGGGAGTCTGAGCCACCACCTCGTCGGGATCCTCCTCTCCGGGCAAGAGGAAGGTGTTGGTCATCCGTACCATCGGCAGGTGCTGGTAGCTCTGGCGCCGGCCGTTGCCCGACGAGGCCCGCCCGTCCTTCCTGGCCCGGAGGAAGTCCCACAGGTAATCGGTCAGCACACCATGGTCGATGAGAACGTTCCGGCCGGCCGGCCGTCCCTCGTCGTTGACGCCGAAGGTGCCCCATTCGCTTCCGACCGTGCCGTCGTCGATGAGGGTGACCAGCGGACTCGCCACCTGCTGGCCCACCTTTCCCACGTACACCGACGCGTCCTTGACGATGTGGTCGGCCTCGAGTCCGTGCCCGCAGGCCTCATGGAAGAGGATGCCGCCGCTGCCGCCGGCCAGCACCACCGGCAACTCTCCGCTCGGCGCGGGCCGTGCCGACAGCTTGGCCAGCGCTCGGCGGGCGGCCAAGCCCGCCAGCTCCTCGACCGACACCTCGTCGAAGAGCTCGAAGCCCATGGTCCGGGCGGCCGACTCGAAGCCGGTCTGCATACCGGCATCCCCGGTGGCCACGCACGACACCGAGAAGCGGGTGCGGATCTGGGAATCTTCGGCGAGCAGCCCTTCCGAGTTGACCACGAGGACCCGGCGGACCGAGCTGCCGCAGCCCGCCTGGACCTGGGTGACGGCGTCCCCCGACCCCCTGGCCGCCTCGTCGGCCCGCCGCAGGACGCCGAGGACGTCCGCCTTGGATCCGATCCCGGTCGCCTCCGCACCGCGGACCGGTCCTCGGGTGCCGCTCGGAGCGACGAGCGGGCCGGCGGTGACCACCGTCGCCCCCGAGCCCGAGCGGGCCACCGCCGAGGCCGCCTCCGCCGCCTGCAGCAGTCCCGGCTCGCTCAGATCGGCGGTGTGGGCAAAACCGGTCGTCTCCCCCGACACCACCCGGATACCCGCCCCCCGCTCGCGGCCCGACGCGAGCTCCTCCACCCGCCCGTCGTCGAGCAGGGCCGATGAAGTCGAGCGATCCTCGGCGAACACCTCGGCGAAGTCGCCGCCGTGGCGCAGCGCCGCAGCCAGCACCCGTTCGAGCACGGGGGTATCGATCACCTGAGCCTCCTCGCTCCATCACCTCGGACCGTCACCTACACGGACGCGCGGTCGCCGTCACACCGTCCCCGACACGGACAGGCCAGCCCGACATCGCCGGCTCGACGGCCGCACGCCCCAGAAGACCGGAGCAGGACAGATGGCCGATCGGTCCGGACATCACCTATCGTACCGGGGTGGCACCGACGACGGGCCTGTCCGCACGCATCGCTCTGGACGTGACCGAGGCCGACACGGCCGAAGCCCTCCGATCCGGCACCGTACCGGTACTGGCCACGCCCCGGTTGCTGGCCCTTTGCGAAGAGGCCAGTTGCAAGGCAATCGAGGGTTCGTTGCCCGGAACTGCAACCTCGGTCGCGAAGCGGGTCCAGTTCGACCACCTGGTGCCCGTGGCCGTCGGCAGCCGGGTATGGGCCGACGCCACGCTCGACCGGATCGAAGGCCGTCGGCTCGTCTTCACCATCTCGGTGTCCGAGAGCGCTGGTCTGGTGGCAGCAGGCAAGGTGGTGCGGGTGGTGGTGGACCGGGAGACCTTCCTGTCCAACGTCCGTTGACCTGACCGGCATCGTTCGACCGCCGAGCCGGAACCCGGAACCCCCTGCGGACCGAGGGCTCCCATCGCCGCGCACCCGCCGGACCGAGCCGATGAACCGCACCGGGCACGGACACCTGCGCTGATACCGTGGGTGTAGCGTCGAACTGCGGTGATGACCACCCCGCCCATGCCCATGATCCTCGAACGAATCGCCAGCCCACACGATCTCTCCGACCTCACTTCGGCCGAGCTTGACATCCTGGCCGGCGAGATCCGCGAGTTCATCGTGGCCTCGGTCACCGCGACTGGTGGGCACCTCGGATCGAACCTCGGCGTGGTCGAGCTGACCCTTGCGCTGCACAGGACCTTCGATTCGCCTCGCGACGTCTTCCTCTGGGACACGGGCCATCAGGCCTACGTGCACAAGTTGCTCACCGGGCGGCGCCAGGCGTTCAGCCGGCTGCGCCAGGCCGGCGGACTTTCGGGCTATCCCAACCGAGCCGAGTCGGAGCACGACTGGATCGAGAACAGCCATGCGTCGACGGCGCTCAGCTATGCCCACGGGCTGGCCAGTGCCTTCGAGCTCCAGGGGAGCGAACGGCGGGTGGTGGCGGTGGTCGGGGATGGCGCCCTGACCGGCGGGATGGCCTACGAGGCCCTCAACAATCTGGGGCACTCGGGACGACGGGTGCTGATCGTGCTCAACGACAACGGCCGGTCCTACGCCCCAACCGTCTCACGCCTGTCGGTCAGCCTGACCCACCTGCGCCTCAACCCCTCCTACGTCCAGGCCCGGCAGCGCATCCGCCACCTGCTCCGCGAGCTGCCCGGTGTCGGCGGTGTCGCCACCCAGGGTGTTCACGGTCTCACCAGTGCACTGCGGGAGGTAGTCACTCCCCACACCTTCTTCGAGGCGCTGGGCATCCGCTACGCCGGTCCGATCGACGGGCACGACATCGCCGGCGTCGAGCAGGCACTGGCACACGCTACCGAGTGGCCCGGGCCGATCGTGGTGCACGTCGTGACCCAGATGGGCCGGGGCTACGCACCGGCCGAGGAGGACGACATCCAGCGCCTCCACGACGTGAAGGTCTCGGCCATTCCCGTCGGACGGCCGCCGGCCGACCGCACCGGTCGGGTGTCCGATGCCACGACGGTCGAGCCCGAGCACATCGACGAGGTGACAGCAGGCGATCCAGGGGATTCCCTGTGTCCCACCCGGACCTCCGATCTCCCGGTCACCACCTACACCGACGCGTTCACCCGATCGCTTCTGCGTGAGGCCGAGCTCGACCCGCGGATCGTGGCGATCACCGCGGCCATGCCCGGTCCTACCGGGCTGCTCCCCTTCGAGGCGCGCTTCCCCGACCGGTTCGTCGATGTGGGCATCGCCGAACAACACGCACTCACCGCGGCCGCCGGCATGGCCATGGGTGGCCTGCGCCCGGTCGTGGCCGTCTACTCCACCTTCTTCAGCCGAGCCTTCGACCAGGCCAACCTCGACATCGGTCTCCACCACCTGCCTGTCGTCCTGGTGCTCGACCGGGCGGGCATCACCGGTGACAACGGTCCGAGCCACCACGGTGTCCTCGATATGGCCCTCGGACTCAGCATCCCTGGCATGTGGGTCTTCGCCCCGTCGTCGGCAGCGGAGGTGGAGACCATGCTGACCGATGCCCTAGCCCTGGACGGGCCCTCGATGATCCGCTTCCCCTCCACGCCGGCGCCGTTGCGCCCCCCCGGATCCCCGGTCGGAGTCGGTCTCAGGGCCCGACGCACCCGGAATGGGGACGGTTCGGTTTGCATCCTCGCCGTGGGCAAGATGCTCGCGGTGGCAGAGGAGGCATCCGAGCTCCTCGAGACCGACGGTGTCGCCGCCACCGTCTGGGACGTTCGGGTAGTGTCGTTGCCCGATCCGGCAATGCTCGACGACGCGGCGCGGCACCGCCTGGTGGTCACCGTGGAGGACGGCGTCCGACATGGAGGTGCCGGATCCTACGTCGCCGACGCGCTGCGGGCTTCGTGCGAGCCGGCGCGAGCTCCACGCGTGCTCCGGCTCGGGCTCCCGCGCGAGTACCTCGCCCAGGGGAAGATCGACCGGATTCTGTCCAACCTGGGACTCGATGGCCCCGGTGTGGCCGCAACCGTGGGGCGGGCCCTCGCCTCGCCGGCCGGCGAGGACATGGCGGAGGAGCCGACCACCATCTCCCCAGGACCGGCTAACTCCTTCCGGCAGCGCACCCTCGAGTAGGTGGTCCGCGGCCGATCGGCGATCCCGGGTTGGTGGTCCGTTCCGCACCGTTCCCGCCGTTGCTTGCCGCGATAATCGAAACGTGTTCTACTGACCGCCGATGACGTTCAACCTGGCTGACCTGTTCGAGTCGGCGGTCGACGCCTTTGGTGACCGCGAGTATCTGCTCGCCTGCGGTGAGCGCCGCACGTTCGCCGAAATGGACCAGAGGGCCAACCGGCTGGCCCACTTCCTCGCCTCAGAGGGGGTAGGTCCGGGCGACCATGTGGGCATCTACTCGCTGAACAGCGTCGAGTGGGTCGAGGCGGCCTGGGCCATCTTCAAGCTCCGAGCCGTCTGGATCAACATCAACTACCGGTACGTGAACGATGAGCTCCGATACCTCTTCGACAACGCCGATCTGGTGGGCCTCGTCCACCAGGCCCAGTTCGGTCCCCAGGTGGCCCGGCTCCTCCCCGACCTTCCCGACCTCCGGCTCCTCATCGGCATAGAGGACGGGTCTGGAACTCCGCTCGTCGACGGTGCGATCGCCTACGAGGAGGCCATGGAGCGGGGAGGAACCGAGCGCGAGTTCGCGCCCAGATCGGGCGACGACCACTACATCCTCTATACAGGGGGGACAACCGGCATGCCGAAAGGGGTCGTCTGGCGCCACGAAGACGTCCTCTACGCCCTGGGAGGTGGGGTCGACCCGCACACCAACACCAGGGTCGAACGGCCGGAGGAGTTCGTCGAAAAGGGCCGCGCCGGACAGGTGACCCTGCTGCCCATCGCACCTCTCATGCACGGCGCCACACAATGGTCGGTGCTGGGTCAGAGCTTCGTCGGCAACCGGACCATCCTCGTCCCCAAGTTCGAGCCCGAACAGGTCTGGCGCCTGGTGGAGACCGAGCAAGTGAATTCGATCATGATCACCGGCGACGCGATGGGCAAGCCGCTCATCGAGGCGCTGGACGTGCCCGGAGCCGACTTCGACCTCTCGTCGCTGCTGGCCGTCACCTCGTCGGCGGCGCTCTTCTCCGCCCCGGTGAAGGACGAGTTCTTCCGCCACCTTCCGAACATCGTCATCGTGGATGCCATCGGATCCTCCGAGTCGGGAAACAACGGCATGGTGACCATGGGGAAGGGTCACACCGCCATGAAGAGTGGCCCAACGGTGTCCGCGCTCGGCAACACCGTCGTGTTCGACGAGCATCTGCGGGTCGTCGAACCCGGATCGGGCGTCATAGGCAAGATCGCCCGGTACGGCGACATCCCCGTCGGCTACTACAACGACCCGGAAAAGACCGCCGAGGTCTTCATCACGGTGGACGGCAGGCGCTACGTGATGCCGGGCGACTTCGCCACCATCGAGAAGGATGGGTCGATCACTCTGCTCGGTCGTGGCTCGGTGTCCATCAATTCCGGAGGCGAGAAGATCTTTCCCGAGGAGGTCGAGTCGACCGTCCGTTCGCACCCCGAAGTGTTCGACGCCATCGTGGTCGGGGCTCCGGACGATCGCTGGGGTCAACGGGTGGCGGCGATCATCGAGCCCCGTGCGGACCGGCATCCCAGCCTCGACGACATCCAGACCCACTGCCGGCAGAGCATCGCCGGCTTCAAGGTCCCCCGCCAGCTCCACGTCGTGAAGTCGATGGTCCGTTCGCCGAGCGGCAAGCCCGACTACCGGTGGGCGGCCGAGGTGGTGGCTCGCTACCCGGAGGAGACAGACCTCGGAGGCGACCGGACCCCTCGGGCCGGCTGATCGAGGGATCGGTGTCCGTCGAGATCGCCCGGCTGCTCGAGCCCGGCCACTGCGCCGTGCTTACCATGGAGGTGCAGCGGGGGGTCGTCGGTGATCTGAGCTCGTTCCCCCAGTTGGCCGACACTGCCCGCCAGAACGGGATGGTCGCCAACACCGCCCGGTTGCTGGGCGCGGCCCGACGTTCCGGAGCCCGAGTCGTCCACTGCACGGCGGAATTCCGAGCCGACCGGGTAGGCACCACCGTCAATTCCCAGTTGGTCGCGGCAGTGCTCCGCAACCCCCGTCACCTACTGTCGGGAACTCCGCCAACCGAGCTCATGACCGAGCTGGGGCCGGAGCCGTCCGATTTGGTCTCGTCGAGACTGCACGGGGTGTCGCCCTTCACCGGGACCGCGCTCGACACCTGGCTCAGGAACCTCGATGTTCGGACGGTGATCGCCACCGGGGTGTCGGTCAACCTCGGCGTGTTGGGGCTGGCCATCGAAGCCGTCAATCTCGGCTACCAGGTCGTTGTCCCCCGCGACGCCGTGGCCGGGATACCCATCAGCTACGCCGACGCCTTGCTCGACAACACCTTCCCGCTCATCTCGACGGTGACCACCGTCGATGCCGTGGTGGACGGCTGGGCAACCGCCCCCGACTGAAACGCGGTCGCGATGGCCGCCGACCGAGCCCGACCGAGCGACGCCCCGGGTCCCCGAGCGTCCCGCTCACCCACGGTCATAGCGGATGTCGAGCAGCTCGTCGATCCGGGCAGGCAGTTGGCCCAGCTCGGCCAGACCATCGGCCACGCCGGTGAAGGAGACGACGTACTCCTGGCTTCCCAGGCGCCAATCGACGGACTGGCCGGCTGACCGGTTGAGGGTGGCCCCATCGACCTCCTTCAGACCGAGCACCAGATCGACATTGCCGACCGAGGCGATCCGGCAGGCCCACTCCGGGGGTTGGACGAAGTACCGGAACACGAACGGCCCCTCGGCCACCTCCAGCTCCCCGCCGGGCGGATCGAGGCACCGCCCGAGCGCTTCGCAGATGGCCCAATCCTTCAGCGAGCGGCCGTGTCTTCGCTCGTAGAGTCCATCGATCCCGCCGCCACCGACCCGACCGTTCACCTCGATGAGACGGGGACCCGACGGGGTGAGCTTCACTTCGATGTGGAGCGCCCCCGATCGCACCCCCAAGGTTCGAGCCGACTCGGCGGCGACGTCCAGCACGGCAACCGTGTCCGCCTCGCTCAGTGGATGGGGAAGGCAATTGCCCCGCTCGCGGAAGGGCGGGGCCAGAGCGAACTTGCCGGTCACCGCCAGTGGGTACACCATTCCCCCATGGGCGATCGCCTCCACCGACACGTAGTTCGCAAGTCCCGGGACACCCGGGGATGGTCCATCGGCCAGCCACTCCTCGACCACCAGATCATCCTGCCCGGGCAGCCGGGATAGGTCCGCGTCGACCAGCTCGACGAGTGACCGGAGGTCCGGAACGAGCAGTGTCGCCCGGCTCGAGTCCCCTCGCCGCGGTTTGACCACAAAGGGGGTCTCGAAACCCTCCACGGCCGAGAGCACCTCGGTGGCGGTGGCAGTGCGCCGGATCCGGGCGTTGGCGGGCACCGGCAGCCCGGCTTGGCGGAGCCGACGGCGCTGGACGTGCTTGTCGGTGAGGGCTTCGACGACGTCGGGTGGATTGCCCGGAAGCCCGAGCTCCTGGCTGATGGCCGCGGCCAGGGGGAGTTGGCCATCGGAGAAGGCGATCACACCCGACACCCGCTCACGTTCCAACAGCCGGGCCAGATCGGAGGGATCTCGGCCGGCCACCTCGACGACGGTGCCGATCCGGCGGAGCAACCAGGACCCCCCGTCGGGAACCTCATCGGCAGACCCCACGAGAAAGACCGGCTCCCAACGCCCACCGGCCGTCCGGGACAGTTCCATCGGGGAGCACGAGTCCTCTTCGTAGACGACAGCCAGCCGTGGAAGCCGGTGCTTCTCGTCCACCGCCGTCAGCGTCCTGCCGAGCTCCTTCGACATCGACTCCCCAGTCACCCGCAGTTCGAACGCCGGTCCGACAGTGCACCGGCGGGGCACCGTGCGCCCGACCCACACCTGCGGCGCCCCATTCTTATATGGCCGCGGCGTCCAGTTGTAGGCGCGATCGCCGTCTCTTCGTTCGACCACCGGTTCGGGGATGCTGGACGGTCCGGTGGTCGTGGAGGAGGTCCGCCGCCGCCGATCAGAGCATCAGCAGTGGCGGGTGCCGTCCAGCTGAATCATGGCGTTGGTGGGGAGCTCCTCGACGGTGACCTCGGGCAACGGACCATTGAACGGCTGGTATTTCGGCGTCGCCGTCTCCCGGTACCGGCTGGTCGAGTGGACCGGGTCCGTGTCGAATTGGGGGATGACCTTGGTGCCGAACACCTCGAGCATCTCCAGCACCTCGTCGTGTTCGAAGGAGTCCGAGGGGAGGCCGAAGACCAGCTGGTCGCAGCCCACCTCCTGGTAGCGGAGTGCCTGCTCGGCCACTTCATCGGGCTCACCACACAGCAACCACCCCTGTTCGATGAGATGGTCGAGCATCTGCTCGTCGGGAACGGTGTGGGGCCGCTCGGGCCAGACTGGAACCCCCTCCTCGTGGGGGATGGTGTCGTGGTAGTTGCACACCAGCGAGTACAGGTACCCGCGGCCGGGCCGGAGCGCCACCTGACGCGCCTTCTTCCGGTCGTTCAAGCAGATCACGGCATTGGTCATCATCACGTTGTCGTTCTTGAACTGACCGAGTGGCTCGGTGCAGTTGGCCACGCCTTCCTTGTACGCGTCGATGCGGCCACGCAGGCCGTATACCGGTTCGAAATTGAAGGCGATGGCCCCGATGCCCAGCTCGCCTGCCTGGGTGAAGGTCCCCGGATTGCCACATCCCACCCAGATCGGCGGATGACCCTTGCGCTGGTAGGGCTTCGGCAGGACGTTGTGCGGGTAGGGAACCGTGAAGTGCTCCCCGTCGAAACGGTAGTCCTGCTCTTCCCACATCCGGGGGATCTCACGGATGACCTCGGTCCACTCGGACTTCGTGGAGTTCTTGTCGAGGATGTTGAAGGCGGCGATCTCGTGACTGCCCGCCCCACGCCCGGTCCCCCACTCGAACCGCCCTTCGAACAGGTGATCGAGCATGGCCACGCGTTCAGCCGACCGCACCGGGTGGTTCACCCGCGGCGAAAGGTTCATGATGCCTGTGCCGACATGGATGCGCTCGGTGGCGTGCGCCAGCCAACCCATCACCACCTCGGGGGCGGACATGTGGCTGTACTCGGTGAGCGAGTGGTGCTCACCGATCCAGGCGTACTTCCAATTGTACTTGTCCGCCTCCACCACGTACTGGATCTCCCGCTCGAGCATCTTGTGCTCGCAGGCCGGGTCGTGAGCCGCCGACCCGGGCAGGTATCCGTTGATGAAGATTCCGAACTCCACGGAGACTCCTCTCGGTCTGCGACACTGCCGGCGGGCACCGGCCGGCCGGCACCTCGGTTCGCACCTCGACCGGCAATCCGGCCGGCACCTCGGCTCGCACCTCGACCGGCAATCCGGCCGGCACCTCGGTTCGCACCAACCCCAGACGACGGTAGCAGTCGGTCTGCTAAATTGCAACGCGTTCCAGATTTGTGCCTATCCACAGTGCGCACCTGCCCTGATCGAATTCTCGGACGCCGGGTCGGACGCCGGGTCGGACGCCGAGCCAACCGACGGCCTCGCCTCAAGAGGGCACAGCGCCTCGGGTTGGCACAGCGCCGGCCGGTGGAGCAGCCGTCGGGGTAGAGCGTCGTCGAGAGGAGATCGTGGCCACCATCGAAGGACTCATCCGGAGACGGGAGGGGGACACCCGACCCGGCCTGCTCTTCGAGGACCGGTCGTGGACCCACGCTGAGGTGGTCCAGGCCCAGGCCGAACGCGCGGCCATTCTCACTGCGCTGCGCCGGGCCGGTCCGTTCCACGTCGCCCTCCTGCTCGAGAACGTTCCCGAGTACCTGTTCTGGCTGGGGGGTGCCGCTCTCGTCGGGGCGGTCGTGGTGGGTGCGAACCCCACCCACCGGGGCGACGAGCTCGCCCGCGACCTCGCCCACACCGAGTGCCAACTCCTGGTCACCGATGCCACCCACCGAACTCTGGTCGAGGGACGCGACCTCGGCCCGTCCCTGCCGCCAGGGCGCATCCTGGAGATCGACGACCCGGCAAGCGACCGGGGACGGGGGACAGCCTACCGATCGCTGCTCGATGAGGTGGCCGGGGCGGCGCTTCCCGAGCCGACCTCAGCCGTCGTCGACGAGCAGACCCTCGGCCTGTTGCTCTTCACCTCGGGAACTTCGGGAGCTCCCAAGGCATGCAGATGCAGTCAAGGACGGTTGGCGGGTATCGGCACGACCGTCACCCAGCTGTTCGACATCACCGCCGAGGACGTCTGCTATCTGGCCATGCCGCTCTTCCATTCGAACGCCCTGATGGCCGGATGGGCCCCCGCGCTCGCCGCCGGGGCGACGGCTGCGCTCCGCAGAAGGTTCAGCGCCTCGCTGTTCCTCTCCGACATACGCCGATTCGGAGTGACCTACTTCAACTACGTGGGAAAGCCATTGTCGTACATCCTGGCCACACCCGAGCAACCCGACGACGCCGACAACCCCCTCGAGCGCGCCTTCGGCAACGAGGCGGCCGAGGCTGACGTCGACCGCTTCGCCCGACGGTTCGGGTGCCGGGTCCACGACGCTTACGGATCGACCGAGGGGGGAGCTGCGATCCAGCGCACACCGGACACGCCCCGCGGCGCCCTCGGGCGCGCCCTGCCGGGCACCCTCGTCTGCAACCCGGAGACCGGTGAGGAATGCCCGCGCGCACGGTTCGACGAGTATGGCCGTCTGCGGAACGCCGAGGAGACAGTCGGTGAGCTGGTGAGCCAGACCGGTGCCGCCGGCTTCGAAGGGTACTGGCACAACGACGAGGCCGACCGGGCGAGGGTGCGGAACGGTTGGTACTGGACCGGTGACCTCGCCTACCGCGACGAGGCCGACTTCTTCTACTTCGCCGGGCGCGACTACGACTGGTTGCGAGTCGATGGCGAGAACTTCGGCGCCGCCCCGATCGAGGCCATCCTCCAGCGCCACCCCGACGTGGTGCTGGCCTCGGTCTACGCGGTGCCCGACCCGACGGTCGGTGACCAGGTGATGGCCGCGCTTTTGCTTCTTCCGGGGTCGTCATTCGACCCGATTGGCTTCGCCACGTTCCTTACCGACCAGGGCGATCTCGGAACCAAGTGGGCGCCGCGGTTCGTGCGGATCGCCTCCGAGCTGCCGGTGACCGCCACGACCAAGGTGCTGAAACGGGTGCTGCGCGGCGAGGGCTGGCACTGTACGGACACCGTCTACTGTCGTCCGGACGGCGACGGCCCGTACCGTCGGCTGACCGAGACAGATGTTCGGGATCTGGATATGGCGATGG
>DAHUZT010000109.1 GCA_027315005.1 Acidimicrobiaceae bacterium | reverse complement strand
AGGTCGATCTCGGGATCCTCCTCGAGGACCTGACGAAACGGTCGGCGATCGGACCACGCGCACCGGGCATCACGTTGCACGATGCGGTAGGCCGCATCACGGGTCAGTCCGGCGTCCACCAGGGCGAGCAGCACCGACTGGCTGAACACGAGGCCGTAGCTGCCCTCGGTCAGGGTGGCACGGGCCCTGTCGGGATGGAGCACCAGTCCCTCGACCAGTCCGGTGGCCTTCTCCAGCATGTAGAGGGTCAGCATCGAGGCATCCGGAAGCACCACCCGCTCGACCGAGCTGTGCGAGATGTCCCGTTCGTGCCAGAGTGCGATGTCCTCCAAGCCGGCCGACAGGTAGCCCCGCAGGATGCGGGCAAGGCCGCACAGGCGCTCGGACAAGACCGGATTGCGCTTGTGAGGCATCGCCGAGCTCCCCTTCTGATCGGCGGCGAAGGGCTCCTCGGCCTCACCCACCTCGCTGCGGGCCAGATGGCGGACCTCGGTTGCGATGAGCTCGATCGTGGCACCGGCCGAAGCACAGGCCCAGAGATACTCGGCATGGCGATCGCGGGCGACCACCTGGGTGGCCGGGACCGGGACGAGCCCGAGTGAGCGACACACCTGTTCCTCGACCCGGGGATCGATGTTCGAGTAGGTCCCGACCGCTCCGGACAGCTTGCCCACCGCGATCCGGGATCGTGCCGCCTGGAGGCGCTCGAGATCCCGACCGGCCTGGAGGGCCCAAAGCGCGAACTTGGCCCCGAAGGTGGTGGGCTCGGCATGCATCCCGTGTGTGCGTCCGACAACCGGGACGTCGATCGATCCTTCGGCACGGGCCCGGAGGGCATCGATGAGCCTGGCCCCTGCTTCCAGCAGCAGATCCGAAGCGCGGGTGAGCGCGGCGCACAGGGCGGTGTCCACCACGTCTGACGAGGTCAACCCGTAGTGGATCCAGGAGCCGTGGGGAGGCCCGATGGCCGACTGGACCACGTCGACGAAGGCGGCGACGTCATGGTTCGTCGTCTGCTCACGCTCGTTCACCGCGTTCACGAAGTCGGCGTCGACCGATGGTGCCCCGACGCGGCATGCGGCCGCGGCCTCGGGCGGCACCTTCCCCACCTCCGCCCACGCTTCGGTGGCCAGGAGCTCGACCTCGAGCCACCGAGCGAAGCGGGCCTCGTCGGAGAACAACGTGGCCATCGCCTTCGGTGCGTAACGGGGGATCATCGGGCCGGCACCCCCACCCACCCGGTTGCCCTCGACGTTCCCGGGCTCCTCAGGGACCCCACCCCAGCCGGGCCCCCGCGGACGCCGGGGGCTCGATCCCCTCCGCTCATCGGTAGGGCGATGTCGGTGCGGACCTGCATCCCCGGCCACGACAACGCCTCCACCCCGGCATAAGCGCGGGCACGGGCCTCGGCCACCGTGTCACCGAGGGCGGTCACCGAGAGCACCCGGCCGCCGGCAGTCACAACCTTCCCCTCGATCGCGGCCGTTCCGGAGTGGAAGACCGAGACGTGGTCCAACCGTGCGGCGATGTCCAGCCCATGGATCACATCCCCGGTCCGGGGCGCCGCCGGGTACCCGTCGGCGGCCAGCACGACGCATACCGCCGCCCGCTGCCCATAGGACGGGAGGCGGTCGAGCGATCCGGCAGCGGCCTCACCGAGCAGCCCGGCGACGTCACCCTCAATCCGTGCCAGGACCACCTGGGCTTCCGGGTCGCCGAAACGGACGTTGAATTCGAGGACCCGGGGCCCCTCCGCGGTCAGCATCAGACCGGCATAGAGCACCCCCCGATAGTCGATCCCCCTCCGTCGCAGGGTTGCTACGAGAGGAGCAACGACGTTGTCCGCAAGAGTGCCGACCTCGTCGTCGGGCACGAACGGTACCGGCGAGTAGGCCCCCATACCACCGGTGTTGGGGCCTCGATCGCCGTCACCGAGGCGCTTGGCGTCCTGGGCCGGCGCCAGGGGTACCAGACGCTCACCATCGCACAGCACGAGCAGCGAGCATTCCGGGCCGGTCAGTCCCTCTTCGACCACGACTCGCCGGCCGGCCGGACCGAAGGCCCGGCCCGAAAGCTTGGCTTCGAGATCGGCTTCGGCTTCGGCCAGGGATTCGGTGACGAGCACACCCTTGCCGGCGGCCAGCCCGTCGGTCTTCACCACCCACGGCCCAGGCAGGCTCTGCAGGTAGGTCCTCGCCGGTTGGATCTCGCTGAAGACAGCGAACCGGGCGGTGGGCACGCCCGATTCGGCCAGGACCGCTTTCATGAACCCCTTCGAGCCTTCGAGACGGGCACCGTCGGCACCCGGTCCGAGCACGAGCCGGCCGGATCCCCGTAAGCGGTCGGCGAGTCCATCGACCAGCGGCACCTCGGGACCGATGACGAAGAGGTCCGCATCGATCGACTCGGCCGGAACGTCCACGCTGGAGAGGGTGTGCCCCTCGGGGGTGACGCCGGCGATGCCGGGGTTGCCCGGGGTGACGACCACGTCGGCGGTGCGCCCGAGAGCGACGGCGAGGGCGTGCTCACGGCCTCCGGAACCCACCACGCACACGGTGCGGATGGGCGGCGTCATCGTCCGAGCCGGTTCATGCGGCGAAACGGACGAACTGCTCGCGACCCGGACCGACTCCGACCAGGCGGACCGGAACGCCGATCTGCTCGGACAGGAAGCCAACGTAGTCACGAGCGGCCTGCGGGAGGTCGCCGAGCTCTGTGGCACCCGAGAGATCGGTGTTCCACCCCGGCAGTTCCTCGTAGATCGGCGTCACCCGGTGGAAAATGGACTGATGGTAGGGCGGATGGTGGAACACCTCGCCATCGGCTTCGTAAGCTACGCACACCTTCACCGTTTCGAAGGTGTCGAGCACATCGAGCTTGGTCAACGCCACCTCCGAGAGCGAGTTCAGCCTTACGGCCTGACGAAGCATCACCGCGTCGAACCAACCGGGACGCCGCCGCCGGCCCGAGTTCGTCCCGAATTCGTGGCCCCGATCGACGATGAGCTCACCGATCTCGTGGGTGAGCTCGGTCGGGAACGGGCCGCTGCCGACCCTGGTGACGTAGGCCTTGGCAATGCCGATCACCCGATCGATGTAGCGGGGACCCACGCCCGCTCCGGTCGATGCGCCGCCGGCCACCGGGTTGGAGGAGGTGACGAACGGATAGGTACCGTGATCGAGATCGAGGAAGGTGGCCTGCGCCCCTTCCAGGAGAACGTGCTCGCCGCGGCCGAGGGCGTCGTGAACGAGCCCAACGGTGTCGCCCACCATGGGCGCAACGCGGGGGGCCAGCTCATCGAGATAGGTCGCGCAGATGTCGTCGGCCGCAAGAGGCAGGCGGTTGTACACCTTTGCCAGGATCGCGTTCTTCTCCTTGAGGACGACGTCGAGCTTCTGCCGGAAGATCTTGGCGTCCAGTAGATCTTGCACCCGGAGCCCGACCCGGGAGGACTTGTCGGCGTAGGCCGGGCCGATCCCCCTCTTGGTGGTACCGAGGGCGTTCTTTCCGAGATACCGCTCGGTCAACCGGTCGAGCTCGTGGTGGTACGGCATGATCAGGTGTGCATTGCCGCTGACCACCAACCGTCCTGCATCGATCCTCTTCCTGGCCAGCATGTCGACCTCTTCGAGCAGCACCAGGGGGTCGACGACCACGCCGTTGCCGATGACCGGCACGATGTGGTCGTAGAGGATCCCGCTCGGCACCAGCTGGAGGGCGAAGGTCTCGCCGTCGACCACGATGGTGTGGCCGGCATTGTGGCCGCCCTGGTACCGGACGACCATCCCCATCTCCTTCGACAGAAGATCGGTGAGCTTGCCCTTGCCCTCATCCCCCCACTGGGTTCCGACGACGACTGTTGCCGGCACGCGTCACTCCTCCGTCACGAAAAGCGGATTACGGCCCAGTGTACCCGATCGGTCCACTGTCGAGGCGTGGGCGGCGGCGCCGATGGCCGGCCGGCGGACCGGTCAGGCGAGGGTGACCGACCCGTCGGCGACGTCCACGGTGACGGTGGATCCCTCCGGGTAACGGCCTTCGAGCAGGGCGAGGGCGAGGGGGTCCTCGACCCGGCGCTGGATGACCCGGCGCAGGGGCCGGGCCCCGAAGTCGGGGTCGTATCCTGCACCGGCCAAGGTCGCCTCGGCTTCCGGGGTGACCACGAGCGAGAGCCGGCGGGCGGCCAGCCGCTCACGCAAGCCGGAGAGTTGGATGGACACGATGCGTTCGAGGTCGGCTTCCGACAGCCGGTGAAAACGCACGATCTCGTCGATACGGTTGACGAATTCCGGCTTGAAATGGTCGATGGGCTCACCGGGGATGTTCGAGGTCATGATCAGCACGGTGTTGGTGAAGTCGACCGTCCGGCCCTGTCCGTCGGTCAGACGTCCGTCTTCCAGCAGCTGGAGAAGGATACTGAAGACGTCGGGATGTGCCTTCTCCAGCTCGTCGAGGAGCACCACTGCATACGGGCGCCGACGCACTGCCTCGGTGAGCTGCCCGCCCTCCTCGTAGCCCACGTAGCCCGGGGGAGCCCCGACCAGTCGCGACACCGTGTGGCGCTCCGTGTACTCACCCATGTCGATCCGGATCATTGCCCGCTCGTCGTCGAACAGGAACTCGGCCAAGGCCCGGGCGAGCTCGGTCTTGCCGACCCCGGTCGGCCCCATGAACAGGAACGAACCGATGGGCCGGTCGGGATTGGACAGTCCGGCCCGGCTGCGACGGATGGCATTGGACACGGCCGAGACGGCTTCGTCCTGGCCGATGACACGGGCGTGCAGCGCTTCCTCCATGCGGATGAGCTTTTCGACCTCACCCTCGAGCAGGCGGCTGACCGGTACGCCGGTGGCCCGGCTCACCACCTCGGCCACGTCCTCGGCGTCGACTTCCTCCTTCAGGAATCGCTGGCCCTTCTGGAGGTCGTCGAGGGCGGCGGTCGCCGCCTCCACCTGGCGCTCCAGATCGGGGATCCGGCCATAGGTGATCTCCGACGCCTGGGCAAGAGAGCCCTCACGAGCCAATCGCTCCGCTTCGGTCCGCTCCCGTTCGAGGTCACCTTTCAGCGACTGGATGGTGGCGATCGCCTCCTTCTCCGCCTGCCAGTGGGCGGTCATCGCCGACGACTCCTCTTTGAGGTTGGCCATCTCCTCGTCGAGTCGGGCAAGGCGCTCTTCTGAAACGGAATCGGTCTCCTTTGCGAGAGCCATGCGCTCGATCTCGAGCTGGCGGATCCGCCGGCTCACCACGTCGAGCTCGGTCGGCATCGAATCGATCTCGATACGAAGCCGGCTGGCTGCTTCGTCCATCAGGTCGATGGCTTTGTCCGGAAGGAACCGTCCGGTGACGTACCGGTCGGACAGCACCGCAGCGGCCACCAGCGCGGCGTCCTGGATCCGCACCCCGTGGTGGACTTCGTAACGCTCCTTCAGGCCGCGGAGTATGGCGATGCAGCCCTCCACCGACGGCGGTGGGACGAACACCTGCTGGAACCGGCGCTCGAGTGCCGCGTCCTTCTCGATGTACTTGCGATATTCGTCGAGGGTGGTGGCCCCGATCAGCCGGAGCTCACCCCGTGCCAGCATCGGCTTGACCATGTTGCCTGCATCCATCGCGCCTTCGGAGCCGCCTCCCGCCCCCACCAGGGTGTGAAGCTCGTCGATGAAGGTGACGATCTCGCCTTCAGCGTCGGTGATCTCCTTCAACACGGCCTTCAGTCGTTCCTCGAACTCGCCACGGAATTTGGCCCCGGCGACCATCGAGCCGAGATCGAGCCCGATCAGGCGCTTCCCCTTCAGGCCCTCGGGTACGTCACCTTCGACGATGCGCTGGGCCAGACCCTCGACAATTGCGGTCTTGCCCACACCGGGTTCTCCGATCAACACCGGGTTGTTCTTCGTTCGGCGCGACAGCACCTGGATGACACGGCGGACTTCTTCGTCGCGGCCGATGACCGGATCGATCTTCCCCTGACGGGCGAGCTCGGTCAGGTCCCGCCCATATCGCTCGAGGGCCTGGAAGGTCTCCTCGGGATTCTGGGAAGTGACCCGGTGGCTGCCCCGGACCGAGCGAAGCGCCTCGAGCATCTGGTCACGCTCCGCACCGATCAGGTCAGCCATGGCCAGCATGAGGTGCTCGACCGACAGGTAGTCGTCACCCATCTCGGATCGCTGACGGTCAGCGGAGGTGAGCACTTCCCGCAGTGACCGGCTGATCCCTGGTTCCTCCCCTCCGAAGGACTTGGCCATCCGATCCAGGTCGGCGGCCACCCGGGCGGCAACCACCGACGGTTCGAGACCTACCCGGGCGAGGATGGGGACTGCGATTCCCTCGGGCTGCCCGAGGACCGCCGCAAGCACGTGCTCGGGAGTGATCTCCGGGTGGTGGCCCGCGCGGGCCCGTTCGACGGAGTCTGCGAACGCCTCCTGAGTCTTGAGCGTCCAACGATCCGGCGAGATCGTCATCGGGAACCTCCTGTGCCGTGGCGTACCCGGCGGGGTGGTCGAAGGGCTACGAGTGTCTGCGACAGCGGGACCAGATCGCGCCGGTACTGGCGATGCACGCTGTCTCGAGCCTCGCGCGCTTCGGTCCGGGCCGTGTCCAGCTCGTGATGGAGCCGGGCGATCTCGGATTCGAGCTCCATGACCCGGCGGACCCCTTCGAGGTTGAGACCGGCCGCCGTCAGATCCTGGATGTGGCGCAGGCGGTCGAGGTCTTGTTCGCTGAAGCGACGGCTTCCCCCTTCGGTGCGGATCGGGTCGAGCAGGCCACGTCGCTCGTAGACCCGGAGGGTCTGAGGATGGACACCGGTCAGCTCCGCTGCGACCGAGATCACATACACCGCCCTGGTGCGGGCTTCATCAGGCATCATCGATCCCTCCTCACGCGTCCGACGAGATCCGGTCCGGCGGGTCGACCACGTTGGCCAGGGCCTCGACCGCGGAGCGCTGCTTTTCGCTCAGCTTGTCGGGGACCTGGACCTCGACGGTGACGAGGAGGTCGCCAGTGGCCGACTTCTTACCCCCCGGGACTCCGCGGCCCTTCACCCGGAAGGTCCGTCCCGACGGCGTACCCGCAGCGACCCGGAGCGTGACGGGTTCGGTGAGCGTGGGTACGGTGAGGGTGGTCCCGAGAGCGGCCTCGGGGAAGGAGATCGGCACGGTGAGGGTGAGGTTCCGGCCGCGCCGACCGAATACCCCGTGATGGTCCACCCGCACGATCACGTAGAGATCACCGCTCGGGGCGTTCCCGCGACCCACCGATCCCCGGCCCTTGACCCGGATGCGTTGACCGTCCTCCACGCCGGCCGGTATCCGTACCTTGACCGACCGGTTCCGGTGCTCGACGCCCGATCCGGAGCAGGTCGGACATGGTTCGGTGACGATCGTGCCCCTTCCCCCGCACTGCGGACAGATCTGACTCAAGGAGAAGAGACCTTGATTGTCCTGGAGGGTACCCGTCCCGCTGCAGGTGGGACAGGTGACCGGCTTGGTCCCCGGAGCGGATCCACTGCCGAGACAGGTACGGCAGCGGGCCTCGGTGCGAACGTTGACCGAGGTGGTGATCCCCTTCACGGCGTCCTCGAAGGACAGGTGGAGCTCGGCCTCGATGTCCGCTCCGCGTTGGGGGCCACCACCGGCTCCGCCCCGGCGCCCCCGACCGAACAAACCACCGAACAAGTCGCCCAGGTCCCCCATGTCCTCGACCCGGAAGGTCGTCCCCCCACCGCCGAACCCCCCGGGAAATCCCTGAGCAGCAGCCGGTCCCATGGCCCGCACCTGGTCGTACTCCTTGCGGCGTTCGGCATCCCCCAGCACGTCGTATGCCGCGGAGATCTCCTTGAACGTCTCTTCGTGGCCCGGGTTACTATCAGGATGGTGCTGCTTGGCCAGCTTGCGGTATGCGCTGGTGATCTCCTTGGCCGTCGCCGTCTGCGACACTCCGAGCGTCTTGTAGTAGTCGTGTTCGAACCATTCGCGCTGGGGAGCCATCTCGTCCCTCCTCGTCCGTCCCTGGTCCGTCAGCCCCGCACGGTCACCATCGCCGGCCGGACCACCGTCCCTCGCCAGCGATAGCCGGCGCGCATGACCTGGGCCACCACCGGTTCATGGTCGACCGCGTCGGCGGCATCGCCCCCCGAGTCCCCGGCTGCATCATCCCCTCCGCCGGCTTCGGAGTCGTCCTCGGCCCCGGCCGGCACGTGGCCGACCGCATCGTGGGTGTTCGGGTCGAATGCCTCACCGAGCGGGTCGATACGTTCGAGGCCCTCTTTGGCCAGCACGTCGCGGAGCTGGCCGGCGACCGCGACCAGCGCCTGGCCGTCGGTGGACCCGGGATCCCCCTGGTGTTCGGTCGCCATGTCCAACGTATCGAGCACGGGCAGGACCTTCTCCACCAGTGCGACCGCGGCGCGGGCAATCTGGTCGCCCTGCTGCTTGGCCACCCGCTTCTTGTAGTTCTCGAACTCGGCCTGGAGCCGGCGAAGGGCGTCGAGATACTCGTCCCGCTGGACCAGGGCCTCGGCCAACCGGTCCACCGGTTCGTGCTCGGTGTCCTCGTGCTCGGCGTCCTCGGGTTCGGCGCGGTCGTGCTCGGCGCGGTCGTGCTCGCTCGCCGAGCCGGATGAACCCTCGGTACCGGCTCCGGCTTCGGCACCGGCAACTGCGCCGGTCACCTCGCCGTCCGCAGTGTGATCAGGCCGGTCGGCTTCCGCGATCCCAGACGATTCCGAGGCCGGATCACCCCGAGCATCGTCGTCTTGACCGAACGTACCCGCTTGGTGTCCCGCGATCATCGGCGCTCACTCCTTGTCGTCGACGATCTCGGCATCGACGACCTCGTCGTCCGAACTGTCCTCCGACGGAACCCCATCTCCGGACGCCGCACCCGACTCCCTCGAAGCCTCCTCATAGAGCCGTTGGCTGAAGGACTGGCTGGCCGAGAGCAGCGTCTCGGTCGAGGTCTTGATCGCCTCCACGTCGGTACCGGCCAGCGACTCTTTCAGGGCGACGAGCGCCGACTCCACCTTTCCCTTCTCGTCACCTTCGAACTTCTCGCCCTGTTCGGCCAGGAGTTTCTCCGTCTGGTAGACGAGGGTGTCGGCGTTGTTGCGTACCTCCGCCTCCTCCTTGCGCCTCCGGTCGTCCTCGGCGTGCGCTTCGGCGTCACGCACCATGCGTTCGATGTCGTCCTTGGCGAGCGACGACTGGCCAGTGATGGTCATCGACTGCTCCTTACCGGTCGCCCGGTCCTTGGCCGAGACGTGCACGATGCCGTTGGCGTCGATGTCGAAGGTCACCTCGATCTGCGGTACGCCCCGCGGAGCAGGGGGCAGGTCCACGAGCTGGAACTTGCCGAGCGTCTTGTTGTACATCGCCATCTCGCGCTCGCCCTGC
>DAHUZT010000106.1 GCA_027315005.1 Acidimicrobiaceae bacterium | reverse complement strand
AGCGCCTGGGTGTGGGGCCACGTCGAGTCGGCATGGGGGTAGTCGACCTCGAGCATTACGTGATCGGGACCCACACGATCGAGCACGCCATCGAGGGTGCTGGGGTCGTCGATGGTACAGAACCAGAAGTTCCGGGCCAGGACCTCGCTTGGTCTCAATTCGTCCTTCCACGCGCCCCCCTCGATGCCGGCCCCCGAATGGTCGAGCACATAGTCGACGCGGTCTGACAGCATGTTCACCCAGCCGACACCTCCCTCCGACATCGCAATCTTCAGCCCGTCGAACTTCGTGCACACCCCCGACCAGAGCCAATCAGCGCATGCCAGGAAGGCGTTGCCCGGGAACAAGGTCGGCAGCAACTCGAACGGGGGGTCGTCGGATGGAATCGGCGCCCACGACGCGGACCCGGTGTGCAGGCAGACCACCGTGCTGGTCTCCTCGCAAGCGGCTAGTAGAGGATCCCAATGGCCGGTGTGTAACGAAGGGAGACCGAGCTTGGCGGGGAACTCAGGGAAGCTCAATGCCCGGAACCCTCGTTCGGCGTTGTCGCGCACCATGCGGGCTGCCACGTCCGGGTCGAGCAACCAGGTGATCTGGGTGGGGATGATGCGCCCGGGATACGTTCCGGCCCACACCTCGAGATGCCAGTCGTTCCACGCATGCCCGCACGCCAGTCCGAGCTCGGGGTCCTTGGAGCGAGAGAAGACTGCACCCGAGAAGCCGGCTATCAGCGAAGGGAAGCACACCGACGCTTGGATCCCCGCCAGATCCATGTCCTCGATGCGGGCGTGGATGTCCCAGCAGCCCCGGCGCATCTCATCGAAGTTGGCCGGTTCCATCGACCACTCGTCCTTGGGCCGCCCGATCACGGCGTTCAGCCCGATGTTCGGATATACGGCACCTTCATAGTCCCAGACCTGCCGCCCATTGGCAAAGGTGACGACCTTGGGGGCTCGATCGGCGAGGTGGGATGGCATCCGGCCCTCGAACAGGTCGGGCGGTTCGATGAGATGGTCGTCGACCGACACGATGCGATAGGTGTCGAGAGGCTTTGTGTCGGTCATGCCGGCTCGAACTCGAGCGGAAGTCGGTCAGCTTGGCGGATACCGGTCGAGAAATGGACAGTGACACCATCGGGGATGCGATAGTCCGGAATCCGACGGTGGAGCTCCTCGAGAGCGACGCGTAGTTCCAGCCGGGCGAGATGAGCACCGAGGCACAGATGGTTGCCCCCGCCGAAAGCGACGTGGCGGTTCGGATCGCGCTCGAAGTCGACCCGGGATGCGCCGAACTCGGACTCGTCATCGTTGCCGGCGCCTATGACGAGCGTGACACTGTCTCCGGCCTTCAGTTCGACGCCCCCCATCTCGAGGTCTTGTTTGACCGAGCGGGGCACGACCATCACTGGACTCAGCCATCGCAGCAACTCCTCCACGGCGACAGGGGCCAGAGAAGGATCGTCGACGAGTTGGCGCCGTTGCACGGGATGTGTTGCCAAAAATTCGACCATGCAATCGAGTGTGGCGGTGACTGTATCGAGGCCGCCGAGGAGCAGCAGGTGGCTGATCCCGAGCAGTTCGATTTCGCTCAACGGCTTGCCATCGATCGTCGAGTGGACGATGCGGGAAAGTAGGCAATCGTCGGGTGCCTCGCGGTAACGGGCAATGGCGCCCCGGAAGTAGTCGCTGATCTCGTGAGCAGTCCGGGCACGGATGCGTTGCGCTCCATCGAAGTCACCGGGCTCAACCGCGGGTCGGATGGTGTCGTCCCTCCATTGCAGAAACTGTGGCAGGTCTCGGGCGGGTAGCCCCATCAGCGCAAGGAAGATCTCCGATGGCAGGGGAGTGGCGAACTCCTCGTGGAAGTCGCATGTTCCCCGGGCGGCGAAGCTGTCGATCAGAGCTCCCACGATTCTGCGCACCTCGGGTTCGAGCTTCTCGATCTCGCGGGGAACGAACTGCGGATTGAGGAGGCGTCGGTACTTCGTGTGTTGCGGTGGGTCGACTTCGAGAGGGATCAATGGCTGTTCTCCCAGGTTGAGGCCGTTCCCCGCCGACGTGAAGTACTCGGGATGGCGCAGGCCCCACCACACGTCGTCGTAGCGGGTGACGAGCACGACCGGCTTGCCCCCCATGTCGGTGCGTGCGACCGGGCACTCCTGGCGTAGCCGACGATAGGTCGAATGAGGGTCGTCGGCTACGGCTGGAGAGAACAGCGCTCCGGTGATCTCAGGATCATACGGGTCAGACATGGCTCTCCTCCTCCAGTGGGTCGGAGAACACGATGAGGCTGCGTGCGACCTCCCCTGCGAGCATCGCGCGAAATGCGTCGTTGACATCTTCGATTCGGATGCGGGTGGTGATCAGAAGGTCGAGATCGAGGGCTCCTACCTTGGAAAGGTCCACCATCCGCGGGATGTCGCGAGCGGGATCGGCACCTCCGTAGACGCAGCCCTGTATGCGCTTGGCGTCGACCATGACACTGAGCGCTGGAATGGAGACCTGGTCATCGAATGCCCCCGCGCCGACAACCGTCACGGTTCCTCCTCGCCGGGTCATCCCGTAGGTCTGGGCGATCGTGGTCGACAACCCGACGACTTCGATGGCGTGGTCCGCACCACGCCCGCCGGTCAACTCTCGCACGGCGGCCACTGGGTCGCAAAGGGAGGCGTCAACCGTGTGGGTCGCGCCGTTGGCGACGGCCATCTCCAGCTTCGCGGCGACTCGGTCGACAGCGATGATCAATGCCGCTCCGGACAGCCTGGCCCCTTGAACAGCGGCAAGGCCGACACCACCGCAACCGACAATTGCCGCTGTCTCACCAGGCGATACATCAGCGGTGTTGACTACTGCTCCGACGCCTGTCACCACCGCACATCCGATGAGCGCGGCGCGCTCTAGGGAGAAATCACTGTCGATCTGAACCGCGGCCGCCTCGGGCACCACGGTCTCTTCGGCGAACGTGCCGGCGCCGAACGCGCAGGACACGGGTTCACCGTTCACCGTTCCATATGGCTCGGCGAAAGCATGGTCGATCCCGTGCTCACAGAGCTCGACTCGTCCACCCAGACAGAACTGACAGATCCGACACGGGGCCAACCACGACACGACGACATGGTCGCCTGTTGTCAAGCTGGTCACCCTCGGGCCAACCTCGACGACCACGCCCGCCCCTTCGTGGCCGAGTACGGCTGGTGTGACCTGGGGGATTGCGCCGTTCTGGACCGACAGGTCCGAATGGCACACGCCGCTCGCCGCGATCCGCACCCGGACCATCCCGTCTCCCGGTGCCGTCAGGTGGACGTCCTCGACATGAAGCGGCTCCCCGGCTCGGCGGAGCACGCCCGCCTTCATCGGTGGCCGGCCGGGACGGCAAGAGCTGCGAGGCAGAACTCCCACAACCGTTCGCTGTCGTCTTCCGGGTCGACTTCCGGGGCGAGAAGCATCGCACCGTGCACGTGGGAAAGTATCAGCGAGAAGACGATGATCGCGTCACGACGGTCGACAGCCCGGATGTCACCCGCGGCGGCGACCGAGGCGAGCTCGATGTCGAGCATGTCGACGAGCGGAGCCAATGCGATGCGCAACTCCTCAGCACGCCGTTCGGAAAGCCGTAGATGCTCACGGACCAGCAGCGAGGCATAGCCCGATCCGGCCACCATGAACCCGGACAGGCCGACGACGTATCGGCGAAGCCGATCGAGTGGACTTGCCGCTGGACCCAGCGCTTCTGCGAGGAGCTTGGCGCCGAGTCGGGCCTCCTCCTCGAAGAGGGCCAGGAGCAGATCGTCCTTGCCGGGGAAGTGGCGGTAGAAGCTCCGCAACGACACGCCCGCCCGGGCGGCCACGTCCGACACGGTGAAGTTCGAAGCACCCGACTCTGCAGCCAGACGGCGCGCCGCGTCGACGAGCCGGCGGGCCCGCATCGAAGAGCGGTCCCTGGCGGCGGCGAGCGAGCGGTCGAGCGCCCGGTCCTCCCATGCTGGCAGGACCGCCGAATCTGCCAGTGCCATTCTCTTATTGTGGCATGGAGATGCCGGCAACTGCAACTGGGACTCCGCCGCCGGGCCGGCCCTCGGCCGCCGTGATCTGCTCTGGTCCGTGGCCGTCACGGGCGGCGTGGCGTGGCAGCCGCGGTGGACCCGCGGCGCACCTGCAACTCGTTGCGTGGCCGAAAGGAGAGCGGGAAGCAGTCGCCTGGAGGGTCTGTACGACGCGAACAGGTCGATGTGCCTCGGTCCGACCGTCAAGATCACGCCTTCGGGTTCCGATGACTCCCGCGTGGACCCATTGCCGACCGGGGCGGACGAACCTCGAACGTCGACGCGTTTCTCGGCCCGTCTGAGGATGGGCACGGCGGACCCCATCGTGTTGGCCATCCCCCTGGTCGCCGCCGTCTTCTGCGTGTTCCGGCCACTCGACTTCGTTGCCCCCGAGCCCTACTGGTTGTACATCACCGTTGTCATCGGCGGCGGAGCAATCAGCATTCTGTCCACAGCGTGGTGGGACGAGTCCCATGCGCGGTATCGGAGTGTCTATGTCGGAGCCAACATGTCGGTGATCGCCACCATCGCCTACAGCACGGGTTGGGGGCCGATCCTCTCCATCGGGTTCGTCTTCGGGGCCGCCTCCGCATTCCAGCTCATCGGGTCGCGGGCGACAATTCCCTGTTTGGTGTGGACGGTCGTAGTCGTGGTTCTCGGGCAGATGGCGATTGCGCTGCACTTCGCCCCCACCATGCTCCAAGCTTCGCTGGTGCAAGGTGTGGCGGGGTTGGGTCTTCTCGGCGCACTGATCGTGATCGAGCTTCTGGGGCGGGCCACCGCCGGTCGTGAAGCACTGGAAACCGAGCTGCGCCGGTCCGAGCGGCGCTTCTCCGCGCTCGTGACCAGTTCCGGTGACATCGTGGTGGTGACCAATCCGGATGGAAAGCTGCAGTACGCCAGCCCGGCATTCGAGTCGGTGCTCGGATATTCGGGAGCCGATATCGGCAGTCTCATCGTGGAGGAGTTGCTCCATCCTGATGACAGGCCTGGCGTACGTGTAGCTATGGCGACGGCCGGGCAGTCCTCTTCGGTCGTCAACGAGGAGATCCGGGTGCGGTGCGCAGATGGGGATTGGCTGTGGTTCGAGGCCGCCATCACCGATCTGATGGCTGATCCCGACGTCAACGGATTCGTGGCGAGTCTGCGTGACATCACCCGCCGCAAGCAAGCCGAGGATCGCCTGGCGCACGCCGCTCTCCACGACGCGCTCACCGGGCTCCCCAATCGCACCTTGATCATCAATCGCGTGGAGCTGATGCTGGCTCGCACCCGACGTCAACGAATTCCGGTGGCGGCACTGTTTCTCGACCTTGACGACTTCAAGGACGTAAACGACACCTTGGGCCATGACGCAGGTGATCAGCTGCTGGTCGGCGTGGCCAATCGATTGACCAGTGCGCTGCGTGAGGGAGACACCGTCGGTCGGCTGGGCGGTGACGAGTTCGTCGTGCTGGTCGAGGGAGCATCGCTGGCGGCAGGGGCTGAAGTCGTGTGCCAGCGGATACTCGACCTGTTCGCGACCCCATTCGACATCGCGGCTACCCGCGTTCCATTGGAGGTCACCGGCAGCATTGGTGTGGCCGAAGGCGACCGAGCCCAACCCGGCGACCTCCTCCGAGATGCCGACATCGCGCTCTACCGGGCGAAGGCTGCCGGCAAGCACTGCGCGGTGGCCTTTTCCCCATCGATGCTGGAAGCTGTCGATGATCATCGGAACATCGAAGTCGACTTGCATCATGCCCTCGAGAACGACGAGTTCCGTCTTCTGTACCAGCCCACGATCGCCCTCTCGGATGGATCCGTTACCGGCGTCGAGGCACTCTTGCGCTGGTCCCATCCAGGGCGTGGAGTCGTGCAGCCGAACGATTTCGTCCCGACACTCGAATCGAGCGGTCAGATCGTCCCGGTCGGCGAGTGGGTGTTGCATGAGGCCTGTCGGCAGGGCGTGGCATGGCACGCCCTGGGCCACCGGATCACGATGTCGGTGAATATCTCTGCGGTCCAGCTCGAACGGGACCGGATCGTCGACGACGTCCACCGTGCCCTTTCGGAGAGTGGACTCGAACCTGGCATGCTGATCTTGGAGCTCACCGAAACCACTCTGATGCACGACGTCGAGTCGACCGTCGTCCGTCTCGAACTGCTCAAGGGACTCGGTGTGCGACTGGCCATCGATGATTTCGGCACCGGGTACTCGTCTCTCGCCTACCTGCGGAAGTTTCCCATCGATGTGCTGAAGATCGATCAGTCCTTTGTTGCGGGGATCGCCGAGACGAAGGAGTGCGCAGCCGTCGTCCATACCTTGGTCCAGCTCGGCAAGGTGCTCGGACTGGAGACCGTGGCCGAGGGGATCGAGAGCGATGATCAGCGAAGGCGGCTAGAAGAGGAGAACGTCAATTTCGGCCAGGGGTCCTACTTTTCCCAACCGCTCGAAGCGGAAGCCGTGAATCGGCTCTTGGGGGAGCGTGACCGCCAAGGGGTGGGCGAAAACCGAAAAGTGTCGGTCGGAGGTGGAGCAGCTCGGGCACCTGGGTGACGCTTCGACGCCTAGCCGAACCGACCCCCGCGGCCGCCACAGACGCGTCTCGGGCGCGTCCGATCGGGCCCGGCACTAGCCTTCGCCTTGCGAGGTGGTCCGACGTCCAGGGGAGGCCGGTCGGATGGCAGAAGTACCAGACAGCAAGCTCCACACGGGAGGTGCCTATGTGGTGGTGTCGGCCGATGCCCATGCGGCGCCCGACGACTTGGACACGTTCCTCTCGTATGTGGACCCGGCCGAACGCGAGGCTGTGGCGGCATTCGGCGATCTCTCATCGGTCGCCATTCCCATGTTCGGCGGTAGCGATCCCGGGGAGGTCGACGGCTCGGACCCGGTCCGCGCGGTGGCGACCCGGCGCCTGGCGGGCATGGGTGTCGACACGGCGGCGGCCGCGGACTGGCTCGCCAACTACAGCTCCGACTGGGTCTTCGCCTCCGACGCCGACGGTCGCCGCCTGAGCGTTCTCGAGGAGCAGGGCATTCACGCCGAGGTCACCTTTCCGGGGCCGGTGTTGGCCGGTGGTCTGTCACCGGCGATGTATCTCGGTAGTCAGACGGCCAAGGGCTTGGAGCCTGTGTGGCCCGCACTGCACGCTTACAACCGTTGGCTGAGCGAGTTCTGTTCCGCCGCCCCGGGACGGCGAGCCGGATGCATCCCGGTCGACCTCCACGACATGGACCGAGCCGTGTCCGAGATCGCCTGGGCCCGAGGCGCCGGACTCTTCGGCGGGGTCATGCTTCCGGCGATGTCGATCAAGTCGGGTCTTCCGGGCTACGCCGACGAGTACTACGAGCCGCTGTGGAGCGCGTGCGAGGAGCAGGATCTGGTGATCAATCTGCACACCGGAGCCTCTGGAGCGGCCACTGATGCCAAGTACCTGTACGACGCCGAACACGGTGGATTCCTCGGACTGTACGAAGTCTTCGTGTTCACCCGACGACCCCTGTGGTTCATGATCTTCGGTGGGGTCTTCGATCGGCATCCGAAGCTCAAGGTGGTGGTCACCGAGAATGGAGTCCAGTGGCTTCCATCTCTCATCCGGGACATGGAGTCCTTCTTCGATACCCACGGCGGTGCTCCGATTCGCTCGTATCTCGAGCTGCGCCCGTCCGAGTACTTCGATCGACACGTCTACCTGGCCGGTTCACTCATGAAGCGCTACGAGGCCGAGATGCGTGAGGAGATCGGCATCGGGAGGCTCATGTGGGGTGCCGACTATCCTCATCTCGAGGGAGCGGCTCCAGTTCACCGCTTGGTCCTTCGTCAGGTGTTCGGTGGGATGCCCGAGCAAGATCTGCGACTGATCCTCGGTTTGAACGCAGCCCGCGTATTCGGTTTCGACGTCACTCAGCTTCAGGCTGTAGCCGACCGGGTCGGCCCGACGGTGGAGGATCTGTCCACGATCGTGGGGATGGACGAGATCCCAGAGACCTTCAGTTGGAGCCTGGCTCGGCCGGTACCCCTGTCGACCCCGGCCGTCCGGACCTGAGATGTGACCCTGTTCGCCGCTCCTGCTCCGGGCCGAGGACGGCTGGTGGCGCACGGAGAACTTGTTGGTCACCGGTCCCGCCCAGCGCACCATGCTCATGACCAGGGAGCGCCGTAACGATCGCGGTGTGCTCGTTCGCGCAGCGGCAAACGCCGAGGTGGGCCGGGTGGTCGGGTCGGCCAGCCGATGGGCACCACAGCCATGGGCACCACCGCTGGCGGAAGTTCGAGCACTTCTCTCAATTCGTCGGCGAAGAGTGTGGCGAGAGTGGTCATCGCCGATCCGAGCCCCAGTGACGTGGCTGCCAGCAGCAGATTCTGGGTCGCCGGGTATACCGAGGAGGGAAGGGTCGACTCGAGGCCGATCGCCGCGTCACCGCCGACAACGATGATGACCGGAGCGGATTCGATCCCTCCGTCAGCCCCCAGGTCGACCTCGTGCAGCAGAGCTGGAGGCAATCGATTCGCAGAGTGCTGGCGACCCCCTCCCCGCCACGCTCGTCGGGTCAACTGGCCGACCTTCGATCTGAGCCCGGCATCACGGACGACCACGAAGACCCACGGCTGGAGGTTCTCGGCGCTGGGGGCGTGGATGGCCGCCTCCAGACAGAGTTCGATCAAACTGTCGTCGACCGCCCGCTCGGCGAACTGGCGCGTGGCGCGCTGATTGAGGACCACGTCGAAGAACGTCCTGGAGGTCATGGCTTCCCTTCCATCGACCATGCTGGTTCTCCATTACCATGCTGGTTCTCCATCACCATGCTGGGTCTCCACCGACCATGCTGGTTCCTCGCCATGATGAGACCATCGCGGCAATCAGCTCACCGACTGGCCCCGCAGTGGAGGAGACCGGTTCGAAACTAGCCCGGAGGAGACTCGGGTGCATGATCCCCACCCTGGGACGTGAGGCACCGCGCACAGCCTTCGAGGCTCGCTAGAGTTCCCCTCTGTCGTCCGGCCGGTCCCGCCGACCACCATCATCGAGACGTAGAGTCGTCACCGCTGTTGGGGGCGCTGCTCGGGATGGAGCAAGGACGCCGCGTCACCGAGGAGCACCGAATGGTCATCGATCTCTGGGTAAATTGCCTCTCGAGCGAGGCAGCAGAAGCATTTCTCGGTCGCCCCGGCTTCGGAGCAATCGAGGGGTTCTTCGGGAGCGACGTCCGAGATGGATTGACGCCGCTCGGTGTGCTCGAGGAGATGGAGCGAGTCGGTGTGAACCGGGCGGTGCTGAGCACCTCGCTCGCCTCGATCGAGGAAGGGACCGTGGCCTTCGCAGCTGACCACCGCGACTGTCTGCTCCTGGCTGCGTCAGCCGACAGGCCGGAGCGCCCGCGGCGCCAGAGCACCGCAATTCGTGCCCGGGCCGCCGACCATACGATCGATCTGTTGCGGGTATCACCGCTCGTGCACCAGTACCCGCTCAATCACGCTCTGTACTACCCGCTGTACGCCACGTGCGAAGAGCTGGGCATCCCCGTCTCGATCAACATCGGCATTCCTGGCCCGCGTGTCCGGTCTCGCTGCCAGGACCCGGTTCTGCTGGAGGACGTCCTGATCGACTTCCCCGATCTCGTCGTGATCGGAGCCCACATGGGGCACCCTTACGAAGAGCTCCTCATCGAGTACATGCTCAAATGGCCCAACCTGTACCTCTCCAATTCGGCGTACCTGGCCAAGTACATGCATCCGGCACTCGTGGCCTTCATGGGATCGCGCCGCGGCAAGGGTCGGGTCCTCTTCGCATCGGATCACCCATTCCTGCCCATGGATCGGGCCCTCGCTGCCGCTCGGGCGCTGCCCTTGGGGGAGAGCGCCATGAGCGAATTCCTCGGTGACGCGGCGGCACGAATCTTCGAGAACGCCTGACGTGGCTGACCGACTGCCCGATCAGCTGCGGCTGATGGCTGCCAGCTATCCGGATGAGACGGCTTACCGCAACATGGGCAACGGGTCCTCGATCACCTTCGTCCAGTGGGAACGGGATTCGAATCGTTTGGCGCGTGGGCTCCGGGAGCAGGGTGTGAACAAGGGAGCCCTGGTGGCCGTCTGCCTCGAGGCAGGGCAGATCCTCGACTTCATCGTCACCTACAGCGCACTTCACAAGATTGGTGCGGTTGCCGTACCGATGAACAATCGACTGTCCCCAACCGAAATGCGGGACATCCTCGTACATGCCGAGGTCACCGCGATCGTGGCCGGTGTCTCCTATGGACAGGCGATCGTATCGCTTTCGGGCGCGATCTCCTCTTTGGCACTGACGGTGACGGTGGGACAGCCAGGGCTCGAGGGGTGTGTGGACATCGGAGAGGTGATGAGCTCGAATGACGAGGCCATCCAGGTGCCCATCGGTGATGACGACCTGGCCGATGTCATGTACACCTCGGGCACCACCGGGCGCCCGAAGGGGGTTGCCGTCCGACACGGCAGCGTGGCGATGCTTCCCAACACGACTCCCGAGTGGCGGGGAACCGGTTGGCTGACGGCCACCCCGGTCTTCACCTTCGCCGGTCTCGGGTTCATCTACAACCCGATGAAAGCTGGCATGACCGTCCTCTACCTGCCGACGTTCGATGCGGGGCGATGGCTCCGCATCGTCGAAGACGAGCGACCGCCCATCGCCTTTCTGGTTCCGGCGATGGCGCAGTTGCTCATCCACCACCCTGGTTTCGAGATGGCCGATCTGTCCAGTCTGAAGAGGCTCATCCTGGGCAGTGCCCCGCTCGCCCCCGACACCCTCGGGCGTCTCCAGTCCAGGCTCCCCGGGGCGGCCGTCCTGAACAGCTATGGCATGACCGAAGGCGGCCACGCGACGTTCTTCATGGACCCCGAAGGAGCCCGCACACGTCCGGGGGCGGTAGGGCGAGCCCGGCCCCCGGTGGAGGTACGGATCATCGACAGCTCCGGAGCCATATGCGGGACCGGTGGAGTCGGCGAGGTAATCACACGGAATCCCGGTGGGCATCGGGAGTACTACAAGGATCCCGAGGAAACGGCCCGCATGTGGAATGGTGGATGGCTGCACACCGGTGACCTTGGATACCTCGACGCCGACGGGTACCTCTACATCGTCGGTCGGAAGAAGGAGATGATCGTCCGGGGGGGTATGAACGTGTACGCCGACGACGTCGAATCAGTGCTGCTCGCCCACCCTGCGGTTGTCGAGGCGGCGGTTGTGGCCATACCCCATGATGTGCTCGGAGAGGACGTTTCGGCTTTCGTCGTCGTCTTGCCGGGCGAGACGCTCTCCAGCGACGATCTGGTGCATTTCGCTGCCGAGCGGCTTGCCGACTATAAGGTTCCGCGCCATGTCCGGTTCCTCACACGACTCCCCAGAAATGCTGGTGGAAAGGTGATGAAATCGATGTTGCCCGGCCCATCGGACGACCCCCTGCCGGCAGATCCGTAGGGATCATCTGTTGCATCACAGCGGAGAACGACTATTGCAGAAGCAAACCGGGGCATTATCGCCCGACGACCAGAGGAGTGACGTTGCAGCAACACCGATTCGATTTCTTGGTGGATGGGACACCCGAAGAGGTGTGGGAGGTGATGTGGAGGCAGACACGTGCCGGCATAGACACCGAAAGGTTCAAGATCCAGATCCTCCACCAAGGCGACGCCGAAGGGAACGGGCTGGTCCGCCACTGCCAGTTCCCTGTGCCCAAGTACCTGTTGTCCCGCGGCCGTGCACAATCTTGGGAGTGGATCACCGAAGCGGAACGCCCGTTGTCATGGCGGTACGATGCCATCGGCAAACCACTCTGGTCCCGAGCGTCGGGCCGGACCCGCTTGGAGGGGATCGGAGACGGTAGGTGCAGGGTCTACTTCCACGAAGAGTATGAGGCATTCAATCCGATCATGAGAGCGTTGTTGGAGAAGCGGGTACACGACTTCATCTCCAAGGGCAACGACAAGCTGATCGAAGCATCGCTGATCAGATCCCTCCAGAAGTTCCGAGGAACCAAGGGGAACTCCGGCTGAGCTCACGGTCGGGCGCCAGGCGTGTCGACCTCAGGGAGCGCTCGGTCGGCCCGCACTCCGATCCTCAGCAGAGGACGGTAGTGTGTGATCATCGCTCGTGAGTCGGCTCCCCGATGTACTCGGGCATGACAAAGCACCCTGCGCACTGGCGCTTCTGGAGGTATCGTGGGTTCGCTACTCGTCGCACGTGAGCCGATGGATGCCGCCGACCCGGCCCAACAGACCGAGGAGGCTCCGGCAGTCATTCACGCATCGCAGAAGCTGGTGACGGTGGCCATCGTGACCACCCCGGCGATCGCCCTCGCCATCGCCGTTCCCTGGCTCTGGGGCCACACCGTCAATCTGACAGACATCGTGATCGCCCTTGTGTTCTACGTGATGACTGGATTCGGGATCAGCGTCGGCTATCACCGCCTCTTCACTCACAGAGGATTCGGACCTCGCCGAGTCTTGAAGATCGTCCTGGCCGTTGTGGGCTCGATGGCGGTCGAAGGCACCGTTACCAGCTGGGTCGCCACTCACCGCCGCCATCACATGTTCAGCGACCACGCCGGTGACCCTCATTCGCCTCACCGCTACGGCGACGGCGGCGTGGCCTTGCTGCGTGGCCTGGCCTTCTCCCACGTGGGCTGGCTGTTCATCTCGGACACGTCGAGTGCTGAGCGCTACGCACCCGACATGCTGCGCGATCGGGACCTGCAGCGAATCGACCGCCTCTTTCCGATCCTGGCTCTCGCTTCGCTGGCCATTCCCTTCGGGATCGGCTACGCACTCTCGGGTACGATCGTCGGTGCACTGACCGCGTTGCTGTGGGCAGGTCTAGTGCGGATGGCGCTCCTCCACCACGTCACGTGGTCGGTCAACTCTCTGTGCCATACCTTCGGTCGCCGGTCGGACCGATCATCCGACCGGAGCACCAATCTGTGGCCATTGGCCGTTCTCTCCTTCGGAGACAGTTGGCACAACGTTCACCATGCCCATCCCACCTGGGCGCGTCACGGCGCGCGGCGGGGGATGATCGATCCATCGGCGTGGCTCATTCGACGATTCGAGCAGCTCGGATGGGCGACGAAAGTCCGGTGGCCGACGAGCTGACGTCGTGCGGGTTCCGGCCGGGTGATGGTTCGAAGCTCTCACATCTCGAGTCTTCATTGCTGCATCGGATATCGTGTGATTCGAACCGGGTTCCGTCCGGCACCGGTGCCCCCGAAGCGGAAGGGAGCCGCTCATGACCGAGCCGGTCCGAATCGCCAACTGCTCCGGTTTCTACGGTGATCGGCTCTCGGCCGCTTCCGAAATGGTGGAGGATGGCCCGATCGACGTGCTGACCGGCGACTGGCTGGCCGAGCTGACCATGCTCATCCTGGCCCGCAACCGGGCCAAGCGACCAGGTGGCGGTTACGCCCGTACGTTCGTCACCCAGATGGAGCAGGTGATGGCTACCTGCCTCGAAAGGGGGATCAAAGTCGTCTCCAACGCCGGCGGACTCGACCCGACCGGGTGCGCCGAGGCAGTTGCCGAAGTGGCCGACCGACTCGGGCTGACGCCGACCATCGCCGCCGTGAGTGGCGACGATCTGATGTCGAGGCTGGATGAGTTGGCCGAAGCCGGCCGGAGATTGGTCGACTTCGAGACTGGCGAACCCCTCGTCGAGGTCTCCCAGATGATCACGGCCAACGCCTATCTCGGGTGCTGGGGGATCGTCGAAGCCTTGGAGCGGGGGGCGGACATCGTCGTCACCGGGCGAGTCACCGACGCTGCGGTCGTTTGCGGACCGGCCGCCTGGCACCATGGGTGGGTTCGCGACGATTGGGATCGTCTGGCCGGCGCAGTGGTGGCCGGCCACGTCATCGAATGCGGCGCTCAGGCTACCGGTGGGAATTACTCGTTCTTCACCGCGGTCCCCGGCATGGAGCGGGTCGGCTTTCCGTGGGCTGAGGTTGCCGAAGATGGGTCATCGGTGATCGGGAAGCACGACGGGACGGGCGGTGAGGTCTCGATCGGTACAGTGACATCCCAGCTCCTCTACGAGATCGGCGGTCCCCGCTACCTCGGGCCCGACGTCACAGCACGCTTCGACACCGTCGCGCTGGAACAGATCGCCTCCGACCGGGTCCGGATCTCCGGAACACGGGGCGAGCCGCCCCCGCCCACCCTAAAGGTGGTCACAAACGGGCTCGGTGGCTTCCGTCAGGACTTGACCGTGGCGTTGACCGGCCTCGACATCGAGCCGAAGGCCGCACTGATCGAGCAGGCGTTCTGGCGAGCGTGTCCGCTCCCACCAGAGGCATTTGCCCGGGTGACGACCCGGTTGATCCGGACGGACAAGTCCGACCCGGTCACCAACGAGGAGGCGGTGGCACTCTGGCGCATAACCCTGTCCGACCCCGACGAGGGCAAGGTGGGGCGGACGGTGTCCAACGCGATGACCGAGCTCGCCCTGGCCACCATCCCCGGTATGTTCGCACCGGGGGGGGGACCAGCGGATGCCCGCCCCTTCGGCGTCTATCGACCGGCGCGGGTCGACGCCGACCTCGTGCCGCAGTATGTCGAGGTCCTCGGGTCGGAGCGCACCGTGGTCGACTCGGTGGCTCCATCAGGCAGCGTGGAGGTCGCTGTGCATGAAGGGTCGGCGGGCCAGTTCCCGGCCGGCGAGGTGGTCGAGGTGCCGATCGGTTCGGTCGTCGGAACCCGCTCCGGCGACAAGGGGGGTCACGCCAATCTGGGCATCTTCGTCCGCACCGACGAGGCGTGGGCGTGGTTGGACGCGTACCTCACCACCGAAGTGCTGAAACGACTCCTCCCCGAGACGGCGCCGCTCACCGTCGATCGCTTCCGGCTTCCGGCACTGCGTTGCCTCAATTTCGTCGTCCACGACCTGCTGGAGGAGGGGGTTGCCGCTTCGAGCCGTCAAGATGCCCAGGCCAAGGGGCTCGGGGAGTGGTTCCGCAGCCGGATCGTCCCGGTTCCGTTGGCCCTGGTCGAACAGGGGTGAGTCGGTGACCTCCGTGTTCGTACGGCACTGGCGGCACTGATGGCACTGGCGCACCTTGAGCGGCGTCTGCGGGCGGCGATCCGGCCCCCGACGGCCGACCTCGTTCCCACTGCCGATCGGACCACGGCGCCGTGACCGATCTCGATCGGTTGCGCGGTGATCTGGCGGCGGAGCAGTCCGCACTCGACGACGTCGTCCGCTCACTCGACGATGAGCAATGGAACCTTCCCACCTCGAGCGCGGGCTGGTCGGTGGCCGACCAGATCGGCCACTTGGCCTATTTCGACCGAGCTGCAGCCACGGCCATCATCGACCCCCATGCCTTCGCCCGCTCGGTTGAGGCGTTGGTCGAAGCCATACCCGAGGTGGGCCAGGACGCCTTGACCCTGGGAGAGTTCCGTGCGCTCGAACCGCCGGAGCGGCTGAACGAATGGCGGGACGCACGAGTCCGTCTCATCGGAGCCTCCGCAACGCTCTCCGATGGCGACCGGATCAACTGGTACGGGCCGCCGATGGGCGCACGGTCGTTCCTCACCGCCCGACTCATGGAGGCGTGGGCCCACGGTACCGACGTGACGGAGGCGGTGGGAGCCGCTCGACGGCCTACCGACCGGGTCCGACACATCGCCCAGCTCGGGTACCTGACCCGCGGCTGGTCCTATGCCGTGCGGGGAGAGCAACCACCGGAAGGGAAGGTTCGTCTCGAGCTGAGCGGACCGTCAGGGGAGATCTGGACCTGGGGGCCAGGTGAGACCGACGACGCCGTCACCGGCACGGCAGAGGAGTTCTGCCTCGTCGTGACCCAGCGGAGACATCTGGACGACACCGCTCTGGTCACCGGTGAGCTGGGCCGGCACTGGTTGCTGCGGGCGCAAGCGTTCGCCGGCCCCCCCTCGGTGGGGCCCGATCCCCGGAGAGCGTGACGGTCAGTATCGGCACGGACGGTTGGTCTGGCGCCACATCGGCGAGGCTTCGCTGCGTCGGCCTTCCGACGACATGGACGATCCGATCTCCGATGGTCATCACCATCACTCCACTGGACCGGTGCTCAGGCCGACCCTCCGTCGATCCATCAGGAGCCGAGGCCGGATGGCCCGACGGCACCGACCAGCCAGCTGACTCCGCTCCTCATCGCCGTGATCTCGGTCGTGGCCGGCGGCCCGATCGCGGTAGGCCGGGGATCCTGTGCGGTGAACGTGACCTGCTGATAGGTGACGCGGACCACTTGAGAGGATCGAGCGATGCCCGAAGTACCCGTGACGACTGCGTCGGTGACAACAGCGGTGTCAGAACGCTCTTGCTGTTGCTGGATGGTCCACTTTCGCTCGAGGACGGGATTGGAGTGACCTGCGGCCGAAGCTTCAAGGTACTGCAAGGCAATCGACCGTTGCTGTGCGGCGAACGCCGGCGTAGTGATGCTGCCGATCGTGTCGACCCACTGGTACGGGTTCGACCACTGGTAGTCGACGGTGTTGGACAGAACGACGTACCGGCTGGCCACCAAGACCGGTGATGAGGTAGCGCTCGCCGGGGTAGTCGTGGATCCGACACCGGCGTTGGCGCCGATAGTGGAAGTCGACGGTGTCGTCGTCGGGTGCCGGCTAGCCGGCTGGAACACGAGAGCCCTCGAATGGTGGGGAGAGCGCGGCGAGTGGGCCGTCGGGGTGTGGCCCCCACAGGCTGTCAGGAAAAGCGCAGCCATGATGAAGATCACCGGGCCAAGAGCCCGCACAGGCTGTCTTCCGACTGCGAACTGGCGAGCAGGTCGTACCTCCTCTAGGATTTCCTTCGCCGGCTGCTTGATCATGTCCACTGCTCCGACCCGTTGGTGTAGCCCCAGTCGAGGACCGGAGAGGTGGCAGTCGCACCGAAGCTGTTGGTCGACGGGTCGAAGGAGGTGCACGACAGGTAGCTCCCGACGTTGTCGGGACCCATTCCCACCTGCCTGC
>DAHUZT010000099.1 GCA_027315005.1 Acidimicrobiaceae bacterium | reverse complement strand
ATCGTCGAGCAGGCCCCGACGGCCAAACTCTTCGCAGACACCCGGATGCCCTTCACCCAGGCGCTGATGGACTCGATTCCCAGGTTGGCCGATCCGAGTGGCACCCGGTTGCACGCCATCGCCGGGAGGCCACCGGATCTCATCCATCCACCACCCGGCTGTCGGTTCGCGCCCCGGTGCCCGTACGCCCAGGACAAGTGCCGCCAGTCCGAGCCCCCCCTCCGCACGGCCGGCTCAGCCGACCACCTGTTCGCCTGCTGGTTCCCGCTGGTGAACGGAGCCCCGACCGGACCGGTCTCGGCCGTCGGCAGCGCGGTCCCGGCCGTCACCCCTGCAACAGCGGGCAGCATCCAGGACGCCACGAGTGGACCCGACACCGACACCCGTCCCGATGCCGGTTCCGGGGTCGTCGCCCCGTGAGCGACCCGGTGATCGGCGCCGAGGCCCCCCCGCCGTCGGACGACGACGTGGTCCTGGACGTCGACCAGCTGGTCGTCGAATTCCGGAGCGGCCGGCTGCGGGTCCAGGCGGTCTCCGGTGTCAGCTTCACGGTCAGGGCCGGCGAGACGCTGGGGCTGGTCGGAGAGTCCGGATGTGGAAAGTCGACCACCGGACGCGCCCTGGTCCACGTCCAGCGCCCCACCTCGGGCCGGGTGACCTATCGCGGCCAGGACCTGAGTTCGCTGTCCACTCGCGAGCTCCGCCGGGCCCGCACGAAGATCCAGATGATCTTCCAGGACCCGATCTCCTCCCTCAACCCGCGCCGCCGGGTACGGGACATCGTGGCCGAGCCGCTCGACATCTGGAAACGCGGCACCAAGGAGGAGCGGGCAGACAAGGTCCGAGTCATGCTGGAGGCGGTCGGCATCGATCCGGACACGGCCGGGGACCGGCGCCCTCAGGAGTTCTCCGGCGGCCAGTGCCAGCGCATCAGCATCGCGCGTTCCCTCATGGCAGACCCCGAGCTGTTGATCTGTGACGAGCCGGTGTCGGCTCTCGACGTGTCGATCCAGGCTCAGATCCTCAATCTGCTGGCCGACCTGAAGGCCCGGTTCCACCTGACCATGGTCTTCATCGCCCACGACCTCGCCGTGGTCAAAAACGTGAGCGACCGGGTGGCTGTGATGTATCTGGGGAAACTCGTGGAGTTGGCCGATCCCGACGAGCTCTACCGGGCCGCCGCCCATCCCTACACCGAGGCCCTGCTCGCCTCCATCCCCGAACCGGATCCGGCGCACCGGACCGATCACAAGCCGTTGCAGGGAGAGCTCCCTTCCCCCCTCGATCCGCCCTCGGGCTGCCGGTTCCGTACCCGCTGCCCCTACGCACAGGATCGCTGCGCCACCGAGGAGCCCCTCCTCCGCGACATCGCAAAGGGCCACCGGGTGGCGTGCCATTTCCCGCTGGTCGGCCGGTGAGTGATCCGGTCCCGGGCCGCCCGTAGCGCCACTCCGAGAGTCCGCACACCGCGCGCTGGACCGGTCCGAGCTCCTGGGTGACCCTCTGGTTCACCCGACCGGGGGTGGTGCTGCGTCGGTCGGTGCTGCGTCGGTCGGTGCCGTCGTCACCTTGGCGGGCCCACGGTCAGTTCCCGCCGTATCGTCATCGTTGGCCGGGTCTTCGGCCGTCCCATGCTCCGTGACGTAGTCCGCCCACGCCGCCTGGGCCTCGGTCTCCGGGGTGAACTCGACCTCGGCATACTCGAAGGGACCCACGTAGTTCCCCTCTTCGTCGTAGGCATGCTCGCCGAAGGCCTCGCGGTACTCCTCGGACACCTCGCCCCCCTCTGCCGCCTGCTTGATCGAAAGGCTGATCCGTCGACGTTGGAGGTCGATGTCGATGATCTTGACCCAGAGCTCCTCACCTGGGGTGACGACCTGCTCGGGGAGGTCGACATGGTGCGCGGCCATCTCCGAGATGTGCACCAGGCCCTCGATGCCGTCACCGACCTGTACGAACGATCCGAACGGCACCAGCTTGGTGATCCGTCCGTAGACCAGCTCACCGACCTGGTGGGTGTTGGCGAACTGTTGCCACGGATCGGTCTGGGTGGCCTTGAGGGAGAGACTGATGCGTTCCTTGGACAGATCGACATCGAGCACCTCGATCTCGATCTCGTCGCCGACCGACACCACCGACGACGGATGGTCGACGTGCTTCCACGAGAGCTCGGACACGTGCACCAGCCCGTCCATGCCGCCGAGGTCGACGAAGGCACCGAAGTTCACCACCGACGAGACCACCCCACGCCGGCGCTCGCCCGGCTTGAGGTTGACGAGGAATTCACCCCGCTGTTCCTTCTGGGTCTCCTCCAACCACGCTCGGCGCGACAGCACCACGTTGTTGCGGTTGCGATCGAGCTCGATGATCTTCGCCTCGATGATCCGTCCCACATACGGCTGGAGCTCACGCACACGGCGTAGCTCGACCAGGGAAGCCGGCAGGAACCCACGCAGACCGATGTCGACGATGAGCCCACCCTTTACCACCTCGATCACTGGGCCGGTGACGACTTCGTCTGCTTCCTTCTTCTTCTCTATCGTCCCCCACGCGCGTTCGTACTGCGCCCGCTTCTTCGAAAGGATCAGCCGGCCTTCCTTGTCCTCCTTCTGGAGCACCAGGGCTTCCACCGAATCGCCGAGGGACACGATTTCCGAAGGGTCGACGTCGTTACGGATGGACAGCTCCCGAACGGGTATGACGCCCTCGGATTTGAAACCGATGTCCAGCAGGACCTCGTCCCGGTCGATCTTGACGACGGTGCCCTCGACCAGATCGCCGTCCTCGAACTCGACGATGGTTCCGGCCATCGCATCCTCGAGGGAGGCGGCGCCGAGATCGTCCTCGGTCACCGGGCGAGGAACGTACCGTCCCTGCTCGTCGAATGTTCCCATCCGTTCGGGCGACAGCAGGTCGGTGCCGTTCAGGGCGGTCGTGGAGTCAGGCATGTGGTCGGTTGCTCGCTTTCCGGACGGACCACCGCTCCTCGGGGCGGTTCGGGTGTTCTGGTGGTGTCGGGGACGCGGCCATCGGATGGTGACCGGCCAGCCATCGTACCCGAACGACCACCGTGGCCAGGCAGGACCGGTCTCAGGACCCCTTGGCCTCGGCCCACGATGAACCCCAGCTCATCGCGACCTCGAGCGGAACCGACAGTTCGGCAGCACCGGTTAGGGACGCCTCTGTCAGGGCCGCCACCTCGTCGGACTCGTCAACGAGAACGTCGACCAGCACCTCGTCGTGGATCTGCAGTACGAGATCGGAGGCGAATCCCCCGGTTTCGAGGGCTCGGTCGAGACGGATCAGCGCCTGTTTGAACAGGTCGGCCGCCAGACCCTGTATCCCGGCGTTCATCGCCTGGCGCTCCGCCGCCTGGCGGATCTGGTAGTTGGTCGAAGCCAAGTCGGGCAACGGCCGTCGGCGGCCGAATGCGGTCACCGTGTAGCCGGTCAGACGCGCGTCGGCCACCGACCGGTCCATGTACTCGCGCACCGAGGGGAAGGCCGTGAAGTACGACAGGAGGATGTCCTGGGCCTCTTCGACGGTGACCGCCAACCGCTGCGACAGTCCGTAGGCCTCCATGCCGTAGGCCAGCCCGTACGAGACCATCTTCGCCGTCGATCGCTGCGCAGAAGTCACGGCCGGAGGCGCCACAGCGAACACCCGGGCGGCGACCGTCCTGTGGACGTCCTCGCCGGCGGCGAAGGCGGTGGTCAGTCCCGGATCTCCTGAGAGGTGGGCGATTGCCCGCAGCTCTACCTGGTCATAGTCTGCCACGAGGAGGCGGCGACCCGCCGACGGCACGAACGCCTCGCGAAACCGGCGACCCAACTCGGTGCGGACGGGAATGTTGTGGAGGTTGGGCCGATCCGACGACAGGCGACCGGTACGAGCCACGGTCTGGCGGAAGGTGGCGTGGATGCGGCCGTCGGCCGCCACTTCGTCGGCCAGGCTCTCTCCGTAGGTGGACCGGAGCTTCTCGACCTCCCGGTAGCGCAACAAGGCCTCGATGATGGGGTGCTGGCCGCGGAGTTGCTCGAGGGTCCGGGCATCGGTGGAATAACCGGTCTTCGTCTTGCGGATCGGCGTCAGGCCCAACCGGTCGTAGAGCACGGAGCGCAACTGCGGCACCGAGTTGATCTTGAAGGGGTCTCCTGCCAACTCGTGAATGGTGGCTTCGAGCGCGTTGCACTCCTCGACGAGGTCACCGGCGATCGACCGGAGCACCTCCGGATCGACCGGGACCCCGGTGACCTCCATTCGCGCCAGAACCCGGACCAGGGGCTGCTCGATCGTCGCGTAGAGCGTCTCCTCGCCGACCTCCTCCAAGGCCTTCACCAGGGGCGTTCGCAACCGTGCCAGCACCGCGGCCAGCCTCGCCGGACCGAGGGCGGGCCATCCGTCGCCCGCTCCCGTCCGAGCATCGTCGCCTCCCGGATCCGGCGATGTCGCCTCGAGCGACAGGGAGCCCTGGCCCCCCGACCCGTGCCCGTCGTCGACCTCGACCCCGAGGTGCCTGCGGGCCAGCTCCCCCAGGCGGTACTGGTCGATCGAGGGATCGAGAAGGTAGGCGGCGACCGCGGTGTCGAGCTGCAACCCGGTGATGTCGAGGCCGAGGGCCAGCAGGGATCGCATGATCTCCTTGGCGTCATGGGCGACCACGCCGACGCCACCTGGTCCGAGACCGTCGGACAAAGCAGCGAGTACGTCCGGATCGGTCAGGACCACGGATGCTCGCGATCCTGTGCTACCCACCACCGCGACCGGGCGGGTCAGGGTGGTGGAACCGTCGAAGCCGCCTGCGCCGGCCGTGAAGTCGGCCGGACCGACGAGCCGTACGATCGGCACCGGGTCCTCCTCGCGGGCATCGGCCGGCTCCTCGGCCGCGAGCGTGAGGTCGGCCAGGGGCGAGCGCCCGGGGTCGCCCAACCAGCGGGCGTATACGGCCACCGCCCCCCCGCGCGAGCGGGCGGCGGCCAGCACCTCCTCGATGGCGGCCACCGCCGAGCGACCGTCCTCCGGAGTGACCACCTCTGGTTCCTCGAGCCACCGCGGAGCATCCTGGGGGCCCGGTCGCTCGGCGTCAGTCGGGTTACCGGCCACCGCACCGGCTGTTGGGTCGCTGTGCGACCCGGTCGGTGAACCCCCGCCATCGAGTGGGCGCCCGAGCGAACCGTCGTCCATCAAAGCCGAGAATCTCGTCCACAGGGATCGGAGCTCCAGTTGGGCGAAGATCCGCTGGGCCTCAGCTCGGTCCCATCCACCGAGGGTGAGTTGGTCCACTCGGACATCGAGGGGGGCGTCGCGCACCAGCGGGATCACCTCGAGGTTCCGCCTGACCTGCTCGGAGTGGGCCGACAGGTTGGCCCGCAGCGTGGGTGTCAGCGCGTCGAGGTGCCCGTAGAGCGTGTCGAGGTCGCCGTACTGGTTGACCAGCTTGGCCGCAGTCTTCTCTCCCACACCCGGTACACCGGGCAGGTTGTCGGACGGATCGCCCCGCAGGGCCGCGAGTAGGGGATAGTCGGCAGGACGGACACCCGTTCGCTGCTCGATGCCGGCTTCGTCGTAGAGCGCGTACTCGCTCACTCCCCGGCGGTTGTACAGCACCCGGATGTAGGGGTCATCGACCAATTGGAACGCATCCCGGTCTCCGGTCACGACGATGACCGGCTGCGAGCGCTCCCTCGCCTGGGAGGCCAGCGTGGCCAAGACGTCATCCGCTTCGTAGCCGGCAGCACCTACCACCGGGATGGCAAGCGCCTCGAGCAGCATCCGGATCATGTCGAACTGCGGCGGAAGGTCGTCGGGCGTTTCCGCCCTCCCTTCCTTGTAGTCGGACACGATCTCGTCCCGGAACGTCCCCCCTGGTAGGTCGAACGCCACGGCAAGAGCCCTGGGTCGATGGTCCCGGACCAGGTTGGCCGCCATCGAGGCGAAGCCGTGGACTGCGTTCGTGACGACGCCGGAGGACGTCTTCAACTCCACCGGGAGGGCGAAATACGCTCGGAAGGCGAGGGACATCCCGTCGAGCAGGATCAGCGGGGCCTCAGGTCGATCGACCTGGTCGGGCACGACCGGTTCCTCGTTCGACATCGCACCTGGCTCCCCTAAGGAGCGAGCACGCCTTCGATCACCTGGCGGGCAACGTCGATCATGCGAGAACGAGTGCCCATCGCCGTCTTCTGGATGAATCCGAATGCCTCTGCCTCCGACATCCCGGTGCGCTCCATCAGCGCGACCTTGGCTCCGTCGACCATCCGGCGGGTCTCCAGCTTGTCTTCGGCACCCGAGGATCCCGCTTGGCCGGCGAATCCCTCCATCGCCTCGGCGTCAATGGCCCACTCCTGTTCGCAACGGGCCAGGGCCTGGTCGATGGCCGGTATCAGCTCGATCCTCTGAAAGGGCTTCACCAGGTACGCCACCACGCCCGCATCGCGGGCCTCGTCGATCAGGTTCCGTTGGCTGAATGCGGTGAGGATCAGCACCGCGGTCCGGAGCCCGAGATCGCGCACAGCCCGAGCCGCGGCCAACCCATCCGAACCCGGCATCTTCACATCGAGGATGACCAGATCCGG
>DAHUZT010000093.1 GCA_027315005.1 Acidimicrobiaceae bacterium | reverse complement strand
CGCAGTCCTCGGCGGCATCTATGATGTCGTCTCCCTGCATGGCTGCTGCCAACGCTTCAGGCTCGATGGCGGCGAATTCGTCGGACGATGTGTTGACCACAACGGCGTCAGCGCCGGTTACGGCGTCAACGAAACTGCTCTCTTGAGTGGCAGGTCCGTGGTCGAGTACGGCGAGTGGGTCATAACATCGAACTTCGGCGCCGTCTGCAGCGAGTTGTTGGGCGATGTGGAGCCCAGGCAAGTCCCTTGTGTCGTCGGTGCCTGCCTTGAACGCGATGCCGAGCTCGGCGATCCGCTTGCCGGCGAGAGATCCCATGGCCAATCGAAGCTTTGTAATCACCTCCTGGCGGGCGTGAGCGTTCTCGCCCTCGGCGGCGTCCGCGAGGCCGGTCCTGGCACCAAGTGAGTGGCCCACGGCTCGAAACCCAGCGACGTCCATCGGCAGGCAGGAACCTCCGTACCAAGGTCCGGGTTGCAAGAACGCAGTTCCAATCCGGCTGTCCAACCCAACTCCGGCCAGCACGGCAGCGGCATCGGTGCCGAGCGCGTCGCACAGCCGTGCCACTTCTTCATTGGCGAAGGAGATCTTGACCGCCAGATGTCGAGATGCAATTCCATGTGGTTTCCTTCCCTCGCCGGAAGACTTGTCCACTTCGGCGACCTGCACGCTGCCGGTAGGTGATCAGCTTGACGTCAGGATGGGCTTTCGATGTGACTGTCACGTGAAGTGAGGGTGAGACATTTCTCATCTCCAGCTGCGCCGCACCTCAGGGTGTGGCCGCAACGAGCTCGTCTGCACCGACAAGTTGTGGTTGATGTCAGTTGCCGCGCACGTTCCCGGGGGCCGCGCGGCCGCCTCGATAGCGGCGTGGATAGTGCAGGCCGGGGTGCTCGTGCTCGTGCGGTCACCGGAGTTGCATGTAAACCTCGCCACCACGGCTCCAGGCCGGGGCAGTGCCCTGTCGCCCGCCAGCGAGATGGCGATGGCACACGCCTACTCGCTCGGGATTGCGCTGTGACGTTCGTTGCCATTGGAGGCTGGCTCCTCACCGCGTTCGTCGGCCGTGTCCACAAGGTCGTACTCTTCACCGTGTGGGAAACACATCGGAGGCGTCGCATGCAGGAGAACCTGGCCGGCGAGCCGCTCGCCGTTGTCGAACGGTTCGATCACCCGTTGGACCGGGATCACCTACGCACTGGTGATGGTTGGTACCACCGGACTGTGAATCGGGCTCGCCGCGTCACCTGCCGGGGCGATCGCGCCGGGTCGTGGCTCGCTCGTGGCCACGGTCCTGATCGTTGCAGCCAGCCTTTGATTCGCACCGGTACACCTGCTGGCAACCACGCCGCGAGGATCCGGGCGGCCAGGTGGCCGGAACGGGGAGCTGGCCAAGCCGCGTGGTGAGACCGGTAGGGTCACCGAGCCTGGTGGATGGCGGCTCGCGGCCCGGAGGTCATGGGCGGCGCTGGGCGACACTGTCGGTACTGTGCGTGAGCCTGCTCCTGATCAGCATCGACAACACCATCTTGAACGTGGCGTTGCCGTCGATCGTTCGCAGCCTGCATGCCACCTCCAGCCAGCTGCAGTGGATCGTCGATGCATACGCGGTCGTGTTCGCCGGCCTGTTGCTGTCCCTCGGAGCTCTGGGCGACCGGGTGGGACGCAAGTGGGTGTTCCTCGCCGGCTTGGCCGCGTTTGCGGGCGGATCAGCATTCTCCGCCTGGTCCGGCTCTCCCGATCGCCTCGTTCTCGCAAGGTTCTGCATGGGTGTCGGCGCCGCCGCGATCATGCCATCGACCCTCTCCATTCTCACCAATGTCTTCAGCGCTGACCGGGACCGGGCCCGGGCCATCGGCATATGGTCTGGCACCACCGGACTCGGTGTCGCTGTTGGGCCCATTCTCGGCGGGTTCCTGCTCGACCACTACTGGTGGGGTTCGGTCTTCTTGATCAACGTCCCGATCGCGGTTGCCGCCATCGTCGCCACGCTTTGGTTGGTCCCCAACTCTCGTAACCTACGTCCTAAACGCACCGATCTACTAGGTGCATTACTGTCGATGATCGGGCTGGGGCTCCTTCTGTGGGCGATCATCGAGGCCCCCAACCGGTCCTGGACGTCGCCGCTGACCCTCGGCGCGCTGGGCGCCGCTGTCGTTGCCATCGTCGGCTTCGTGCTGTGGGAGCGGTCTATCGACCATCCCATGCTGCCATTGCAGTTCTTCCGCAAGCGGCGCTTCAGCGCCGCCATCGCCTCATTGGCCCTCGTGCTGTTCGCCCTCCTCGGCATGTTCTTCTTGATGACCCAGTACCTCCAGTTCGTACTTGGTTTCAGCCCTCTGCAGACCGGCCTTCGGATCGCCCCCATCGCCCTGGTCCTTCTCGTAGCAGCCCCCTTGTCGGTATTGCTGGCCCGCACGCACTGGCTCGGTACCAAACCGGTCGTGGTCGCTGGCATGCTGCTCATCGCTGTTGGGCTCGTCCTACTGTCACACATCACCGTGCACAGCAGCTACACCGGTCTGCTGCCCGCCTTCTTCCTCATCGGTACCGGTGTCGGTCTCGCCATGGCACCCTCCACCGAGTCGGTCATGGGCTCGCTCTCTGCCGCAGAGGCCGGGGTCGGCTCGGCGACGAATGACACTGCGCTGCAGATTGGCGGAGCACTTGGGGTCGGCGTGCTGGGGACGGTCCTCAACGCGCACTACCGTTCCCAGATGAGCTCCCTCCTGACCGGCATTCGAATTCCCGGGAGCATACGGAACGTGGTTCTCGGATCGCTGGGCGGCGCCCAGGCGGTTGCCCAGCATGTGCCCGGAGCCGCGGGACGGGCCCTGTACTCGACGGCTCGTGAGTCATTCGTGACGGGCATGGACCAGGCTCTCATAGTGGCCGCTGCCGTCGTGGGTGTCGCCGGGCTGGTGGTGCTGCTTGTCCTGCCAAACCGAGCCCCAGCGCGCGACGCCACATTCACGCCGGATCGCCAAGCACCTCCTTCGGGCAAGCGGAGTGCGTAGCAAGCCGGGACAACGGGCGGCGACCTACGGGATCCTCCGGTCCGGAGTAGGTCCTGCGGCCCTCGTCGGCGATCGCGGAGGGGTCCGAAGCACCTGGGCCGCCGTCAGCGACAGTGATGCGTCGCGGTCGAGCGGAAACTGTGGGTCATCGCGACAGCACGCGAGCCCGGGTTCAGCAGAGCCGCAAAGTCGCTTCGGTGGATTGGGAAAGGAGGGATTGTGGCGACCGAACCGGTGACCCTCGGAGATCCGAAGGTCATGAGCCCAACCTCGTCCACGGCACACAAATCCACCAGCTTCACACCCAATAGCTTCACGCCCGGATGTCTTCGATGAGCCACGAGCTGAGCTGTGGCCGTGCTGTCAGCACCGCGGCGGCTACCGACGTTGCCAAGAGCCGAGGATCTTTCCCACGGATCGATCCGAGAGGCCGACCCGCCGTTTGAGCCAGTCGTACACTCGTACGGCCTTGTTGTCGGCATAGACGAGCGCAGCCTTGGCTCCGTCACCCGGGCGAGCCCGGTACTCGGTGGAACGAGCCTCCGGGTTCTCCTCCTCGGTGTAGTAGTAAATCGCCAGCGACCGACGAGCGGTCTCAGGTGGGCAGCGCAGCGGGTCAGGATGGCCGTGCCAGGTGTCAGCGCCGGTGGTGAAGACGACTGCCCGGTTGCCGATCGGAGCGATGACCTCCTCACGCGTCTTCATGTCACGGCTCCACAACTCGAGGTCGCCTCCGTACCGGGCAGGCCAGTCTCCGTTCAGGTAGACGAGGAGGTTGGCCCGTCGCCGCCAGTGGCGGCGACGGGGGTGAACGGTGAAGTCTGCGTGGATGTTGAGGAATCCGCCGGCCTTCGTTTGGTGTAATCCGGCACCTTCGAGCGAGTCGTCGGTGACCAGGCCTTCGATTCCCGTCAGCGCGCACAGGAACTGGACGAAGCGCGGTGAGGTGAGTTCGGTCCACACTGCCTGAAGAGTCGGTCCCCAGGTACTGGGGTCGGTATTGCTGAACTTTCGCTCGTTGCCGTGCACGTAGTTGATCCAGCGATCGTGGTGGAGCGGAGGAAACTCGGACTCCGCCCGGTGGGCTACCTCGGGAAGCAGAAAGTCGTCGAGCGCAATGTGCGGGAAGGGCGACGCTTCCTGGTAGCGAGGAGCGAGGTCGGCCAGGCTGCCTTCGAGTGCGCCGAGGTCGACGATGGCAGGGGACGCAACAGCCCGCCCGGCCCTCGTACCAGATGGCTGAGTTTGGCTCATCGACGCCCGAACCCCCTCGTGAAGTGCCCGCCCGAGATGCGGGCTCCAGACGAGCGTACGGCGGCAGTGAGCGCTCGACCAGTGCCGAAAGTCCCTATCGCTGGCCACCGTCAGAACGTCTCACGCTCCATCGGGCAACTCGATGAACCCACAGATCGCTCGACATCGCGGACAGAGCAGCCCTTCGTCGCGAGTTGGCAGTTGCTGATCATCGTTGGTTGGATCGCACGAAGGTTCGTTGGAGGACCGGCAGCCTCAGGAGAGGTTCGTCTCAGACAGTGGCGTCTGCGTGACCAGCACGCCAAAGGGAAGCTCGGCAGGGACGGCGGTACTGAACGCCTCGTCAGCTGTGTCAACGTACCGGCCGCTCATGATCAGAAGTACCCTTCTCACGTGGAAAGAAGTGGCCCAGAGGAAGGATCAGTCGCTCAACAACGCCGAATCCAGCACCGCACCGAGCAGCTCCCCGTGTTGAGTCGGCTTCTCTACAAGATCGAGCATTATGGAGCTCTCCCCGCTGTGGCGCTGGTCGTCAGCGTCGGCGTGCTTGCTCTTGTTGTCGTCATCTTCGCGCTCGGATTCCCAACTCAATGGGTGGCTGCATTCGAAGCATCAGCCTCCGCGGTGACCATTGTCATGGTGTTTGCCATACTCCACACACAGGGCCGAGAACAGGCGGCGACCCAGCGCAAATTGGACGAACTGATTCGCGCCCTACCAGGGGCAGACGAGTCGCTCATGATGCTCGAAGAGGCGTCCCGTGAGGACATGCTCGAGATCGAAGACGAACAAAGGAACGTCAAATTGCTGGCGCCGGATCTGGACGTTGAGTGATACGCATTCGGTGTGATTGGCTCCTGGCCCGGCCAAAGGTCACCTGATCGGGCCCCGGGACACTTCGCCCCGCCACCCTCCGGTCTCGGCAGATGCTGGCTAGATGAATGTCTTGAACCGTTCAAGATCACCGTTGACTTCGTGACCTACCACCCCAAGAGCCTCGCCGGCCTTTTCGACTAGCCCGTCCGGCTTGTCGTCGAGCTGCAGCATCACCTTGGTGTGCCCGTCGTCGATGTGGTGAAAGGTCACCACGCCAGCGTGTGCCGGGCCATGTGTTCACTTCCACGCGATCCGGTTGTCGGGAGACTGCTCGGTGGTGTCGGCATCGAACTCTCTCTTGGCCCCACCCAGCGATACCACCCAGTGGGTATGAGTATCGTCAAGCCGCTGAACGGCTTCCACGCCCTTCATGAACTGAGGAAAGCTTTCGAATTGCGTCCACTGCTTGTACACCGTGCGAACCGGGCGATCGACTTCGATAGAGGTCTCGTGAGTTCCGATGGGAATTCCTGACCGGTTGAGGGGGTCACACCACTCTTCCGCCTCCCATCTCCAGATCGATGACACCCTGAGGAGTGGGAATGGCTCCAACCGAGGCCGCGGGTGTACTGGACTGCACGTTTGCGAATCGCCGTCGCGCCCGGACCGGTGCGCCGACGGGTCTTCCGTAACCGAACCCTCACAGTTTCTTGCACCTGGGCTAACAAGTGACCGGGAAGGTGTGCCCATGTCAATGTGTTCCCATCGTCATCTGATCGCTGCTGTGGGCACTGCGCTGATCGTAGCGGTATCGCTCACCGCCTGCAGCGGCGCTTCGATAACGTCGACTGCGTCGAAACACGCGGGCGCACCCCTGGGCTCGTCGCCCGCCGCCACGGGCGACACGCCGGCAGCGCAGGCCGAGAAGCCGCAGTTGCGTGGCCTGATCGACATGGGGATCCAGACCTCCTATCAGACCGGCCAGCCATTCCCTGTCACGGACCCGAGCACTGTCGACGCCTACGCCGGGGCGTTCAGCGGTATCGTCGTCAACGAGTCCTGGTCGCAGCTCGAGCCCGCACCGGCCGTTGAGCAGTGGGGCCCGCTCGATCAGTCGCTCGCCGCCGTATCGGCGTGGAACGCGGCGCACCCCTCGACACCCCTCGGCGTGAAGCTGCGCATCTTCGCCGGCCGCAGCGCTCCTGCATGGGTCACGTCCCAGAGTGGGACCGTCACCATAGACGTGCACGGGCGCCAGGTGAGTGTCGGCAAGTGGTGGACACCACCGTTCGAGGCGGCGTGGCACGCGTTCCAGCTCGCCCTCGCCGCACGCTACGACTCCGACGCCCTGGTGCGGCAGGTATCCGTGTCGTCCTGTTCCAGTAGCACCGGCGAGCCGTTCGTGGTCAGTGGAGCGCTGTCTTCCCAGGCCAACCTGAAGGCAGCGGGCTGGACCCCCCAGGCCCAGGAGCAGTGCCTGTCCCGGGCGCTGTCCGACTACTCCGGCTGGAAGCACACTCCCATCACCTTCGCGTTCAACCCAATTCCGACCAGTCAAGGTCCCGACGCGACGTTCATGAATTACGCAATGAGCGAGTGCGCAGCCTCGGCATCACACGGCGGACCCGAATGCATCGTGGGCAACAACGATCTGTCTCCCAACATTGCGAGCTCCAAGTACTCAGGACCGGTCGTAGCCCAGATCCAACAACTGCAGACGGGTGGGAATTCTCCAATCGTGTACTTCCAGACCAGCGGCGCACGGCTCGACTGCCAGACGATCGCGACGGGCTTGACCTACCACGCCCAGTCGATCGAGATCTGGCCCCCGAATGGGAACTACCTTGGCTTTAGCTCACAGAGCGCGACGACCTTGTCCCAGTGGAACCAGGCGCTGATCTCCGGTACGAGCGTGTCGTGCTAGCCCTGATCGTTCACGAGAATCCGGAGATTCCCCGTGAGGCAATGAATCGGGCCGACTGAAGGTTGGTGCGGCTGATTTCGCCATCGTCGAGGTGTCGTCGTCGGCATTGGGGTCAATTCGGGAGGTCGAAAGTGACCCGATGGGTGCGTTGGGGCGCGTGTCGTCACGGTAGTGCCGGCTGACGGGAGGTTGGATGCGGTCAGGTGAGGAGGGCGATGCGCTGGTAGGCGCCGACGAGAGCGTCGGTGGCCGGCCAGCCGTCGATGATGCGCACGATGAGCTGTCGGGACCTGTGCACCAGCTTGGCCGGGGCGTGGAAGAGGCCCCACCGCATGGCCTTGGGTCGGGCGTTGACCCAGGTGCCGTCGAAGCAGAGCAACTGGAACCACCGCACCAGGTCGGCGGCCATGGACACGGTCATCATCCAGTTGGCGTTGGCCTCGAAGTTGGAGAACGGCATCCGGCAGAGTCCGGAGTCCTTCAGCCGCTGGATGTGTTGTTCGACGTGAGCGTGAGCCCGCATGGTGGCATCCAGCTCGAGGGGGGGATCCCTCGGCATCGGTGT
>DAHUZT010000058.1 GCA_027315005.1 Acidimicrobiaceae bacterium | reverse complement strand
GCCCTCGCCGTGGCCAACTCACCGGGCAAGGTGCTCGGACCCGTGCACAGCACCGGGGCCTTCTCTAAGGATGGCAAAGGCGACTCCTTCGGGCGCCGCCGCGGTGTCTCGAGGCGCACGGCTCGTGGGGCACGATCGCCGAGAAGGCTGCAGCGCCGAAAGCGAGATCCATGGCATTTCACCCCAGCGAGGCCGAAGACGCAGCTCCTATTGCTGATACCCCTCCACGACCGATATCGGCCGTTGCGCAGTGGTCTCGGGGTCCTGACCGGCGCGTCGCCGGGCACGCCGCTGCCTGAGCAGGTCCCAGCACTGATCCAGCGACACCTCGATGGTCCGGAGCCGCTCGAGGTCGGGCTCGCTCAGGCCGACTCCGGCATGGGAGCGCTCCAGTCGATGTTCCTCTTCAGTGAGTTCACCGATCTGCCGGACAATCTCGGCGTCGTCCATCGCTCATCTTCTCCTTTCCGAATGGCTGCAGGTCCCCGACTTGCAGCATGCAAGCCAAAAGGATCGGTCCAACACCCATCGGACCTGGTCACCACCCTATGGCGTCCGGGGAAGTAACCGGTCGAGAAGAAGGCCTTGTCGCGCCAGCCCCACCACCACATTTGTGGAGGACCCCGGCGTCAACAACGGCTTTTGCAGAGCTCCCCTCTGTTCTTCGAAGTCAGAGGGGGTTTTGGGAGGGACCCGGGGCTCGGCCGACGGAAAACTCCGACTAGGCAACGGCAACCCGTCGCCGGTATCGTTCCCACAAGGGTTGACCGGGCCCGGCGGCCCGAGACGGGGAGGCAACTCATGTCCAGGGCTTGGCGAACGTCGGATCGACCGTGCTCTGGTTGGCGTCCTGACTCGCTTGACCTGACCGCGAGCCACCCCGCCGGCTATCTCCTGTCGCACCCCGGTGCGCGATGACGCGACCATTCGCCCAGGCGGAAACGCGGTTCGCGTCGCGAAGCGCGATTTTACCCCGAGGTGGCCAGGCACGGAGCTCGCGTCACGGCTACCCTGCCGCATCTATGTACGCGGAACCGGGGGGAATCCGGCGGGTCTCAGCCGACCGACGGCTGCATCGGGCGGCTTTGCCCGACCGTCGTCCCGCGGCCCGATCAGTCCAGGAACTCGGCGCCACCGACGCCACCGATCTTGTGGTGAGTGAGCTGACCAGGCTCGGGCAGAGCCGTCGCCGTTGGGAGGGTATGAGCCCATGCTGAGACGATCTGGGGACGGCTCGCCGAGAAGGTGGCCGCTGGGACGCTCCCGGTCGGAGGACTCCAACGGGGTGAGGGGGGGTTCGAAGGAATCTCGGTCCGAGCCGGTCGCCGGCGCTTCGATCAGCAGCGGGATTGCGAGCCCCGAACTCAATGAACAGGGATTGCTCCCCGGCGGTCTTGGCCCAAAGCGAGCAATTGGCGAGCAGCTTTGGAATCGGCGGCGCCCGTTCCTCTGGGCGGCGGGTGCAGTCGTCGTCTGGGCCATCTTGAACAACACCTTGTCCAAGGGTCTTCCGCTCGGCATCGTGCTCCTCGGCGTCGTCTACGGATCGCTCTACGCCCTCATCGCGATCGGCATCGTGCTCGTCTACCGGGGCAATCGGATCATCAACTTCGCTCAAGCCCAGTTCGGCGTCATCGCCGCCATCGTGGCGATCGAGCTCGTCGTCACGTACCACGTCAACTGGTTCGTGGCCATGCTGGTCGGCATCGCCGGGTCTCTCTTTCTCGGTGCGTTCGTCCAGACCGTCATCATCCGCCGATTTCGTCGGAGTTCAAGACTGATCTTGACCGTAGCCACGATCGGTCTCGCCCAGCTGCTCTCCGGCTTCTCGCAGATTATCCCCCTCGAATTCTGCAACCCCGCGCAAAACCAGGCCTGTCTTACTGCCGCGAACACTCAGACCTTCAATACCCCTTTGAACACTTCGTTCTCCGTTTCGCCGGTCATTTTCAGCGGTAACGACATCGTGGCAGTGGGCGGATGCGCGCTGATCGTGATCGCACTCGCGCTCTTCCTCCGGTACTCCCGCTACGGGATGGCGATCCGGGCAGCAGCGGAAAACGGAGACCGGGCCACGCTTCTCGGGATCCCGGTTCCCCGCCTCGACACCATCGTGTGGTCACTCGCGGCTTTGCTGTCAGCGCTTGCCATTCTCCTCCGAGTGCCGGTTCTCGGGTTCAGCGGATTCCAGACGGTGTCCGCCGGGGGCAACGACATCTTGCTTCGGACGCTGGCGGCCGCGGTCATCGGTGGCATGGAGAGCCTGCCCATCACTGCCATTGCTGCGGTCGGAATCGGGATCTTTGACTCGGCCGCGACCTGGACGTTTGCCAACACGGTGTTTGTCGATGCGACCCTTGTCCTGGTCATCATCGCGGCCCTGGTGGTGCAGCGGCGTCGGTTCGCCCGGATCTCGGAATCCGACAATTCCACCTGGCGCTCGGTTGCGGAGGTACGCCCGATCCCGCTCATGATGCGCAAGCTGCCCGAGGTGCGCTGGAGCCTCTGGGCCATGCGAGCCCTCGTCCTGGCACTTGGGATCTTGCTTCCCTTCATCGTCGCAACGAGTGACACCTACCTCTTCGCCAACATCGTCATCTACGCCATCGTGGGTCTTTCCCTGCTCGTTCTCACGGGATGGACAGGCCAGATATCGCTGGGTCAGTTCGGCCTGGCCGGATTCGGCGGCGCAACGACGGCAATGCTCTTCGGTCAGCACGGCTGGAACTTCATCCCGGCCACCTTGGTCGGAACCTTGATCGGCGCCCTCGCTGCGCTCATCATCGGTCTGCCAGCCCTTCGCGTCTCGGGTCCGTTTCTCGCTGTCACCACGCTCGCCTTTGGCATCAGCGTCTCGGCCTACTTCTTATCGCCGCAGTACTTGCCTTGGTTCGTCACTAGTTCGATCAACCGACCAACCATCTTCGGAAAGAATTGGTTCGGCTCGGACCGCGGCATCTACTACTTGTGCCTCTTCTTTTTCGTACTGATCCTGCTCGGCGTGCGCTCGCTTCGAAATTCGAGGATCGGTCGCTCGATGATCGCCACCCGCGACAACGAGCCGGCGGCGAGGGCGGCTGCGCTCAACACCACCAGAGTCAAGCTCACCGCCTTTTTGATCTCCGGTGCAATCGCCGGATTCGCCGGATCGCTTTTCGTTGTCTACCAACTGGGAGTGAACTCCGGCTCCTTCTCGGCCGACATCAACGTCAACCTGTTCACGATGGTGGTGATCGGAGGGCTCGGATCTCTTCCGGGGGTGGTCCTCGGATCCATCTATGTCTGGAGCACTTCGTACTTCCTGACCGGTGGCTGGGCGTTCGTTGCCAGTGGCGGCGGCATCCTGTTCCTACTGCTGTTCCTGCCCGAGGGCCTGGGCGGGCTCCTCTACATGATCCGCGACCGCCTACTGCGTTATACCGCTCGCAAACGCGGCCTCGAAGTGCCCGGTCTCGTCGCCCACCAGCGAAGCGAAGAAGGAGCCGATGAAGGTGCCAGTGCACTGATCGCCGAGGTTGCTAGTGCGGGCGGGGGACCGGACGCGGCCAGCGCGATCAGGGCTGCCGACCCGCTGCATGGCGCAGGTCGGCACGAACAAGACAATGCGATCTCAGAGTCAGCCCAACCAGTGCATGCACATGAGGGCGGCACCGGGCGCGACACCGGAGGGGAGTCAACGATTCAATGAGCACTTCGATGACGCTCCCCGAACGCGCCGATCAGGCGGCGATCCACGAGGCCCAGAGGCAGTTCCGGAAACTTGACCCTCGTCGGATCACCGCGCCCCATCCGCTTACACCACTGGTGGTGCTCATCGGTCTCGCCGCGATGGTGCAGTTCGATGGTTCGGCCTTCAACATCTTGGTGCCGAACATCAAGAACTCCTACCACCTGAGCCTGGCCGGGGTCTCCTTCATCACCGCAGTCAGCCTGCCCCTCGGACTTCTCGCCGACGTCCCCATCGGCTACTACGCCGACCGGGTCCGGCGAATGCGCCTGGAGTGCATCGGCATGGGACTGTTCATGGGATTCTCGGCACTGACCGGCGTGGCAGGGTCGCTCTTGAGCCTCGGGGTCCTCTATGCGGCCCGCGGCGGAGTGGCCGTAGGCGCCGGATTCACCTCAACCCAGAACAGCCTGCTCGCCGACTACTACCCCATCGAGATCCGGCCGAGGGTCTACTACGCCCAACGTGCCGCGATTGCCGCGGCCCTCGCGCTCGGGCCGGCGCTTGTGGCCGCGTTCGAGCTCTTCTACTCGTGGCAAGTCCCCTTCTACGTTCTCGCGGCGCCGACGCTGATCTTCATCGTGATCGGATTTCGGACCAAAGAGCCCATCCGCGGACTCCACGAGCGCCGCTACCTCGGAGCCGACGAGGAAACGGCTGGGATCGAGGACGAGGCGCCGACCTTCTCCGAGACCTTCAGGGTCCTGTTCGCCAATCGGTCGGCCCGACGGATCTACTACTCCCTGCCGTTCCTCACCGCCTCGGCCATCGGAATAGCCCAGTTCCAGAGCCTCTTCTACCAGCAGATCCTCCACCAGGACGCCTCGAGGCGTGGGCTGATCGTGGCGCTGACCGAGCCTGGCGAATTCATCGGGCTCGGCATCGGATTGCTCGTCGTCCAGAAGCTGATGGCCAAGGACCCCGGACGCACGATGCGCCTCATCGCCCTCACCGGTCTCGGGTCGGCGGCCTGTCTCTGCGTCTTCGCCATGGCTCCGAGCCTGCCCTGGGCGTTCGGGGCTCAGTTCATGTACGCACTGATCTCCTCGGCGCTGACTCCAGGCATCTACGCAGTCATCTCCCTTGCAGTGCCTCCGAGGATGAGGACCCTCGGATTCGCAACGAGCTCTCTTTGGTTCATCCTCGGCGTTCCGATCATCCCGGTCGTAGGAGCGATAGGCGATGCATACGGGCTCCGGGCTGGAATCTTGATCTTCGTCCCGGTGTACATCGTGGGATCGCTCGTGCTCTCTTCGTCGGGCAACTTCCTCAACAACGACATCGAGAAGGTGCGGGTCTCCACGCTGGCTCGAGCCGAGGTTCGCAAGGCTCGGGCGGAAGGACGCGCCAAGATGTTGATGGTTCGCTCACTCGACGCTGGATACGACGGTGTCCAGGTGTTGTTCGGGATCAACCTGGACGTCGAAGACGGCGAGATGCTGGCGATCCTCGGTACGAATGGGGCCGGCAAGAGCACGCTGCTCCGAGCGATCTCGGGACTGCTGGTCCCCGATGCTGGGGCCGTCCTCTTCGACGGACGCGATATCACGAGTTCGGACCCCAACAAGATCGCCGAGAGCGGGATCATGCAGGTGCCTGGGGGTCGAGGCATCTTCCCCGGGCTCACGGTAGCCGAGAGCCTTCGCGTCTCGGGATGGATGTACGAAGACGAGCCCGAATATCTCAAACAGGCCACAGAGCAGGTGCTCGACTACTTCCCGGTCCTTCGGAGCAGGATGAACGTCGCAGCGGGGAGCCTGTCGTGCGGCGAACAGCAGATGCTGAGCCTTGCTCAAGCGTTCATCGCCAAGCCGCGGCTGCTCATGATCGACGAGCTATCACTCGGCCTCGCCCCGACTGTCGTCGAATCCTTGCTCAACATCGTCAAGGCCATCCACGACAACGGCACAACCGTGATCCTGGTCGAGCAATCGGTCAACATTGCCCTCCGGCTCTGTGACCGTGCAGCCTTCGTCGAGAAGGGCGAGGTGGTGTTCAGCGGACCCACCTCCGAGCTTCTCGGCCGCGAGGACATCGTGCGGGCCGTGTTCCTCGAAGGAGCACGCGGCGATCTTCTTGCCGAACAGAAAGAGTCATCGGCGAACGGCCAGACAACGGAGCAGGCCGAGGCCCATGACATCTCGGAGCGACAGGTCGTCCTCTCGGCCAGGGGACTGCGCAAAGCCTTCGGCGGCGTGGTGGCGGTCGATGACGTGGACCTGGATCTCTACGACGGGGAGATCCTCGGCATGATCGGACCGAACGGTGCCGGCAAGACGACCACGTTCGAACTCATCTCCGGCCACATCAGCTCGGATGCCGGTCGGGTCACGATGCTCGGCCACGACGTGAGCAATTGGTCTCCGGACCGCCGCGCCGAAGCTGGGCTCGGTCGGTCGTTCCAGGCGGCGCGGTTGTGGCCCGGACTCACGGTGCAAGAGACGCTTGCTCTGGCTGTCACCAAGCGGATCCACACCCCCGGCGTCCTGCCGACCTTCTTCTGTATCCCCGGTGTTCGCAGGGCGGAGCGGAGGGTCGCGAGCGAAGTGGACGAGGTACTTGATTGGCTGGGCCTGGGTGACTTCCGGGATCTGCTCACCTCAGACCTCTCTACCGGAACTCGACGTCTCGTCGAGCTCTCGGTCATCGTGGCAATGCGCCCGAGCATCGTGATGCTTGATGAACCGTCGGCCGGTATCGCGCAGGCTGAGACCGAGGCGTTGATCCCAGTGCTGAGGCAGACCAAAGAACAGCTTGGCTGCTCCATGCTCCTCATCGAACACGAGATGACAGTCATGCGGGCGCTGTCGGACCGCGTTGTGGCGATGGACACTGGCTCGGTGGTGATCGTCGGAACTCCCGAGGAAGTGTTGAGACACCCACGGGTCGTCGAGTCGTATCTCGGTGCCGCCGCCGGAACCTTGTGAGTTCGATCAGCGTCCAAGCGTCTAGAGAGGAAAGCTTCGTGAGCAGGAAAGATCACCGCTATCGCTGGCGCGCTGTCGTGGCGGTGTGCTCGCTGGTCGCGCTGCTCAGCGCCTGCACCCTCCAGAAGCATTACGGCGTCCCAACTCACACACTGCCTGTCACCGGAAACTGCAACACTTCTCGCATTACCGAGGTGGGCGCGGCCTTGCCTCTTTCAGGGCCGGAGGGGAAGCTCGGCAATCAGTACCTGACGGGCGTGAAGCTGGCTGTGGCGCAGACCAACAACACTCACGGGATCCTTACTAAGAACAACTGCCTTGAACTTCTGTACAAGAACACCGATGACAACGTCCACATCGGTGACCAAGCCGTTCTGGATCTCGTGAACGGCGAAGTCGTCACGTTCTTGATCGCCCCATTCCAGTCTTCGGTCATTCAATTCACAGGGGCTGACCTGGGCCTTTCCGGTATCCCGAACACGACATTCTCATCACTGAACGAAACGAGGGTCCGCAACAACTACCCGATGACCTTCCCCACGCAACCCGACTCGTCCGTCCAGGCCTCCGCTCTGGCGACGTACGCCCATAAGCAGCACTGGACGACGGCCGCGGTGGCCTCGCTCGGGGACCCGGCTGGGAAGCAGGCGATGCAAGCGTTCAAGAAGGACTTTGCGCGCCACGGCGGGAGGATTGTGGGGTCTGTCACGATCCGTCCCAACGGCCCTTTCAGCGCTTCAGACCTGTCGCCGCTCCAGGCGGACAAGCCGCAAGTCCTCGTCGTGATCGGGGACACACTCCAGGTCGGTCAGCCGCTCATCGCCCGTCAGGAGCTGGGCTGGACGGTACCAACGTTGGCAACGGCTTGTGCGTCCGATCAAGCGGTGGTTTCGAAGTTGACGCCAGCGGGAGAGAACGGGGTGTTCATCCTGGTGCCAAATAGGGTCGTGCTGCCGGCAAAGGCGCACGGTCCTTCGGACCCGTCCATGGTCGGCTTTCTCAAGCATCTGAAAAGCTACCTCCATGTCTCGACCCTCACGGGTTCGATCATTCCGTACGCTGAGGCTTACGACGGAACCCTGATGCTGGCTACCGCCGCCAACAGCATCAACTCCACCTCCCCGGCGAACGTTCAGACGTACCTGGAGAACGCCAACTACCAAGGGCTGTTGGCCGCGTACAACTACACGTCGACACGGCACACCGGTATTTCAGCCAGCGAATTGACGCTGGCCGCCCTTACGACGCTGTCGGACGGCTTCTTCCACTTCCCCCCGAAGAAGTGAGCCAGGTCTCGGCCCCGAGGGGCCGAGACCTGAGCCAACATCGGCGACCAGCCTTTGGGCGACAGCGGCTCTCCGGACCCTACCGCCGCGGACCCCGTAGGTCACCCCGTCCCTGCTACTCGTGCCGGGCCGCCCCACACCCACCGGAGGCGTCGTGAGGTTCGGTCGGACGTGACGTAGGACCGATTCTGGCGCCCGCCATCGGCCGGCCCGGCGCCGGGGACTCGGGCCAGAGCAGTCTCAGGAGGATCCTGCCGGTTCGGTAGGCTTGGCCCTTTGCCGAGGGTGGGGCCGACGACCCCAGACAGGTCAGGCGGGATGCGGAGGGCAGCTGGAGAATCGAGGGCGCCGGCCTCGGCGCGTGGCAAACAACGGGGCTGGGGCCTCTTGTGGCAGACCACTCTCCAAGCGAAGTGGGCCCTTTTGGTCGGCATCGTCGCCGGGCTGGTGTGGACGGTGGGGAGGGTCGCCATCCCGAGTTTCACCCAAAAGGCGATCGACCTCGGGATCATCGAAGGCCGGACTCGGGCGCTGGTTGGCTGGAGTCTGGCCATCGTCTCAGCGGGTGTCATTTCGGCCACCTGCTCCGGGTTCCGCCGCTACATGGCCTTTCGGGTGGCGTACTCGGTCGAAACCGAGCTCCGTGAAGGCATGTTCTCGAACCTCTGCCGGCTGGACTTCCGTTTCCACGATCGGTCCCAGACCGGCCAACTGATGGCCAGATCGGCGACCGACCTGCAACAGATCAATGGGTTCGTCACCATGATCCCGATCTCAATCGCAAACGTGGTCACCATCGTGGTGGTGGCCATCGCGCTCCTGGTCATCAATTGGCACCTGGCTCTAATCGCCTTGGTCTGCCTGCCGTTTGTCAGTGCGGCTGCCAAGCGCTTTTCGACCCTCCTGCACCCAGTGTCGATGTCGGTGCAAGAGGAGCTCTCAGTCCTCTCGGCAGTTGTCGAGGAGTCGGTCACGGGGGTACGGGCGATCAAGGGATTGGGCGCGGAGCCGGGTCAGTCGATGCAGATGGCTCAGCAAGCGGACACCGTCTACGAGCTGATCATGCGTCTTGCGCGCATACGAGGAATGTTCACGCCGTTCCTGGACGTGCTCCCAGTGTTCGGGCTGGCCGGGGTGCTTTGGTACGGGGGCCTGGAGGTGCTTCACGGCCATCTATCCGTGGGAGATCTCGTCGAGTTCAACCTGTATCTGGCGATGCTCGTAGGCCCGCTGCAGATGCTGGGGCAAATCATTGCCCAGGGACAACGGGCTCTCGCCTCCTCGGAACGAGTCGCCGAGATCCTGGACGCAACTCCAGCCGTGGCGCAGCCGGCTCACCCCGCCCATATGCCCCCCGGAAGGGGTGAGGTCGAGTTCGACGACATCGTCTTCGCTTACGGGGAGAAGGCACATCTGGTCCTCGATCGCTTCGATCTCACGATTGCCGGCGGAGAGTCCGTCGCCTTGGTGGGTTCCACGGGATCCGGAAAGACCACCGTTGCCCGACTCGTCCCCCGCTTCTACGATCCTGACGTCGGAACCGTGCGCATCGACGGGATAGACGTGCGGACCGTCGATCTGGTCGAACTCAGGCGGTCGATCGCCGTGGTCTTCGAAGACACGTTCCTGTTCACCGACTCGGTGGGAGACAACATTGCCTATGGCCAACCCGAGGCCTCGATTGAAGATGTCCTTAGGGCAGCACGTCTGGCCGGAGCCGATGAGTTCGTCAACGAACTTCCGGATGGCTACGACACCATTCTCGGCGAGCGGGGATTCTCGCTCTCCGGGGGTCAGCGGCAACGCATCGCCCTCGCTCGAGCCATCCTTGCCGACCCCAGAGTGCTCATCCTCGATGACGCGACGTCGTCGATCGACGCGAACAAAGAGCACGAGATCAGAGACGCGATGGCCTCCGTCATGGAAGGGCGCACCACGATCGTGATTTCGCACCGACCGGTCACGATCGCCCTGGCAAACCGGGTCGTGCTGCTCGATCAGGGTCGAGTGGTTGCCGAGGGAACCCACGAAAGTCTGCTCGAGAGTTCTGCACGATACCGAGAGGTTCTCGCCCAAGGTGCCGCAATTGACGCTGCTCGATCTGAGCTGCGCGGCGACGAGGTCGGTTCCTAATGGGATGGTGGGGAGAATCAGGGCTCGATGAGGAGGACCGCCTCGACCGCGAGGAAGCCAAGCACGTCATCAAGCGAACGGTCCGGATGCTGCGTCCATATCGTCGCGGTCTGCTGGCGACTCTGGTCGTTCTGATCTTCTACACCGCTGCCATAGAGGCTGGGCCGCTCATCGTCGGCTACGCAATCGACCACGGGATCACTGGCCACCGGAGCGCAACCGTGATCGAGGTCTGCGGGATCCTGTACTTGGTTTCTGCTCTCGTCATGGCGATCACCGAGCGTGCCCAGATCGTGATGGTGAATCGGGTGGGTGAGTCCTTCCTGCGGGACCTTCGGACGAGGGTTTTCCGTCACATTCTTTCGCTGTCGATGCGGTTCTTCGATCGTGAGCAGACCGGACGTCTCGTCACGAGGATGACATCTGACATCGATGCCTTGGAGATGCTGGTTCAGCAGGGCCTTCTGGTGTTCGTCACCACTGGACTGTTATTCGTCACAGTCATCATCCTGATGTTGGTTCTCTCTCCAGCCCTCTTCGGCCTCTGTGCGATCGTGCTTCCTCCGGTGCTGATCTCGACCAGGAAGTTCCGTCGAGAGTCCAACGTCGCCTATTTGGCCGTCCGCGACTCGATAAGTCAGACACTGTCCACACTCCAAGAATCCCTAGCTGGCATTCGTGTCGTGCAGGCCTTCGGCCGCGAGCGGCACCAATACGAGCGGTTCCGTCGACACAATCGGGCCCAGCTCGATGCCAATGTGAAGGCCGTTCGGATCTCGGCCTTCTACTTCCCGACCATCGAGCTCACCACGAACGCGGCGACAGCGATCGTCGTCGGGGTCGGCGGTGTCCTAGTGGCCATCCATCTCACCCAAATTGGCATCGTCACCTCGTTTGTGTTGTACCTCGGCTTGCTGATCAACCCGATTCAGCAGATGAGCCAGTTGTTCAACTTGATTCAGCAGTCCGGAGCGGCCTTGAACAAGCTGTATGGCCTGCTGGACGTGGCTCCGGAAATTGCTGAACCGCTCGGTGCTGTCGACCTCCCGGAACGGGGGGCAATCGAGATCCGAGATGTTGGCTTCTCATACCGCCCGGGAGAGCTCGACGAAGTCCTCAGCGGTGTCAACCTCACCATCATCCCTGGTGACCGCCTTGCCCTCGTGGGGCCGACGGGCGCAGGAAAGTCGACGTTGGCAAAGCTCATCGCCCGGTTCTACGACCCCACCTCCGGCGTCATTCGATACGGAGGGATCGATCTGAGAAATGCCTCGATCTCCTCGCTGCGTCGCAGGATCGCCGTCATTCCCCAGGAGGGGTTCCTGTTTCACGGGACGATTTTCGAGAACGTGCGCTTGGGCAAGCTCGACGCAACCGAGGACGAGGTGAGACAGGCACTGCGCATCATCGGCGCCGAGGCACGATTCGACGCGCTCCCAAACGGCCTGAAGACAGAGGTTCGCGAGCGCGGGTCACGCCTTTCCGCAGGCGAGCGGCAACTCGTTTCGCTCGCCCGGGCTGCCTTGGCCAATCCGGACGTCCTTATCCTCGATGAAGCCACATCGAACCTCGACCCTGGAACGGAGTCCGATGTCGAGGAGGCTATGACGGCTCTCATGAAGGGGCGGACAGTCGTCGTGATCGCGCACCGGCTTTCGACCGCGGAGCGATCTGACAAGGTCGCGGTCGTCGACGCCGGTCGGCTGGTCGAAGCTGGCACCCACAACGAACTTCTTGGCGTCGGAGGTCGGTATACCGAGCTCTTCGCTTCATGGGTTGGTAGTTCTGGCAGTCATGATGCCCGGGTCGTGCCGACGACAGGGGACGGATAGTCGCCACTTCCGCTGTTGCTGGATCACTCCCGTTTCAACGGATCATGACCGTGTCAGGACGGCATCACTTCATTTGACTTGGGAGCCTTGGCTCTGACGGGGCCGTCGCACGAAGTGGTTGGGACTCGGCCAACCTGGGATTTCGCGCGCGAAAAAAAGGCGTCGGTGACGGCCGTGTTCGCGGCCGTCCTCAGGCCGCTGCCAACCGCTTGGTTCTGACCTTCAAGAGGTGGTGGACGGCACCAATGAAGCGCCACTCGCTAGTGATCTGTCGCTAATATAGCTGTGGTGGATACATGGCACCATGACGATGGTGACCGCACCGGCCCTGCCGATGACCGACGAACAGCGCGCCGAGCTCGAGACGATCGCCCGGTCGCGCTCGTTGCCGCACCGCAAGGTGGTGCAGGCCAAGGCGCTGCTCTTGGCGGCCGAGGG
>DAHUZT010000087.1 GCA_027315005.1 Acidimicrobiaceae bacterium | reverse complement strand
CGCCGATCGGCCAGCACGGCGACCCCGAACTGGCCGCGCTTACGGCGAATTCGCCGTTTCCCGACACCGGGCGCCCGCAGTCCTGAGCCGAAGCGTCGCTGATCTCGGAGAATGCGGCTTGTTCAACAGCGTCCTAGCCGGCGTGCTGCTCCGGAGCCCATCGCCCGCAGGCTGAACCAGGACCGGCTACCCGAATGGTCGGCGGCCGTCCGCCAGTGGGAAACCGCGCCGATGCTCGGTGTCGGTCCCGATCGGCCGCTGACCCTGGACGCGGCCACTCAGACGATTGCCACTTTCGCACACAGTGAGTATTTGCAAGTGCTGGCAGGCGGCGGCGTGGTGGGGGAGGTATTGCTGGTGGCCAGTGGTGTCGCGGTGGTCACCGCACTGTCGAGAAGGGACCCGTTGGCGGTGGCCGGATCGGCGGCAGTCATCGCCTTTGCCCTGGCCGGAACGGTGGACTTCGTGTGGCAACTGCCGGCCCTGGCCCTGGTGGCGGGGTGGGCGGCAGGCCTCGCCGCCCGGTCGCCTCCACCTGTTCCGCCCTGTCCTGTGGAGATGGGCTGAAGGCAATCCTCCGTGCCGAGCCGGCAAAGCGCTTGCACGTCCGATGCGCACTGCTCATACCGGCACTCGGGATATCAGGTGCCGAGCGTGGCTGCAGCACGTGGCCTCACGAGTGGGAGATCGCGTCGAGGCTACGCAGGCGAGGGGGAGCGACTCGCAGCGCGAGGCTGATCACTTCCTCAGTGATTACTCGCTCGGCGACGCCGGAAAGCGCGCCCTCGACGGCATCGAGAATCGCGTCTTCAGCGTATGCTCCACCATCGAGACGGGTCCAAAGCGCTCGACCGACCTCGATCCAGGCCAGGGAGGATGAGACGATTACGGCATCCTGACCGACGTAGTGGCCAAATGCCGCCTCCACGGCGTCGGACTCGGCTTCCTGTATCGACCGCTTGATCAGCGCGCTGCTGTCGAAATAGACGCGCACATCAGAACCGGTCGTCCCGGTCGAGCAGACCGGCGCTGGTCACTCCCGGCGGCAGGCTCAGTCGCTTGGTGACTCTCCGGTGCGGCGTCCTCGGAGCACGGACCGTGCCCGTCGACACCAGCATGCGAGATCGCCCCGAGGACTGTCTCCAGGCGCCAGACCAAGATGACGGTTGACAGCCTCCCGGATCACGTCCTGCTGCGAGCGCCCGGCGCGCTTCGCCTCACGGCGCACAGCCTCCTCAGCGTCCGGACCCAATCGCAGATTCATCGCCGTACAGCAATGATACCTGTGGCGGTGCCACATCGGTACGGCCGTGCGCACGCAAGGCGCCACCATCCACAACCATCGGGCACTCAGATCGCCTCCTTCGCCAGTACCGGAGCTCGCCACACGAGGACAGAAGCGTCCACGACGCTCCGGTCAGGCCAGCCGTTACACCTCTTGCACCATGAACCAAACGCGGGCCCGACCGGCGAAGAGGCGCGCCGCTCAAACCCCCAAGCACAATGTCGAGGGTTCGAGTAAGACGCGTGGAGTGGAGATGATCGGACTCGAACCGACGACCCCCTGCTTGCAAAGCAGGTGCTCTAGCCAACTGAGCTACATCCCCGTGAGCGGCCGATGGTGGAATGTGGTTTACGCGCGACTGCCGCATCTACCCGAACCGTGTGCTTATGCTAGGCGAAGAGCCACATGCGGGTGAGCCAGATGCGGGGGAGCCGGCAGCCGTGGCGGCACCTCGCTACGTCCTCGACGTCGTTGCCTCGGCGACCGCTGCGGATCACCACCAGCACGGCGGCGCCCAGCTCCGCCTCCAAATGCGATCAGTTGGCCACCGATGCTGCCCGGATTCCGCCGGGTCCGGTGCTGAACGGCCGTGGTTCCGGTCACGGCGTCGTCGGGTCGCCGTTCACGAACCGCCGGCGAGATGCTTCGATCTCGGTCCGTGCTGCATCCACACCGTCGAATCCGCGTATCACCGTCTGCTTGTTCGGCTCGAGATCCTTGTAGACGTTGAAGAAGTGTGAGATCTCGTCAGTCAGGTTGTCGGGGAGGCTCTCGAGGTTGGTGATCCTTTCCCAAAGCGGATCACCACAGGCCACCGTGATGATCTTGGCGTCGGGTCCGTGTTCATCGCTCATGAAGAAGACCCCGACTGGGCGGCATTCGACATAGCAGCCCGGAAACGTGGGCTCGTCGAGGAGGATAAGGGCGTCCAACGGGTCACCGTCCTCGGCCAGGGTGTCGGGGATGAACCCGTAGTCGGCCGGATAGAACGTGGCCGAGAAGAGCCGGCGGTCGAGCCGGATGATGTCACGCTCGTGGTCGTATTCGTACTTGTTTCGGCTGCCTTTCGGGATCTCGACGACGACTTCGATCGTCGGGTCGGTGCTCATGGAGATCCTCACATCCTCTGGGGTTTGGGGAACCATTGTGGCCCATGACGCTCCGGCATGGGCTCTGGCTCCAAAGAGGCCTGATCAGTGCCCATGTGGGCGTTGCTATCGTGGCGCCATGGCCGTGGACAGTGCTCGGGACCGGAACCGGCCCGACATCGAACTCGGGTCCCGATACTTCGCCAGGCAGCTGTCGGATCTCGATTTCAACGACAGACTGCTGGACTTGGCCGCTGATGGGAACGTCCCATTGCTCGAGCGGGTCAAGTTTCTCGTCCTGTTCAGTGAGCGGATCGACGAGTTCTTTCAGGTGCAGGTGGCGGGCCTGCGCCGACAGGTCCAGGCGGGCATGAAGGCACCTGCCCTCAATGGCAGTTCTCCCGCGGAGTTGCTGTTCGACGTCCGGGCGTCTCTGGCACGCATGCTGCACCGTCAGGAGGTCCTCCTGCTCGAACAGCTCGTTCCGGCTCTCAGGGAAGAGGGCATCGAGCTGTGCGACTGGGAAATCCTGGATCGTACGGAACGGGGCCATCTCCACGAGATCTTCGAGCGGCGCATTCTGCCGGTGGTGACTCCGCTGACCGTCGATCCGAGCCATCCATTTCCCTACATCTCGAATCTCTCGCTCAACGTCGGGGTCGAGGTCCGAAATCGAAGCGACGGCACCTCCCGCTTCGCCCGGGTCAAGGTTCCCCCCAACGTGGATCGGTTGATCCCGTTGGCCGGTGGTCTTCGCTTCGTGCCAATCGAGCAGATCCTGGTGGCGTTCATCGATGAACTGTTTCCTGGAATGGATGTAGGGGATGCTTGCGTGTTCAGGGTCACCCGCGATGCCGACCTCAGCCTGGACGACGACGTGGCCGATGACCTGCTGCTCGCTCTCCAAGAGGAACTGCGTCGTCGTCGTTTCCTCCCGGTCGTCCGGCTCGAGGTAGACGCCCGGACTTCGGAGGGTCCGGTTGGTCGGTTGACCGAGGAGTTGGGGCTCGGCTCCGACGATGTCTATCGCTTCGACGGCCCACTCGGCCTCGAGTGCCTCTGGGTCCTCCACGGGCTGGAACGCACCGATCTCCACGACCCACCTTGGACACCGTTGGTGCCTGCCTCGCTCACCTCGGTGGAGCGCGAGGAGGACTCGAGCATCTTTTCGGTCCTGGCTCGCCAAGACGTCTTCGTACACCATCCATATGACTCGTTCTCGGCGTCGGTCGAGGAGCTGATGAGCGAAGCCGCTGATGACCCGGACGTCCTGGCCATCAAGCAGTGTCTCTATCGCACCTCGGGGGACAGTCCGGTGGTGGCCGCCCTAGTGAGGGCAGCCGAGCACGGAAAGCAAGTTGCGGTGCTCATCGAGGTCACCGCTCGGTTCGATGAAGAGGCCAACATCGGTTGGGCCCGTGCCCTCGAGGAGGCAGGGGCCCACGTGATCTACGGGCTCATGGGACTGAAGACGCACGCCAAGACGACTCTCGTGGTCCGCCAGGAAGGTGATGCAGTTCGGCTCTACTGCCACGTAGGTACGGGCAACTACAACCCCAAGACGGCCCGCATGTACGAGGACCTCGGCGTGCTGTCCTCCCGTCCCGCCCTCGGCGTGGACCTCACCCACTTCTTCAACTACATCACCGGGTTCAGCCAGCCTCCCCGGTACCACGAACTGGTCACCTCCCCGGGGGGCATTCGTGAACGGGTGGTCGACTGTATCGACGAGCAGGCGGTTGCCGGGCCTGAAGGCCGCATCGTGATCAAAGCCAATGGGTTGGACGACGTGGCCGTGATCGACGCCCTCTACCGGGCCTCTCAGGCCGGGGTGCCCATCGATCTCATCGTCCGGGGCATCTGCTGCTTGCGACCGGGTGTTCCGGGGCTGTCCGAGACCGTTCGAGTGCGCTCCATCGTCGGCCGCTATCTGGAGCACTCCCGAATCCTTCGGTTCGGAGGTGGAGCAGGCGGACAGGCGTCCTACTTCATCGGTTCGGCCGATCTCCGTCGCCGGAACCTCGACCGGCGCGTCGAGGCGATGATTCCGGTTGAGGACGCCGACGCCATCGCCCAGCTCGAAGAGGTGATCCAGCTCAACTTGGACGACGACACCCATTCCTGGGCGCTGGAACCTGACGGCGTCTGGAGCCGGATTCCCACCGTGATCGGGATCAGCGCTCAGCGGTCGCTCGAGCTCGCCGCCCTCGAACGTGGGTCGCTCCTCGATGAACTCCGGTAGGTGGCACCGCAGGTAGGTGGCACCGCAGGTAGGCGGCACCGCGCGGCTTTCGTCCGATCCGTCAGACGACCACACACCGTGAGCGCAGGATTGCTTCCCCGTGGACGCTTGCTGGTCGGAATCGGAGCACTCTGCAATAGGATCGAGAGGTGCCTTTCACCGGAGAGCGAGGAGTTTCTGACGGTGGAGGCAGCGGAGACGGCTTGGAGGGTATGGGGGACATCGAGGTCTCAGAGGTTCCGGCGGAAGTGCGCCGACGGGCCCGGCGACTGGCCTGGATCTACAGCGCAGTCGGCGCCGGATTGCTGCCCTGGATCGTCTATCTTGCCATCACCTTGCCGAGGCACAACCTCGAGAAGCACTACCGGGCCTCATGGGTCGGTTTCGACGTCTTCCTCGTCGTCGCCGTGGTGCTCACCGCGTACTTCGCCTTCAAGGTCGATCACCGGGTGCAATTCCCTGCCATGGCGACGGCCGTACTGCTCCTCGTCGACGCCTGGTTCGACGTGACTACCTCCGCCTCGCGTGCCGAGGTCATCCAAGCACTCATCCTCGCGATGTTCGCGGAGATACCCGCCGCCATCTTTTCGCTCCTGCTGGCCCGCCGGGTGCATCACCGCATCGCCCAGCTCGCCCACCTCGAGGAACCGGATGCTCCGCACCACGGTGCGCCACGGGGCGTCCCGCCAGGTTTCGTAGGCGGCGACCGGAGGTAGGGAGCCGATTCGACGACGCATCCCGTGATCGTTGGCCCGTGCACCGAGCCTTTCGGATGGCGAGCTGAGGCGCCCCGGGAAGGGGTCAGGACACCCGTTCGGCGGCGAAGATCTCGTCGATCCGGCGTGTCACGTCGTCGGTCAAGCGGTCCATGACCTCGAGCGCTCCCATGTTCTCCTCCACCTGCCCGACCCGACTGGCTCCGGTGATCACCGAGGACACCTTCGGGTTGCTGGCTACCCAGGCGATGGAGAGCTGGGACAGCGTGCAGCCGAGGCTGTCGGCCACATCTTTGAGCGAACGTACCTTGGCGTTGCTGTCCTTGCTGGTCAGGAGATTAGCGAGCCACTCGTAGCCGGGGAGGGTGGCCCGTGATCCCTCGGGGACCTCGTCGAGGTACTTGCCCGAGAGCAACCCTGAACTGAGCGGACTGTAGGTGGTGAGGCCGAGGCCGATGTCGTCGTAGAGGGGGGCATACTCCTTCTCCACCCGCCGACGCCAGAACAGGTTGTACTGCGGTTGCTCGACCACCGGCTTGTGGAGATGGTGACGGTCGGCGACGTCCCAGGCGCAGCGGAGCTGCTCGGCCGACCACTCGGAAGTACCCCAGTAGAGGGCTTTCCCACTGGTGATGATGTCGGACATGGCCCGGACCGTCTCTTCGATCGGCGTCTCCGGGTCGGGCCGGTGGCAGTAGACCAGATCGACGAAATCCAAGCCGAACCGTTCGAGCGATCCGTCGATGGCCTGCAGGAGGTATTTTCTATTGAGGGTGTTGTTCATGTTGACGTCGCCGTGGATCCCCCAGAACAGCTTGGTCGAAATGACGTAGCTGCGGCGGGGCCAGCCGAGGGAGGCAATGGCCTGGCCCATGATCCGCTCGGACTCGCCACCGGCGTAAGCCTCGGCATTGTCGAAGAAGTTGACCCCGGCTTCACGCGCGGCGGTCAGGCACTCCTCTGCCAGCGTGCCAGCGAGTTGGGGGCCGAACGTGACCCACGACCCGAACGACAGCACGCTGACCTTCAGACCGGACCTGCCCAGACGTCGGTACTCCATCTCCATTGCGGCTCCTCTTCGATCGCTCGAGAGGAGCCTAACTGGGTTGCCGGGCAGCGTTGCCGGCGGTCCGGAGCCGATGTCCGACCGATTCCCGCCTCGTGCCTTTCAGGAAGTGGGACCGACGATGGTCACCAACGTTCCGATCGGAGTGAGTGGCCAGACCTGAGCGGCATCTGCGATGGGCATCTCTACACAGCCGTTGCTCTGAGGGAAGCCGTAGCTGGCCCTCACGAATCCGTGAAGTGCATCCCCACCGTTGAAGAAGCTCGCCCAGGGCACGTGCGGATCGTTGTAGTGGGTGCCGTTGGGATTGGTGCCCACCATTCGTGAGCTGGTCACGTGCTCGAAGACGGGATACGTCCCGTCGGTGGTGTCAGCACCGGGCGCGCCGGTGTTGACGGGGATGTTGGTCAGGACCGGCGCACCGTCCTTGTACACGGTGAGGTTCTCGGGCAGCACCTTTGACACGTATACGTAGTCATATGGATCGGCGTTCACCCTTCCTGTGGTCAGGTCGGTTCCGAGGGTCGTCCAGACCCGTTGACCGGCCAAGCCATCCACGGTGAGCCCATTCTGGTTCTCGAAGTTCATGACAGCCGCCGTGGTGATGACGTTGGACGAGCCTTCGGTCCACAGGGAGGACAGTGACGGGGGGGTCCCGGGCCATCGCCAGGCGAACGCCCCCGTTTGCGGACTGAAGAGGTCCGCGGGTGCTCGAGAGCCTCCGCTCGGCGTGAAGGACAACGGTAGGTAGTCGAGGAGCGCCAGCAGTTGCTGGAGACGTTCGTAGGTGCCTTTGGCGACCGTGAAGCTCACCGAGATGGGTGCGACCAGGGTGACGCCGTCGGTGGCCCGGGGACCCCGGCTCCCGGCCGGGATGGTCACCGTCTCGACCTCACTCGGGACGAACGGTGCGGTGGCGTGGAAGGTGAGGGTCGATGGGCCCGCCTGAGCCCAGGCTCCGGCCACCGCCGGTTCGAAGGTGGGCATGTCCCTCTGAGGGACAGTTGTTCGGCCGTGGTCCCGCCTACCGCCCTGCCCCAGGTCGAGCGGGCGGGAGAACCGGACACTGACCACCTGCTCCGTGGCGACATCGGAGGATCCGGCCGATGGGGTGGTGGAGACAACTCGGAATGGTCCGGGGGAGTTGGCGGCACCCTTGACGGCGCGATGGACGGCGTCAGTGGTTGCTGAGGCGTGATAGTGGCGGCTCACCACGAAGCCGACTGCCGCCACTGCCAACACGACGGTCCCGCCCACTACGAGCAGCGGCATGAGGCGTCGCCGCGGCGGCGGGACGAGAATTCTGTACTCGCTCATGGCACCGATCTGTTGCGAATGAGAGCCTCCGTCCTGATCCACTCGCACAAGTACGCTGCGAATCCTGGCTGCTCGAGAAGCCTAACGATCGGTCGTGGGCGAACGGCATCGCCCCAGAGGACCTTCCGGCATCGTGGTGGACTCGCGATGGGTGCCGTACGGCACGTGAGCGGTGTTGGCGGACCGGTGGCAGCATGTTCCCGAGGTACCCGGTGAGGAAGCCGCCGGTTGGATACCGTGGAGGTGCGTGGACCAGGCGCCCCGTCTGGTGGTGCTGGCTGGACGTCATCGGACGGGAGACGCGGTTATGAGTGGGTGGTTCCGAGGTCCGATCGCCATCGGTACGGGCTGGCTACCTCTGATCTCGATCGTCCGAGGTGCGGCGTGAGCGACGGCCGATCCCGCGGCAGTGGTCGGATCGGGCGCAACGCGATCGGTGAACCTCGCTGGCCGATGGCGCTGGCGGCACTTGTCGCAGGCCTCCTGCATGCGGTCCTGCCGACCGAACTCCGTACATTGCCACCCGAGCTTCTCGGGGACTCGCGATGGTGGTACCTGGTGGTCGTCACCGTGCTGCTGGCCTTGCTGGTGATCGGTGATCCGGGAAGCATCGACCACGACACTCCCTGGTTGCGGATATTGACTGTGGCGCTCATCGTGCTGATCTCAGCCGACAACGCGCTGGAGGCGGGGAGATTGGTGGTCAGCGTGGTGAGTACCAGTCCGTTCACTCATGATGCCCGGAAGCTCCTCGTCGCCGGTGGTGCGATCTGGTTGTCCAACGTGATCGCATTCGCCTTGTGGTACTGGGACGCAGACCGCGGGGGAGCCGTCGCCCGGGCCAGGGGATCTCGGAACCATCCAGGGTTCCTCTTTCCCGAGATGGTCCATGTCGGATCGGTTCGGGCAGGTTGGTATCCGAAGTTCGTCGACTACCTCCACCTCTCGTTCACGACGGCCACAGCTTTCAGCACGACGGATGTGTCTCCCATCCGGCCGTGGGCCAAGCTCATGATGATGCTGGAGGAGGCGATATCACTCATCATCGCCATACTGGTGGTGGCTCGAGCCGTGAACATCCTGAAATAGGACAGTCCCGTCCGCCGTCCGCCATCTGCTTCCAGATGACGCCTGACCCGGAGCTGCAGATCGCGACCGAGCGACAAGGTCGGTCGTTCAGCAGGTCGGCGAGTAGGCGGACACTCCGGGACCGGCCTGCGGGCTGTCGACCACGCCACCGTACCCCGGGCGGAGCACGGCGCCGAGATGCACCACGTACCATTCGCCGCGCCACGAGATCATGGAGGCGATGCCGAAGGATTCGGTCTGACCGCCGAGCGTGTAGACCACCCGGGCATTTGGGACCTCGTAGTAGCCGATGCCGTTGTAGCAGGCGCCAGGCGGGACCCAGTGGGCGTACGCCTCGTCCACGTTGACACCGACCAGGGTGGCAGCTGAGGGGTCATTCCCGAGAAGCGCATGAGCTGCGGCCAGATCCTGCCCATACTCGGTCACCAGCCGCTGGCTGAAGTCGGCCGCCGGATTACCCACGGACTTCAGCTGCACGTACGCCGTTTCGGGGAAGAAGGCCGGCATTGCCGCCTGGAGCGAATCGGTGACTACGCCCTGCCACAGAGCGGCCATGTTGGCGGTGAACACCGGATCCGTCGCGGTGGGGAGGACATCGGTCTGGGGCATGGTTCCCGGATCGAGGGTGGTGGTCGTCGTCGTGGGCGGAACGGTCGTCGTCGCGGGCGGGACGGTCGTCGTCGTTGCCGGCGGTCGGCGGGCGGTCACAACGGCCGGGGCCGTACTCGATCCGCCGGCGATCGAATGGACCAGGGTGGAGCCGACGATGACCAGACCCACCACCGCCAAGACCAAGGCCGACCCGGCGGCAATTCTCCGATGCAGGTAGGTTCGGCGCAACCCCTGACGCGAGGACCTGCCGGGGCGGTAGGGGGATCGGAGGGGAGCCCGGTACGAGCCTCGGTGAGGGGGCGGCCGGGGAGCGCTGTGGGGAGTCCGGTCGAAAGACCGATCGGGCCGTACCATGGTCAGGATGCATGGTAGAGGCTTCTAATGCCATGTGGCTGGCGACGGCATCCTGGTCGTGACCGCCTCGATCGAAGGGCCAGGCGGGGAAGGGGGGATCCGATGGGAAGCGGCGATCCGGTCGGCAACAAGGCCAACAAGGAACGGGTTCGGGCGTTCTGGAGTGCCCTCTACCGGCGCGACTGGGACGGTATCCGCGAGTTCTTCGATGAAGACAGCGAGTATACCGACGTGCCCTCACCTCCCGAAGACGTGGCCAGAGGGCGGGATCAGATCGCAGCCCGGCTGAAGCTCGGGCTCGAGCCCATCTCGGAGTATGGGCACCGTCTCCGGCTGATGGTCGGAGACGGTGACGCGGTGGTGACTGAGCACGAGGAGACCTGGACCTGGCACACCGGTGAGGTGGTCACTCTGCCCTTCGTCTCGGTCCAGGAGCTACGCGGCGGCACCATCGGTCGATGGTGGGACTACTGGGATCTGCAGACCCTGATGAACGCGGCCCCGGCCTGGTGGATCGAGCACGTGACCCGGGGATACTGATCTCTCGCCTGCCACCTTCCCGTTCCGGTCCCCGCAAGGTGGTGTGGGACTGTGGACACCACCTCTTCCGAGTCGACCTCCGCACAGTCATCTGGGACCCTCTCCGTGTCAATGGCCGCGCCAGCCGCTCGGTCCCGGAGAGGCGGATCGGTGTCGATAGGCTGTCCGGGTGTTCGACGACGCCCGGGGGACGCTCGAAGAGACGGCGCCGTGAGCAGCTCGGCCGACGTCGGAGGGGAGGTGAGCGGGCCGGCCGACGGCGCTGGCGAACGGGTGGCCGGTCTCATGGTGCGCTGCCTGGAGAACGAGGGCGTGACCCACGTCTTCGGCATTCCCGGAGAAGAGAACATCCATCTGGTCGATGCCCTTTCACGTTCGTCGATCCGGTATGTGGTGGTCCGCCACGAGCAGGGCGCTTCCTTCATGGCCGAGGTCTACGGCCGCCTGACCGGTCGCGCCGGAGTTTGCTCGGCGACCCTCGGCCCGGGCGCAATCAACCTGCTGCTGGGTACCGCTGACGCCACCACCAACTCGACGCCGGTCGTGGCCCTGTCGGCCCAGGTGGCCACCGGGCGCATGTTCAAGGAGTCCCACCAAGGCGTGGATCTGGTGTCGATGTTTGCCCCGGTCACCAAGTGGGCCGACCTGGTGGCCACCCCCCATGCGATACCGGAGATGATCCGCAAGGCCTTCAAACTGGCCCAGACCGAACGTCCTGGCGCTGTATTTCTGGCAGTACCCGAGGACGTGGAGAGCGCCCCGGCCCCCAACGATGCGGCACCGCTGGCGGTCAACGTGCCCCGGCCCGACGAACCCTCTCCGAGCCAGGTCCATCGCGCCGCAGCCGTCCTCGGTGCTGCCCACCAACCGATCGTACTGGCCGGTCACGGGGCCGCCCGGGCTGGTGCCGGTGACGCGCTCGTCCGTTTCGCCGAGACCTTGGGTATCCCCGTGGCCACCACATTCCACGGCAAAGGTGTGTTCCCCGACGACCATCCGCTGGCGCTCGGGGCGGTCGGGTTCATGCGGCATGACTACGTCAATTTCGGCTTCGACCATGCCGACGTCATCGTGGCCGTCGGATACGAGCTCCAGGAGTTCGATCCGGTCCGCCTGAACCCCGACGGCGCCAAGCGGATCATCCATCTGCACCGGTTTCCGGCCGAGGTCGACCAGCACTACCTCGTCGACGTCGGTGTGCACGGAGAGCTCGGTCGGTCGCTCGACGCCCTGGTGGGGGCCGCCAGCCGGCGGTTCGAACCGGTGCCCGGGCGGTCACGGATCCAACATCTCCTCTCCCAGGAGCTCGAGCGGGGACGCTGCGACGACCGTTTCCCCCTTTCTCCGTCCCGCATCGTGGCGGACACCCGCAGCGCGCTGGGGCGCCGCGACATCGCCCTGGTCGATACCGGCGCGGTGAAGATGTGGATGGCCCGCCTGTTCCCGACCTACGAGCCGAACACCTGCCTCATCTCCAATGGGCTCTCGACCATGGGGTGGTCACTGCCCGGAGCGATCGGGGCGAAGCTGGCTCGTCCCGAGGCCCGCCTTCTCGTCGCCACCGGGGACGGCGCGTTCCTGATGAACTCCCAGGAGCTCGAGACGGCCCGGCGGGAGCAGGTGCCGATGGTGGTCCTCGTCTGGGTGGACGACGAATACGGGCTCATCACCTGGAAGATGGACCTGGAACTCGGGCACCACACCGGGACCACCTTCACCAATCCGGACCTGGTCGCCTACGCCGAGAGCTTCGGTGCCACCGGCCACCGCATCACCAGGGCTGAGGAGCTGCTTCCTGCCCTCCGAATGGCGCTAGCCGCCGACACGGTGTCGGTCATTGCCTGTCCGGTGGACTACTCGGTCAACCTGGAGCTCATCAGCTCGCTCGGGGAGCTGGACGAGTTCTGGGGGTGAGCGGATCCTCTCGACCGGGTCCTTCTCTCGAACCTCGATGCGTTGCGTAGCAGGCCAAAGGCAACCAGCACGCCGAGAATGGTGCGTTCCGACGGCTTCCAGCTGGGAATGACCGGTCCTCCGAGGGTTCGCAAGGCGTGTGCAGCCGCGAGCCATCCACCCACCGGAACGGCCAGCACGAGAAGCGGATTCGAATGGAGCGCGACCGCAGGCCGTAGGTGGAGGAGCTCGTGGACCGCCCGGAGGCCACCGCATCCCGGGCAGTCGAACCCGGTTACCGTCCGGATCGGACACCTCGGGGTGACACGGTGCCGCGCCGGGTCGACGACGAAGAGCACCGTGCAGCAGAGCAGACAGGCGACGCCGGCGCCCGGCATCTCGCCCGATCGTCGGGCGGACAGCCAGTCGCCGATTGGTTCAAGACGCCCATGCCGCGTCGTGCTCTGACGGTTGTCGGAAAACAACGCTGGGAGTTCGCACTTGCAGGCGGCCCCTGTCGCCCCGGACCGGGGCGTCCTCCTGACGGTGGGCACGGACGCCTCGTGTTCTGACGGCACTGCAGCCACGGGAGAGCTATCGCTCCTGGTGTGGATCGGCCACGGTTGGCACGGCCCGCCAAGCCACCCCGTCCCACCAGTGGAGCTTGTCGTCGGAGTACGCAGCGTTGGGCGGTATCGTCCTCGTCGCGTCCTGCCACGCAGCTCCGTCCCACCACTGGTTCCGGTCGGGCGACCACGTCAACTGGTCCACAGCCGGAAGGGTCGTCGCCGGGGCCGCCAGCTCGCCGCCGGACGCGACCTTGATGATGACCATCTTGTCCTCTTCTCTGGAGTACTGGACCAGATAGACCAAGAGCGGTATGACGCAGAGCAGCAACCCGATGACCAGCCAGAGGATGCTGAACTCCTTCTTCTTGAAAAGGGTCACCGAGTCCGCCGTACGGCTCTGCACGGTGAAGCCCTGGGCGATGTACCCGGTGACCACCGGTTCGACCTGCTGCTCCGTCGCGACCACGACGGTCTGTACAGAAGTGCTCATCCCGCGCATCCCCTTCCGCCGGCCTACGAAGAAGGCCGCGTCCGCCCTGCAGATGGAACTCGTCCTCGCCGTGGACGTCGAAGTGCCGGCCGATCGAACGTCCGACCGGCTCGGGGCGAGACGCTAGCCGTACCCTGTCGCCCCGTCCACAGGCCGATTGGCCGTGCAGTCGGTGCGGCCGGTGCGGGTCGGACCGGAAGTCATCAGTCGGTGACAGCGAGCCGTCCATGGAGGCCCATCGTGCTCGTGCAAAGAGCGCCCGAGAGCACCCGGTCTCCGATCGGGCCAAGCCGGGTCAGTTCGGGGGCTCAACGATGTGGTCGGCCCCAAACCGAAGCCTTGAACTGGGCAGATACAAGTCGGGCTGCCCGGATTTGAACCGGGGACCTCTGCGTCCCGAACGGAGATCGGGCCAAATCTGTGGTGAGAGCAATCGAGGTGGGATTAGCCATATTCCCAGTTCATGGGCCGGTTTCGGGCCGATCTCCCTGACCAGGACGCTCCCTGAATTCCCGCCACTCTCCCTCCGATCGCGCCAAGATCGCGCCAAACGCGACCGCCCAGCGGGCCGACTTCGCTCGGCCCCGAAGGGCAGGTCAATCGCACCTCCAGACGATCCTCGGCCCGCGTGGTCGGGCCATCAACGAGCATGCGGTTTCGAGTCGCATGCGGGAAACTGCCTCCGATGAGCGGGACGGAGGACCACACGGATCTGAATCGGGGAACCTACGATCGGATTGCCGCTCGGTACAAGACTCGGCAGCTCGAGTTGGTCGGGACGGGCGCAAACCCGTTTCGTGAGCTCGAGCGGCGGTGGACTGAACGCCTCCCGCCCGCGGCACACGTCGGCGACTTCGGCTGCGGCCCGGCCATGGACGGCGTAAGGTTCGCCGCCGCGGGCCACCGGGTCGTCGGGTTCGACCTCTCACGCGGGATGCTCACCTCTGGACACAGCGAACTGCCGGGAAGGCTCGCCCAGGCGGACCTCCGAGCCCTCCCCTTGTTCCCTGGCTCGCTGGACGGTGCCTGGTGCGTTGCGGCACTGCTTCACGTGCCGGAATTCGACACGGAGTTCGTTCTTGAGGGCTTCCGAGCAACCCTCCGACCTGCAGGTGTGCTCGCCCTCGTTACGGCTCTGGGTGATGGTGCTCAGTTCGAAGCCGTGCCCTACGCCACAGAGGAGCATCGCTGGTATGTCTACCGGGGTCGATCGCGCCTGGAGGGACAGATCCAAGAGGCGGGATTCCGACTGCTCTGGTCAGATCAGGTCGACGGAAACCGCACGTGGTTGACCGCGCTCGCCGAAGCACAGTGAACGCACCAGAAGAATCCAGTTTCGTGGTTACCGATGAGGGCTGGACATGACCCCACCGGGGAGGTCGCGTTCGGCATCGCTGGTGGCCCTCGCTCGGTGCGGCAGAGCCCCATCGCGTGGTGGGGAATCGAGCGTGATTCCCGGTGGAGATCAGCCGCCTGATTCCAGTTCGACGGTGACCTCGCCGTCATCATCGCGCCCGTCGTAGAGCTTGGCCATCGAACCCTCGGAGAGGTAGCGCCGGTCCGAGGCGATCCAGTCGTCGTGGAGGTCGCCGAGCACCGCGCCGACGAGCCGGATGACGGCGGCCTCGTTCGGGAAGATGCCGACGACCCGGCTCCGACGCTTGATCTCCTTGTTCACTCGCTCAAGGGGGTTGGTCGACCAGATCTTCCGCCAGTGGGGCTGAGGGAAGGCGGTGAAGGCGAGCACCTCGTGCTTGGCCCCCTCCATGAGGGAGGCGGCCTTGGGCCATCCTCCGGCGAGGGTGGCCGCCACCTGGTCCCACTGGGCCTCGACCGCCTCCTGGTCGATGCCGGCGAACACCGTCCGGAACAGGGCGGCCACCATGTCCTGGTGGGCCTTGGGGAATCTGGGCGAGCAGGTTCCGGGCGAAGTGCACGCGGCACCGTTGGTGGGCCGCCCCCTGGAAGCAGCGCCCGATGGCGGCCACCAGCCCGGCGTGCTGGTCGGAGATGACGAGGCGGACCCCGCCGAGGCCCCGGGACTTGAGGGACCGAAGGAACCCCCGCCAGAAGGCCTCGTCCTCGGAGTCGCCGACATCGAGGCCGAGCACCTCCCGCGAACCGGTGGCGGTGACCCCCGTGGCCACCACCACGGCCTTCGAGACCACCCGGTGGTCCTCGGTGCGGACGTGGAGGTAGGTGGCGTCCAGGTACACGTAGGGGAAGGCCACGTGGTCGAGGCTGCGGGTCCGAAATGCCCCCACCACCTCGTCGAGTCCGGCGCAGATCCTCGAGACCTCGGACTTGGAGATGCCCGAGGTCACCCCCATCGCGCCCACCAGGTCGTCGACCGACCGTGTGGAGACCCCGGACACGTAGGCCTCCATGACCACGGCGTAGAGGGCCTGGTCGATCCGGCGGCGGGGTTCGAGGACCGAGGGGAAGAAGCTTCCCTGCCGCAGCTTCGGGATGGCCACCTCCACGTCGCCGCCGAGGGTGGCGAGCAGCCGGCGGCGATGGCCGTTGCGCTCGGTCGTCCGCCCGTCGGTGCGCTCGTAGCGGGCGGCCCCAATCACCTCGGTGGCCTCGAGCTCGATCAGCTCTTGGAGGACCAGGCGGACGGCGTCACGGACGAGATCGACGCCGTCTCCGGCACGGAACGCGTAAAGCAGCTCGGACAGGGCAGACTCAGGAAGGGCCATCGGTGTGTGTTCTCCTCAGTGGGTTCGGCTAGGAACACACCGAGAATCACGCCGATGGCCCCACCTCGCGGTGGATGCCCCGGACTACCCGAATCCCCACCACGTCAGGGGACTCCCCTCACCTGCCCGACGACTTCGTTGAGTCGTACCGTGACCGCCCCGTCGCATGGGGCTTCCCGGACGTCGCCGGCAACACCCTCGGCGAGCTGGTCTTCCTGCGCACCTACTCCCGACGCCGTCCTGACGGAACCAAGGAAAGCTGGGTCGACGTGTGTCGCCGAGTCGTCGAGGGCACCG
>DAHUZT010000078.1 GCA_027315005.1 Acidimicrobiaceae bacterium | reverse complement strand
GGCCACCGTGGTGGTGCTGGCGCTCCCACAGAACGCCAGGATCTTGGCGGTCGGGGGTGCGGCCCTTACCGAGCTGCTCGTAGGGGTGGCAGTGGTCGGGCTCGGCTGGCACTACCCGACCGACGTGGTTGGCGGAGTTCTAGTGGGCACCGGATGCGTACTGCTGGTCGACGCTCTGACCCACCTGCGCCGACGTCCCAGACGCCGTACTCCAAGGGCGGTGGCCGACCTCAGGCCCGTGCGTAGGTGATCCGACCGGACCGGAGACCGCCAAGCGACCGGCGCAGGCCCATCTTCGACAGCTCTGGGCCACTTTGGGTAGCTCGGACGACCAAAAGAGGCCGTGCCCAGGGGTCCCAGGCCGTGGCCGGTTCCGAGACGTGCGCCACGAGCGAGAGGGGTAGGACCCGTTGGCTCGCATCTCCTGTACATCCCACCCAGCGTGCGACCACTATCTTCACCGGCCCTTTGGTCCGTCCCGCATGCGGCCCAACCCAGCTCAGGACTTGCAGCCATTGAGCTCCGCTCCGAGCTCCATGGTTACGGAAGCTGGCCTTTGTCCTGAAATCGACCCGCCGTCGACGTTCCGCCCGTCCTTAGAGGTCGCTGATTTCAGCCCCCCGACCGCGCCGTCCCGGGCCGGTGGGTCAGTAGCGCGGACCCCACGGAACTTGGAGGCAGAGGTCCCGCCTATTCCAGGATCGAAGCAAGGTCGGAGAGGGCGGTGACCACGGCGAGGCGTCTGGATTGCGGGAGTGCCGCCAGTCGCTCCTCCAAGATCGCAGCGCGCGCTCGCCTGAGACGCCCCAGGAGTCGGATTCCAGAAGGAGTAGTTTCGACCAGTGCAGCCCGGCGGTCCGTCGGGTCGGGTCGGCGTGTGACCAGCTCCTCCGACTCGAGGCGCTGGAGCTTCGGGGTGATCGTGGAGTTGTCAACTCCAAAGGAGGAGGCGAGGTCCGAGGGATGGCACGGGCCGCAGGCGGCGATTCGGACCAGGAGCCATACATGGGACAGGGGCAGGGAGGACTGGGCACGCCGCATCACCGCGGTTTGGACGTCATGTCGAGTGGCCCAGCGGACCAGGGTGGTCACCGAGTCCTCAAGACCCGCACCCGCGGTCGGGCCGCTCCCTGAGCCGCCAACCGCTCGGGCGGATATGACCGTGGGGTCCCCGCTGGCCACATAACTACCGGTCACCGCTGTGGACCTCTGAACTGCGAGGGAGCCGCACTCGAGTCCAGCGCTTGACGAGGGCCCATCTGGGGTCGGGATGGTGCCGCTCCTCCGGGCCCCTCCGCAAGGGTGGTCTGTTCCTCGTGGATGTACTTACCCCCCCGGAGCAGGCTGGCAATGCCGGCCAGAACACAGGCTGCTATCGCAAAGTCGAAGGCTGCTCTGAGTCCGGTCATGAAGGGTGGCGAGATCAGTTGTGGGAAGAAGGCCCGTCCGGTCAAGTAGGCGGCCTTGGCATGGCTGAGGTGGGGAAGCACGGGTCCGAGCAGAGTGCCCACCGGGTTGTACCCCAGGAACGCGGCAAACAGGCTACCGACGGCTGGCAGGTGGGCCACCTTTGCGGCTGCCGCGGCGGGGACACCCTGCGCCAGGAGTCCGTGATAGAGGGCATGGGGGAGGGTGCCCGATAGCCCGACTATGATCAGGGTGAAGAAGATACCGATCGACAACACCTGTGCCGAATTCTGGAACGTGGTGTTCATCCCCGATCCGGCCCCCCGGTGTAGGGCGGGAAGGCTGTTCATCACCCCTGCCCGGTTCGGCGAGCCAAACGTCGCCAGCGTCAATCCGGTGAGCAGCAACAGTGCTCCGAAGACCCAATAGGAGAAGTCGACAGGAAGCAGCTCGAGGAGCGCGAAGCACACCGCAGCCCCCAACATGCCGCCGGTGGCGAACGGACGCGCCCCGAAGCGGTCGGAAAGCACGCCCGAGATGGGCCCGGCGACGAGAAACCCCACCGTGAGAGGCAGCATGGCAATCCCTGCCCACAGCGGCGTCACGCTGAAGTCGTATCCGTGCAACGGGAGCCAGATCCCCTGGAGCCAGATGATGAGCATGAACATCAGACCGCCGCGGCTGAGGGCGGCCAAGAAGCTCGCAAGCACACCGCCGGTGAAGGCACGAATGCGGAAGAGCTGCAGGCGGAACATGGGTTCGGCGACCCTGGTCTCGATGATGCAGAAGGCCGCGAGCAGACCGATCCCGGTCCCCAAGAAGGTGAGCACCTCCGGGTTCGTCCAACCCATTGTGTCGTGGCCGTAGGGCTCGATCCCATAGGTGATGCCCATCATCACGAGGATCAATCCTGCGGCAAACGTGACGTTGCCGGCCCAATCGATCCTGGCCGGATGCCGTGGACTCGTCTCGCGCAGCTTCCAGTATCCGAAAACGGTGGCGAACAGGCCGATCGGAACCGAGACGAGGAAGATCAGACGCCAGTTGATCGGTGCCAGGACGCCCCCGAGGACCAGACCGATGAACGTGCCGCTGAAGGCCGCCGCCTGATTGATGCCGAGAGCCATCCCCCGCTGATCGCTCGGGAAGACGTCGGTGAGGATGGCCGCGGAGTTGGCCATGAGCATCGCCGCCCCGATCCCCTGGAAGATCCGCATGGCAATGAGCCAGTCACCGGCCGCATGCCCGGTCATCCAGGTGACGCTCAACAACAGCGAGAAGAAGGTGAACACGGCGAAGCCGAGGTTGTAGGTACGGACCCTGCCGTAGATGTCCCCCATCCGGCCGAGGCTCACCACGAGCACACTGGACACCACCAGAAACCCGAGGATCATCCAGAGCAGGTAGAAGGTGTTCCCCGGCTGGAGCGGGTTGAGACCGATGCCGCGGAAGATGTCGGGGAGGGCGATGAGCACGATCGATCCATCGATGGTGGCCATCAGCATGCCCAGGGTGGAGATGAACAGAGCCACCCATTTGTAGTTGGGTGGAAGGTCGTTTACTGCGGCCGTGGACAGCCGACCGGTGCGGTTCGTCTTCGTCGACTTCAGATCCTGGAGGACGATGGTTCTCCCGAGTTCGTGCGCCGAGGGGTGGTCGCCACCCTTCCGCGAGCGTCAAAGACCATTTACGTGTACGTAAACGGTATCATATCTGCTGCAACGGCCGATCCGGACGCGGTCACTCCAGCCAGACCGAACCACCACACCGGGCGGAGGGTGCCGTAGCGTCTCTGACAATGACGGTCCCACTCCGCCATCAGGTGCGGTTCAGGTGGAGGCGATGCCTGGCTCCGTACGCCCGCGGTCGGGCAGCGCAGTGCACCGTCCGGCATGAGGGCCCGATGGGACTGGGCACGACCCCCACCGGCCGGAGCACCGTGAGGAATCGAGCAGGGATCGTGGTGGCGGGTATGGTCCTCCTTCTCAGCGGATGCGGCTCGTCGCTGGCCAAGATCGTCGGCACCACATCGACTTCGCCCCCGCCCAGATCGACCACGACCAGCACGACCACGCCGGGCTCCGGGTACGAAGGTGGTGCCGCCGTAGCCTTTCCTGTGGTGGCCTGTGCGGACGCGGGCGCGTCACCGACCGGCTGGCGCCCCTCGGTGCTCCTCGCCCCAATCGCCACTGCCCTGGTCGGCAAGGTCGAGTTCTACTCGGACGGCACCCACTCCATCGTCGGACCGAGCGGATGGGCATGCTCACGGTACCGCGCTCCGGGAGGAGTGATCCGCCTCGACGTGACCCCTCGGGGCGGTGGTGCCCCGCCACCCGCCGGCACGGTGCCACCGGGCACACAGGGGATCTTCGCAGAGTTCGCCACCACCGGTACGCCGGAAGGAGTGGGCCTGGTCTGCCGCTACTTCACGGTTCCGACCTGGCAACAGGCCGAAGCGGCCTGCGGACCCGGCGACCCGGCAGGCGAGCAGTCCTCCATGCCCACCCCGGACATCGCCTCGATCACCGATCCGTCGGGTGTGATCGGGACACTTGTCGGGTCCGGGGGGACGCAGCCGGTTTCGGGAACGGTGATCTTTCCCCAGTCGATACCGGCGGTCGCTGACGGGTCGAGCATCGCGGTGGCCAAGGAATCGTGCTCGCTGACCGACACCTCGCTGTGCCCCACCATCCTGTCTGACTTCGACGTCCGAGAGTTCCCCGTACCGGGCGAGGCGGCGTTACCCGCCGCCTCGCCTCCCACCGGGACCAGCCCAACCTCCTCGACGAGCGCCACCGCTCCGTCGATCGGAACCGCTGGCAGCAGTCAATAACCACTCTCCGCAAGATCTTCGACACGCTCTGTTCACCTTCGAACCCAACCGCGAAGCGGCAGGGTAGGTTCGGCCTCGAGCAACGTTCCGACGCAGTGACGGCATCCGATCGGTGGACCGAGGCCGCATGCAGCCGGAACGCCGGAGCAGGTTCGACCGGTACGAGGGCGTGGCTCGCGAGCCACCGAGGGGGCACCGCATGAACGAGGATCGACCAGCGAACTCGACCGGCGGAACCCGGTCTGGACGGGCGAGGCCGCCATCCGACCGGTTGCTGACTCTGCAGGCGAATGGTGTCGTGCGCGCCTCGGCAAGTGATGTCGGCGCACATCGCGAACGGTCGAGGAGGACGCGACTACGGCGGCTGTGCCTGGTGTTGGCTCCGATCGCAATCGTGCTCATACTTCGAGACCTGCTCGATCCTGCGGCAGGTCTCCCCCACCTTCATCTTCCCTCCGGGATAGGACCACTCGTTCCGGCCATCGCTCTCATCGCCCTGCTCGGTCTGGTGCTCGTGGTTCCCCTGGTCGGGGCCGGCCGATCCCCCCACATCCTGTACCGTCCCGATGAGCTCACCATGAGCTTCGACGACGTGCGGGGATCCGACGGTCTCGTCGAAGAGGTCACAAAGACGCTCAACCTCTTCCTCGCCCACCGTGCGTTCGCTGAGCAGATGGGCGGATCACCGCGGAAGGCCATCCTGTTCGAAGGACCACCCGGGACGGGAAAGACTTACATGGCCAAGGCGATGGCGGCCGAAGCGGGTGTTCCCTTCCTCTTCGTCTCGTCCTCGGCCTTCCAGTCGATGTATTACGGCCAGACAAATCGCAAGATCCGAGCATTCTTCCGAGTGATGCGCAAGCATGCCCGCCGAGAAGGTGGTGCCATCGGTTTCATCGAGGAGCTCGACGCCATCGGCGCATCCAGGGCCAACGGCCACCGGCACGGTGAGGGAATTCCCGGCGTCGTGAACGAGCTCCTCATCCAACTCCAGTCGTTCGACCAACCGTCGGCCTCCCACCGCATGAAGGGGGCGATGGTCGACATGGTGAACACCTGGTTGCCCGAACACCTGCGACAGGCAAAGCCCAGGTTCACTCCGGCCAACATCCTCGTCATCGGAGCCACCAACCGGGCCGGCGACCTCGACCCGGCGCTGCTACGGCCGGGTCGGTTCGACCGGACGCTCTTCTTCGGACTTCCCGGTCGTGCCGGCCGAAGGGACATCATCGACTATTACCTGGCAAAGAAGGCGCACGAGCCCGAGTTCGACGCACCCGAGCGCCGAGAGACCCTGGCCGCCATGACCGCGGGCTACTCACCGGTCATGATCGAGCACCTCTTCGACGAATCCCTGGTGTGGGCCCTTCGAAGAGGGGCTGGACGATTTTCGTGGAACGACCTTCAACAGGCAAAGATGACCGAGGAGATCGGGCTGGCCCAACCAGTCGAGTACACCGAAGCCGAGCGGCGCACCATCGCCACCCACGAAGCCGGACATGCCACGGTGGCGTGGTCGATCGGGACGGGCCGCAAGCTCGAGGTGCTGACCATCGTCAAGCGGCGCGACGCGCTCGGCCTCTTGAGCCATTCGGAACTGGAAGAGCGATTCACCCGGACCAAGACCGAGATACGAGCCCTGATCGACATCGCATTCGGTGGGATGGTGGCCGAGGAGCTGTTCTTCGGCGAAGCGTCGTCCGGAGTGGCGTCCGACCTCCAGGCGGCCACCGCCAATGCCTGTCAGATGATCGGCCAGCTGGGAATGGGCTCCACACTGGTGTCGTCATCCGCCATCGAACAGCCGGCCGGTGGCATCGTCACCAAGGTCCTCTCGACCGACGGGGGTCGAGCCGAGGTGGAGGAGCTCCTGGCGTCGTCCAAGGCGTCGGTCCGCCAACTGCTCGAGCAGAACCGGAAGGTCGTCGAAGCCCTTCGCGACGCCCTTCTGGATCACAACGAGCTCATCGGAGACGAAATCCTGTCCGTGATCCGTGGGGTCGAGTCGTCGCCGGCTCCCGCGGCGCCCTGACACCGTACGGTGCTCCTGGGCTCCGGCCTGTGCTCCTGTGCTCCCGTGCACCTGCCGGCTTCTGCAGTCCAGACCTCGGTGCGCTCCAAGGACCCGCCGCCGTCGCGACCGGATCAGTCGTGCTCGGCACAGTTGCTGCAGCGTCCACGGAACACCACTTCGACTGATCGGACGGCCATCCCGAACCGCTGGGACCGGGGAAGGATCAGTCCCTCGACGCCGGCCGGCTCGACGTCGTAGATGAGGCCGCATCCGGTACAGATCAGGTGGTGATGATCAGGTCCGGTCTTCGGGTCGTATCGGGCGGTGCCGTCACCCAGGCGAACCTCGCCGAGCTCGCCCATGTCCACGAGCTCGTTCAGCGTGTTGTACACCGTGGCCAGGCTGACCTCCGGCACCACACGCCTTGCTGCCGCGTGGACCTGGTCGGCGCTCAGGTGCACGTGATCCCCCTCGAGTGCCTGCAGCACGGCCCTGCGCTGCGGAGTTATACGCCATCCACGCGCTACCAGCCGCTCGCCGAGCGAGACCTGAGAAGGAATCGAGGTGATCGGACTCCGAACGCCGCCATCAGCCACCGGTCGGGCGCCGCTCCTTCACGCCCTGGGAGATGCGCTCACCGAACTCGGCGTCCGCCGCTCGGAAATGGGCAATGCTCCTCTCGACGATGCCGTCACCCACCGGTCCTAGAGACACGGAGCCCAGCCCGGTCGCGATGTTGTTCACCAGTCGGGTCTGGGCATCGGTCGGCTGGAGCCGGTAGAGACTTCCGGCCTGGGAGAAGTTGTCGGTGCCCCGCTCGTCCCAACCGAAGGTCCCGGTCGCCCCGACCACCTCGAGTGGTGCCGCGTATGGTTCTCCGGACTCCACCGGACCGTCGAAGCTGTTGGGCTCGTAATTCTTGGCACGCCCTCCGTTTCCCTGACCTGCCATGAGTCCGTCCCGGCCATAATTCCGGGCCTCGGCGGCGTGTGGCGAGTTGACCGGGAGCTGGGTGTGGTTGATTCCCAGCCGGTACCGGTGGGCATCGCCGTAGGCAAACAGCCGCCCCTGGAGCATCTTGTCCGGCGACGGTCCGATGCCCGGGACGAAATTGCCCGGATCGAAACCGGACTGCTCGACGTCGGCAAAGTAGTTATCGGCGTTCCTGTCCAAGGTAAGCCGACCGACCTCGTGAAGGGGAAACGCTCGCTGGGACCACACCTTGGTCACATCGAACGGATTCACCGCGAGGCCAGCCGCCTGCTCCTCGGTCATGATCTGCACCTTCAAGGTCCAGGACGGGAACTCTCCCCTGTCGATGGATTCGAGCAGATCCAATTGATGGCTGTCCGGGTTCAGCCCCGACAGCTCGGCGGCTTCCGACGAATCGAGGCACCTGATGCCCTGATCGGTCTTGAAGTGGTACTTCACCCACACCGCTTCGCCCTTCTCGTTCACCCATTGGAAGGTATGGGAACCGAACCCATCCATGTGCCGGAATGTGGCGGGAACACCACGGTCGCCGAACAACCAGGTGAACATGTGGGTCGCCTCGGGTGAATGGGAGAAGAAGTCCCACACGTTGTCAGGTTCCTGATGGTTCGTGTAGGGATCACCCTTCTGGGAATGGATGAAATCGGGGAACTTGACTGGGTCCCTGATGAAGAAGATCGGGGTGTTGTTGCCCACCAGGTCGTAGTTGCCGTCCTCTGTGTAGAACTTCACCGCGAAGCCCCTCGGGTCCCGTACGGCGTCGGCTGATCCACGACTACCCGCAACCGTCGAGAACCTCACGATGACCTCGGTGCGCTTCCCGATGGCACCGAGGAAGGTGGCCCGGGTCCATTCCGACACGTCGGCTGTCACCTCGAAGGATCCGTATGCGGCCGAGCCCTTGGCGTGCACCACCCTCTCGGGGATCCGCTCCCGGTTGAACCGGGCCAGCTTCTCCAGTAGATGCTGGTCCTGCAACAGAACCGGCCCCCCAGGCCCCGCGGTCTGGCTCTGCTGGTTGTCCGCGACCGGTGCCCCGGACTCGGTGGTCAAGATGGGCTTCTGCATGTCGGTGACCTCCAAGGCTCTGCCGCCGTTCTGTTCTGCGGCACCGTTCTGTCCTGCGGCACCGTTCTGTCCTGCGTTCACCCTCACTTCAGGTTGATTCGAACAATAGATTCATTCTAGTTATAAGTCAATGCCAATCACGGAGCTCGCCCTCTCCGGGTCCGCTCCTCCCCGACCGCCCCGGTCACCACGGCGCGTCGATCGTGCCGGGGGACCGGCTCAGGGCACCGGCGGAAAGGGCATGCCGGTAAGCGTGGACAGCTCCCGCAGAGCCTGATCCGAACGCTCGACCTTGATGGTGCGCATCCCCATGGCCCTGGCCGGCTTCAGGTTCACCCCGAGGTCGTCGAGGAAGGCCGCCTCGTTCGGCGACACACCCAGCGCTGCGCAAGCCAGCTCGTAGAACCGTGGTTCCGGCTTCCGGATGCCGAGCACCCGGGACTCGAACACACGGTCGAACAGAGCCAGCACCTCCTCGACCTCGGGGCGCACGACTTCCTCGTGCCCGCTGAAGTTGTTGGTCAGGCATGCGGTGACATAGCGAGCGGAGCACCAGCGCAAGGCCGTGATCATTTCCGGCCTGAGGTCACCCTGGAGGAGTGCCAGTACATCCCGCCCGGGAACACGATGGCCCGCCGCCTCTGCCTCGTCGGCGAAGACCCGGTCGAATGCTTCGAGGTCCAGTTGGCCACGCTCGAGGCGGGCCCAAGCGTTACTGTGCGGATCCGCGGCATTGACCGACCTGATGAACCCGTGAGGAAGCCCACGCTCCGCTTCGTAGCGGGCGAATGCCTCGAAGGGACTGGTGGTGAGCACGCCACCGAAGTCGAACAGTACTGCTTTGATCACCAGGGTCTCACCGAGTCGTGAGACTAACCCTGGCTGCGGGTCTCCCGCCGCATCAATCCGGAGCGGCGGGTGGGGACGGGCCGAAATGCACTGACCAGGGAGCTCGACCGCCGATCGCCGCAGGTCCGAGGAAGAGTCGCTACAGGTCAGGGGAAGATCGGCCGACTCAGGGGCGTTGGATCATCTGTGAGGACGAGCAGCACGCCGCCGCCGGGATCCGGTCGTCGTCGATCCCAGGTACACACGACCCAGTGAGGAAGTGGCCCGATGAACAGCGAGAGACGGAACGAAAAGCAGAACGACTACGAAGGACACATCCAGACCGCCCAGCCCTCATTGGGCAGAGGTTCGGATGCGATTGGGTCGGATGCGGTTGAGTCGGATGGAATTGGGTCGGATGCGATGGAACCGCTGACCGAGAGGCCCGGCGACTTGCTGCGCTCACTTCCCGAAGAGGCGAAGCAACGCGGGAGCCGGTTCGTCTCGGCGCAGGCCATGCAGGCCCGCCTGTTCTCGGTCTACGACGCCGCTGCCTCCGCCGAGCGGGCTCTCACCCTGGTGCAGGCGCAGCTCACACTCACCCTCAGCCGCAGCTACTACGAAGCCGACGAGATCGAGCACATGGCCGATGAGCTCGACCAGTTGCTCAACCTGCCAACCGCTTCACCGTCGCAATGAGGTCGACGGCCCGCTGGTCTCCCAGGGGGACCGGATTGACCTGGAGATGGGTCACCCCCGCTTCGCCCATGGCCGAGATGCGTTCGGCGACGTAACTCTCCGGTCCGCAGAGCGTCACCGAAGCCAGGAGGTCGTCGGGAACCATGGCTTCGGCCTCTCTTCTGTTACCGCCGAGATAGAGATCCTGGATCTCCTCCGCTTCGCGCTCGTACCCGTATCGCCGCACGACGTCGTTGTAGAAGTTCTTGCCCTTCGCCCCCATGCCGCCGACGTACAGCGCCACCATCGGACGGGCCAGATCGCGCAGCTCGATCACCTCGTCCCCCTCTCCGATGCCCAGGAGACCCCCGGTGGTGATCATCAGAGGATCGAGACTTGGATCGCGCCGCGAGGTTCCGGCTGCCAGCGAGGAGCCCCAGACATCCTTCGACCGTTCGGGGACGAAGAGCATGGGGATCCAGCCGTCGGCGACCTCTGCCGTCATGGCCACATTCTTCTCGCCGAGGGCGGCTATCCAAACAGGTATGGACGACCGGACCGGATGCCCGATGATCTTCAGGGGCTTGCCCAGTCCGGTCCCCACGCCTTCGGGGAGCGGCATGTCGTAGTGAGGACCGTGGTGGACCAGTGGACCCTGTCGAGCCCACACCTGACGGCAGACATCGATGATCTCGCGTGTACGTGCCAGCGGAGCCGTGAAGGGGACCCCGTGCCACCCCTCGATCACCTGGGGCCCGGACGAACCGAGTCCGAGGTGGAAGCGCCCGTCGGACAGCATGTCGATGCCGGCAGCCGTCATGGCGATGAGGGTGGGGGTGCGTGAGTAGATAGGAAGGATGGCCGATCCGATCTCGACCCGTTCGGTGAGGGCGGCGATATAGCCCATGAGGCTCGGAGCGTCGATGCCGTAGGCTTCTGCCACCCAGACCAGGTCCAGGCCGGCCGCTTCGAACTCTGCCACATCGGCGGCTGCCCGTCGGAAGCCGCCGGCGTAACTCAGAAACGTGCTGATCTTCATCGCATCTCCCTGTCGGTTCTTCGGCGACGAGCATTCGACCGATTGCGATCGGTCCGATCCATCATCCGCGACTCTCCGGCGCGCTCGGGACGCGTGGTCGGCGCCGTCGTCACAGGTCCCAGAACCGGATGCTCATCGACTGACTGGCCGTGGCCAGGAGCGACCCTGTCTCAGACCATAGATATGCGATGCCCTGGCCGAAGCCGTCCGCGACGGCCTGGATGCGGATGTCACAGAGCACCCATTCGCTGGGTTCGAGATGCACGACCCGGAGCGTGTTGTCAAGACTCCTCGACATCGCCCGCCGACCGAGGGCCTGGGACACCCCACCGGTGACGTAGTCACCGATGATGGCGAGGGTAGGGGCCGATGGGGCCAGGTGCCCGGGAATCCTGACCCACAGTGCGCTGTCGGGTTGGCCGGGAACGTCCTGCTCGGCCAGTTCCTCGAACGAGCGCCCTTTGGCCAGCCGCACTTCCAGCCTGTCGAAGATCGAGACCGATTCGGGGATAGGAAGCCGTCGGAGCGGACAGGTGCTGGGCGATGGGACGTCGGGCGGGCTCACCCACACTCCATTTCCCGCGTCGAGATGGGCCGGCCCGCCGAGGGCGGCGTTAACGGTCAGGATCTCCCGATCGTCCACGAATCCGACCGCCCGGGCCTGGGTGATGTTCCGGCCAACGGCGGCCACGGTCACGGTGAGGTCGAGCACGGAATGGGTGCGGGCAAAGGAGAGGTACTGTGCGGTCGCCCACACGGTGGGCCGTCTCGATGCAGCCTCCAGCCCCACGAGGGCGGCCCCCAGCCCACAGCCGCCGAAGAGGAATTTGCCCGGGGTGGTGAGCTCGGGTGTGACCTCGAGCCGCCAATGGAGCTCGTCTCCCGCGTGCTCCATGCCCAGGAATTCGCGGGCCTGGGTCACCGCGTCGATCCAGTCAACTGCGAGGAACCTGGGACCAGGGACGTTCCTTGTCCACCCGCACCTCGCCGGGAAGCCCGAGGATTCGCTCGCCGAGGATGTTTCGCTGGATCTCCGAGGTTCCCCCCTCGATGGAGTTGGCACGCGATCGGATGAAGAGCTTGCGCGAGGTGCCCGGTGGTCCGACCAGACCGATACCTTCGGAGCGGCGCATGGTGTAGTCGTACCCGACCAAACCCTTGGCTCCCAACAGGTCCACGCACAGCTCGTAGACCCGCTTGTTCACCTCGGCGAACATGAGCTTGGCGATCGATCCCTCGGGTCCGGGATTTCCCGCCTTGCGGTTCTGGCTTGCCCGCATGTTGGTCAGCCGGAGCGCCTCGGATTCCGTCCACAGGTGCATCAGCCGGTCGCGCAGCGCCGGGTCCTTGCTCTCCACCTCCTCGCGCCAGATGCGAACCGCCTCGGCGATGGCACCGGAATCCGCCCCGGGAGCCAACGTCCCACCCCCGATGGTGGTGCGCTCGTTGGACAATGTGGTCATGGCCACCCGCCAGCCCTCCCCCACGTCGCCGATCCGGTCGGCGTCGGGCACCCGGACCTCGGTCAGGTAGACCTCGTTGAACTCGGCCTCTCCGGTCATCTGCCGAAGCGGCCGGACCTCGACCCCCGGTGCGTGCATGTCGAGGGCGAAGTAGGTGAGTCCCTTGTGCTTGGGAACATCGGGGTCGGTCCGGGTGACCAGCATGCCCCGATCGGCGATGTGGGCCAGCGTGTTCCAAACCTTCTGGCCGGTGACCACCCACTCGTCTCCGTCACGGACGGCATGGGTCGAGAGCCCGGCAAGGTCGGATCCCGCACCCGGTTCGCTGAAGAGCTGGCACCACGCGACCTCTCCGGTGAAGGTCCGGCACAGGATGCGTTGACGCAGCTCGTCCGAGGCGTGGGTCACGACCGTCGGCCCGGCCATGGTGAGGCCGAAGAATTCCTTGGCCCCGAACGGGGTGGCCCCGGCCTGGGAGAGCCGGCCGTCGACCTGGCGCTGCAGGTCGGGGGGGAGGTTCAGGCCACCGGATCCTTCGGGAAACCCCACCCAGGCCAGACCCAGCTCGTACTGGCGGGCCCGGAATTCCTCTACCGGTGACGACCTCGGATCGAGTTCGTCGAGCAGCTGGTCGGTTCGCTCTCGCACCACGGTCTCGGCGTCTGGCATTGTCAAGACCCTACTTCCCACCACGGCCCGGCCTGCCCATCGAACCGGCGCCGGTCGGTCCGGCCGGTGACGCGGGCTCGCAGGTTCGGAACGCCCCTCTATCCCGCGACCCACTTCAGGGTTGGAGTCGGCTGATTGTCCATCCCTCACCGTCGAGCTGGTACCGCAGCCGGTCGTGGAGGCGGTCCGTGCGGTGCTGCCAGAACTCGAATGTCAGCGGCTCCACCCGGATTCCCCCCCAGGTCGGCGGACGGGGAACCTCCCCGCCGTGGAACCGGTCCGTTGTTGCTCCGACCACTCGCTCGAGCGCCCGGCGGTCGGAGATGGGCCGGCTCTGGTTGGACGCGTGAGCTCCTATCTGGCTACCGCGGGGACGGCTGGAGAAGTAGGCGTCAGAATCGGCAGGGGCGACGCGAGAAGTCGTGCCCTCCACACGGACCTGGCGTCCCAGGCGTCCCCAGTGGAACAGCAACGCCGCTGCAGGGTTGGCCGCGAGCTCTTCGGCCTTTCGGCTGCCGTAATCGGTGAAGAAGACGAATCCCCGACGGTCCCAGGACTTGAGCAGGACCATCCGGACCGATGGCCGTCCGTGGGAGCCGACGGTGGCCACCGCCATCGCCTCGGCCTCGTCCTCCTCCACGCCTGCGGCAGCAAACCAGCGTCCGAACTGGCCGAAGGGATCCGGATCGGCGCGCTCCTCGACAAGGGGTTCCGGCGATCCGAACACTCATGCGACCCTAGTCATCGGTCTCGCGGGCAGCATCATGGTGCCACTGCCCGACCGGCCCGGCCGACCGGCGCGCTGCTACATTCCGACTTCGTGCCCGGGCCGATCGACGTCGACGCCCAGCGGGCGGCGACCCCGGGGTGCACGACAGTCAACCATCTGAACAACGCCGGAGCGGCACTGCCCACACGAGCCACCGTGGACGCCATGGTCGGCCACCTGCAGCTGGAGGCGCAGCGAGGCGGTTACGAAGCACAGGCGCTCGCCGTACAGCGGCTGGCGGCGGTGCGACGGTCGGCGGCCCGCCTCCTCGGCGCCGGTCAGCACGAGATCGTGCTGACCGGATCAGACACTCAGTCGTGGACCAAGGCCCTCTGGGGATTCGCCCTCGGAGGGGGTATCGGATCCGGAGAACGGCTTCTCGTCGACAGGATGGCCTACGACAGCCATTACCTGGGGCTGCTCCAGATCTGCGAACTGACCGGTGCACACATCGAGGTCGTGGAGAGCACGCCGGTTGGAACAATCGATCTGACCGCCCTGGCTGAGCAACTGTCGACGGGTGCTTGCGCGCTGGTGACCGTGACCCACGTCGGCAGCCACCGTGGTCTCATCAACCCGGTGGAGGCGGTCGGAGCACTCTGCAGGGAGGCCGAAGTCGCCTACTTCGTCGACGCCTGCCAGAGCGTGGGACAGCTCCCGATGGACGTCGTAGCCATCGGCTGCCAGGTGGCCACGGCCACGGGTCGGAAATGGCTCCGTGGCCCTCGTGGAACCGGTCTGCTCTACGTGGAGAACGACTTCGCCGAGCGGCTTCGACCTACCGGCATCGGCGGCACGTCGGCGGTTTGGGACGACCCTTCCAGCTACCACCTCGCACCGGGTGCCGACCGGCTCGCCGAATTCGAAGGGCCGATCGCCGCCCAGCTCGGGCTGGGATTGGCCATCGACCACGCGCTGGCACTGGGACTGGAGTCCATCGCCGGGCGGGTCACCTCGCTCGCGGAGCATCTGCGGAGGTCCCTGTTGGATATCGAGGGGATCGTGGTCCACGACGGTGGACACCGTCGTTGCGGGATCGTCACCTTCTCGGTTCCCGGGATGTCGGCCATCGACACAGCCCGGGTCGCCTCCGCCGTTGGGATCAACGTTTCGGTAAGTCGATCGGCGACAGCACGACTCGACATGGTCGATCCGTTCCCGCAATCGGTGGTGCGCGCCTCACCTCACTACTACAACACCGAGGACGAGCTCGAGCGCCTGGTCGAGCTGGTCCGACGCCTGGCCGGGACCTGACCGGGCCGGCGGTTGCGGTCCTCGATCCCCAAATCGTCCTGGACGAGGGAGGTCTGGTACTCGGGCTTGCTCGGGCAGGTCTCCAGGTGGTCGTCGACCACTCCAGTTGCCTGGAGGTAGGAGTACACGATCGTCGGACCCACGAAGGTGAACCCCCGTCGTTTCAGGTCCTTCGAAAGGCTGACGGACAGGTCGCTCATCACCGGCACCTCGGCCGCCACCTCGGGGCGACCGACGATGGGGCGGCCCTCGACCCACCCCCACAGATACGAGGCGAACGATCCGTGGGACGACGCGGTGTCGAGGAAGGCCCGGGCGTTGGTGACGGCACTCTCGACCTTGAGGCGGTTGTGGACGATGCCCGGCGCCTCGAGCAGCTGGGCGACCTCCGTCGGACCGAATCGGGCCACTCGGCTCGCGTCGAACCCGGCGAACGCCGAACGGTAGGCGTCCCGTTTGGCCAGGATGATCGACCACGACAGTCCGGCCTGCGCTCCCTCCAGGACCAACAGCTCGAAGAGCCGCACCTCATCGATCGTGGGTACACCCCACTCTTCGTCGTGGTACTGGCGCAAAGTGACGGATCGCTCCGCCCATGCGCATCGGGGTCCCCGGCCGCGGGCGCGGGTCTGCATGTCCGCGAACCCTAGCGTCACCACTCTGGTTCGCTCGGTCGGTCCACTCTGTCCGTCCGTCTTGCCGCTGTCAGTCACCACCGGGAAGCTCGACGACCGCTGGCCGGTAGCCGGCGGGCACGTCAACCACCCGTCCGGCACGCGCTCGTCTCGTGGCGATCAGACCGACACCGGCAGCCACGAAGCACGACAGCGCTCCGACGCCCAGGCCCACCCGGGCACCGGTCATCGACGTGATCCAACCGATCAACGGTCCACCGATCGGCGTGGAGCCCAAGAAGGCCACCGACCACAGTGCCATGACCCGGCCGCGCATCTGAGGGTCGGTCTCGAGCTGCAGCGTCGAGTTGCCCATGGCCAGGAACGACACGCTGAAGTATCCGACGATGGCGAGGGCGAGGATGGCCACGCCCTCCACTGGGGCCAATGTGACCAGGCTGATCGCCACACCGAAGAGCAAGGAGGCGACCACCATGGCCTGGATGCCCGTCCTCCCCTTCGCCGCCGATACCAGGCCGCCCACGACGGCTCCGACGCCCATGGCGGCTGTCATGATCCCGTAGGTCTCGGCGCTACCGTGGAACACCGTCTTCGCCACCACCGGCAGCGTCACCTGGAACTCGTAGGCGAGCATGCCGACCAGGCCCATCATGGCGAGCGGTACGGCCAGCTCCCGGGACTTCGCCACATACCGGAAGCCTTCGGTCAACTGACCGCGCCTGCGGTCGGTCGGTGGCGCCGGAAGCAGGGATGATCGATCCATGCTGACCAGAGAGAAGACGACGGCCACGAAGCTCAGTGCGTTGAGCACGAAGCACCACCCTTCACCGACGGTGGCGATGAGCAAACCGGCAATTGCTGGGCCCACCGCCCGAGCGGCGTTCACCAGAGTCGAATTGAGGCTCACCGCGTTGCGCAGCTGGTCGCCTCCGACCATCTCGAGGACGAACGCCTGGCGAGAGGGGTTCTCGAAGCAGTTGTTGAGGCCGAGGAACACGGCCAGGATGCAGACGTCGACGAACGTGACCGCGTGCAAGAGCGTGAGCAGACCCAGCGCCAGGGCCTGCACCCCCATCGCCGACTGGAGGACGACCATCAACCTCCGCTTGTCCACCCGGTCGGCGATCACCCCGCCGTAGGGACCGAGGAGCAGCACCGGAAGGGTCTGGAGACCCACGACGAGGCCGAGTGCCGTTGCCGATCGTGTCAGCTCGAAGACCAGCCACGCCTGGGCGGTGGTCTGCATCCAGGTTCCGATGAGCGAGATGGACTGGCCGAAGAAATATCGCCGGTAGTTGGGGACCACGAGCGACGAGAAGGTCCGACCGGCGGCACCCCGCAGGCTCACCGTGATGCTCCCCCGGACCTGTCCCGGCCCACCTCGGCCAGCTTCTCCAGGGCGGGAAGCGCCCGCACCAGGCAAGACCGCTGAGAATCGTCCAGCTCGGCCAGCAGCAGCGCAACCGATTCGTCACGCTCTTTCCGCACCCGGATGACGAGCCGTCTCCCCGGAGCGGTGGCCTCGACGTGGGTCACCCGGGCGTCATCTCGGTCCTGGGTCCTCGACAGGAGGCCCGCGCCCTCCAGCTTCCCGACGATGCGGGACACCATGGTCGGGTTGAGGGTCTCGAGATCGACGAGCTCGGCCACCCGGAGCGGACCGCGGACGACCACGGTCGAGAGCACCTCGTACTGGCTCGGCGACAGCTCGGCGGCACTCGGTGACTGGCGAAGCCGACGTCCGAGGCGGCTCACCACCACGCGAAGGCGTTGGGCCACCTCACCGATGTCGACCTCGGGGTACTCACCACCACGACCGGCGGCACCCGGCGGTCCCTTCGACGTTGTGTGCTCCGGTCCCTCCGACGTCGTGTGCTCCGGCATGGCCACAGTCTAGCAATCTTTTGCCTGCCGGCAGGCAACTATATGATGACGATCGACGGTCCCCCCACCGAGCTCTCGATGGGAGCCGCTGGTGTCGACCAGTGCTCCGAGGTCAGGACCGTTCGGGTGTCGAGGTCAAGCTGTCGTGGCGACCTTCGGCTGCGGCGACCGTCTGTTCGAGCAGCAGCGCGATGGTCATAGGCCCGACGCCGCCGGGCACCGGCGTGATCAGAGATGCGACACCCATCGCCTCCTCGAGGACCACGTCGCCTCGATTATCAGCGTTGTACCCGGCGTCCAGCACCACCGCACCCGACCGCAACCACGACCCTCGAACCAGGTGAGGGTGGCCGGTTGCTGCCACCACGATGTCGCCGGTCCGCACCACCCGCTCCAGTCGCTCGGTGTGCGAGTGGCAGGTGGTGACCGTTGCGTCACGCCCCAGAAGCAACATGCCGATGGGCTTTCCGAGGATAGGGCTCCTCCCGATCACCACCGCGTGTCGACCTGCGAGCTCGACACCGTAGGCATCGAGGAGACGGAGCATGCCGGCTGGAGTGCACGATTGGAACCCCGTGGCACCGAACGCCATGGCGGCGAAGGAGTGCATGGTCACCCCGTCGACGTCCTTGTGGGGCGCGATGGCCTCGAAGGCACTCCGCTCGTCGACGTCCGGTGGCACCGGGTGCTGTAGCAGAATTCCGTCCACCCCATCGTCGCTCGAGAGATCGTGGAGTACAGCCACGACCTCCTCGGTGGAGGCCGTCTCGGGTAGGAACACCAACTTCGAAGTCATACCGGCGGCAGCCGATCGCCGCTGCTTCATACGCACGTAGGTCATCGACGCAGGGTCGTCTCCCACCAATACCGCCGCCAGGCACGGTGGTCTTCCAGAGTGATTTGCGAAGGCTTCTGCACGAATCCATACCTGGTCGATGATCTCGTCCGCCAACGGACCCCCGTGCATCAGCTCGGTCTTTCGCACGGTCATAGGGGCACCCGAGGTTCACCGGATCCGACCGTGGTGCTGGAGGATGGCTCAGCGTTCGCACTGCGCAGACGATGATGGAGCATCATGGCAAACGCCATCCGGTGGATCGGATCGAGAAGCTTCCAGTACAGGAACCCGGGAACACCGCGAGACCGGAACGCCGCCACTTGGTGGAGCATCCCGTCATGGACTCGGTACCCCAGCCACGCGTCCCCAGGCATCCACCCTTCGCTTCGGAGCACCAGCACTCCGGGCTCGGCGCGAGCGACCCGCCACCAGTCGACGTGCGCGCCGACGGTGAGAGCCTGGTCGCGGCCCCTTCGCAGATCTTCACCGACGAGGTGACCAAGTGCCACCCGGACCCACCAGCCGACACGAGCTCCGTACCAAGAGAATCGTCCACCGATCGACTCCAGGTCCTGAGCGACCGCATCATCTGCACCGGGTGGAACGCCTACCGTGGCCACAACGGTGTACACTCCGTCGAGCAGGCCTGGCCGTCTGGAGAACATCGAGCGAGTCACCCGGTCATCCTGTTCATCGAGGGCAGCGGAGAGAGCCCACCCGATGCCCATCGGTACCACCGTGAACGCGCGGCGGGCAGGTTCCGGATCGACCACGACGACCTCGGTGACCAGACTTTCGATCAGTCGGTGACTGATCGTGCGGTCGACCGGTGTTACCAAGTCGACCCAGTAGGACGATAGGTGGGGCGTGAGCCACGGGATGTCGAAGATGAGCCGTTTGCGCAGACCCCTCACCCGCGCGTATTCCGAGATCAGCTCCCGGTACGTCGTCGACTCTGCTCCACCGATCTCGTAGACCCCCGGAGCGACGCCAGGTGCTTGGACCAGGTAGGCCAACAGGTCGGAGAGGGCGATTGGCTGGATGCGGGTGCGCACCCATCGTGGACAGACCATTGCCGGCAGCCGCTCGGTCAGGTAGCGCAGCATCTCGAAGGAGATGCTGCCTGGACCGAACACCACCGCCGCCCGCAACTCCACCACTCCGACACCTGCCGCTCCGAGCGCCGCGCCAACTTCGTGTCGGCTGGCCAAGTGGGCGGACGTGGGAGAGTCTCCGAGCCCGCCGACGTAGACGATGCGATCGACCCCTGCGCCAGCTGCCGCCCGACCGAACGTCGTGGCGAGTTGAAGATCGACTTGCCTGAAGTCGCCACCGCCCGCCATCGAGTGAACCAGATAGTAGGCCGTGTCCACATCCGACAGCGCGAGGCGCGTCGACGTTTCGTCTGCGATATCCACGACTAGCGACCGCGCACCGGATGTTTCGTGGTCGGGGGAGCGGGAGAGCGCCACGACCTGATGCCCTTTGTCGACCAGGATCTCGACAAGCGATCGGCCGACGAAACCGGAAGCCCCAGCCACGGCGAAGGTCATGACGAGCTCCAGTGACTGCTGCCGGATGTACGGTCGCATCTGCTGCTGTCGTGCCGTCCTATGCCCTCACCTCTTTCCCTCTCACACCCCATAGCCTCGGTCGTGCTTGCTGACGACCATGGCAACTGATCCAATGAACCGCATCGTGTCTCCCGAATCAACCCGCGCATGGTGGCAGGATACGACCACTCCATCGTGGTTCGAACGGAACGTGCAGTGGATCTATTGGGTGGGAGCCGCAGGTCTGGCTCCCTGGATCGTCTACCTCTCCCAGACACAGCACGGCCGGACCCTCACCCGTCAGGTTCACGTGCTGGCATTGGGCCTCATCGTCTCCGAAATCGTAGGTACCTTGGCTACTGCATGGCTCTTCTGGAATGGTTGGTGGTTGACCGTGACCGTCGCCTCGTTCGCGGCCACTGTGACCTTCACCTCGGCGTGGTTCCGACTGCTGACCAAAGCCAGGACCACTCGATCGGACGGTTCGAGCCTGACCTTCATCGTCGTGATCATCGCCATCATCGTGCTGTGCAGTCTGGCCGCCGCAACGGCTCTCCGGCACGGAAGCGACCGCGTCCGACCCGCTCCCTGGGTACCTGTCGGCCTGGTCATCGCTGCCCTCGCATTGTTGCCGTCCATCGCCGCAGCAATCGAGCTGTTGCCGAATCGCGAAATCGCCCGCCACCTGAGAGTGGCCTGGACCGGCCTCGACATCTTCGAGCTGATCGCTTTGGTGAGTACCGCGCTCGCCCTGCACCGGCGTTCGACGGCGACCATCGTCGCGGCCACGGTGACCGGAGCCCTTCTTATCTGTGACGCCTGGATCAACGTCATCCCCACCAGCGGACCGGTCCGTGTCGAAGGACTGGTCATGGCGTTGATCGAGCTACCTCTGGCTGCTCTCAGCTTGTTCATCGCGGTACGAACGAGTCGGAGGGCCTTCGACCGAGGTCCCTCCGAGCGCGTCGGCTGACTGATGCGGCCGGACCTCCATCACCGGAACATCTCGGAAGGCGACCCGGAGGTCGCTCATGCGGCCCGACGCGGCAGGAGTCAACGCTCTGGATACCCATGTCGGCTTCATCCACGGGACGGCGTAGGATGGCGAAGGTGTCCGGGCATCGACCCCGTGAGGTGAGTCGCCCCCGGGGTTCCTCCGGGGAATCGATCGACCCCCAGACCGAACGTCGTTCCCTCCGACCGATCCGCCTGGCCGTAGCGGTCGCCGTTGTGACTGGTGCCGCCCTGCTCACCGTTGTGACCGGTGCCGTCCTGCTCGTCGTTGCCGGCGGCGGGCCTGCCGCCGCCAGTCCTGCGACCTACAGCTTCGGCGGTTACACCTTCAGCACCGCCGGTGACAGCGCACCTGCTCAAACCGTCATCGCGGCGGCGGCCAGCTGGCTCGGCAAGCCCTACGTCTATGGGGGGGGCGGCTATTCCGGGCCGACCGGCGCCGCATCGTACTGCTCGAATGGCATCGTCACGGCCCCGGGGAGCAGCGACAGTGGGATGGGTCAGCCCTGCCTACCCGCGTTCGCAGCGCAGTCCGGTCAGCCGGGCTTCGACTGCTCGGGCCTCGTCATGTACGCGATGGCCCAAGTGGGTGTCTACCTTCCCCACTACTCGGGGAGTTGGGGCGACTTCGGAGACGTCCAGGCTGCCGGTGGGTTCACGACCGACGTCGCTCAGCTGGTACCCGGTGACCTTGTATTCTTCGAAGGAGCCACTGATCCCCAGCACGTCGGCATCTACATCGGCAACAACCACATGATCGACGCCTACGACACGGGCAATCTCGTGCGGGTCGACACCGTCAGCAATTTTGTCGTGCCGTTCGTGGGAGGTGGGCCGGCCTGGCAGGTCCCGCCACAGTCGTACTCCACAACCGGCATGTCGGTGACTCCGAATTCCACCATTACCGCAGGGGGGGCGGCCACCGTCACCGCAACGCTGAGTCCAGACCCCGGCGGCGGGTACGTGATCTTCGACGGTCAAGGCGGGGTGTTCGACGGTTGTGCCGCCGTTCCAGTCGTGGGCGGGCAGGCGTCCTGCACCGTCTCCACCTTGCCGATCGGTTCCGATGAGGTCACGGCCAACTACCTGGGTGATGCGAATTTCGGTGGTTCGATGGGCAGCCTCACCGTGACCGTGTTGTACCCCCAGAGCCGAGTAGCGACCATCCCACTGCCCAACGGCACCGTCGACTACTGCAGGCAGGTGGGAATGGGTCCCGACAACGTCGGGAGCTACCTATCGTGCACCTCCTTCGACCCGTCGACCAACAGTTTCGGTGCGACTGCCACCTCTCCGGTCCTCGACTGGGGCTACCCCAACGGGTCGGAGCAGTGGGTTCCCACTTCGAACGGCACCGTCGACTACTGCAGGCAGGTGGGAA
>DAHUZT010000074.1 GCA_027315005.1 Acidimicrobiaceae bacterium | reverse complement strand
TCCACACCGCCTTCGGCGGACAGCATGCCGAGATGCTGCTTGGCACTCCGGTCGAGCGTGAAACTGGCGTAATACTCGCGCTCGATGTCCGAAGCGTGTTCGATCCACAACCGCTTGACGAGATGTCCCTTGATGTCGAGTCCGAGGATGTTCCCGGCGTGCAGGCGCACCTCCCCGGCGCCCCCGGCCAGTTTCACGCCGCCTGCCTTTCCGCGCCCTCCGACTTTGACCTGGGCCTTGATCACGACGGGGTAGCCGGCAGCATCAGCCTGGACGACCGCCTCCTCCACGGTGTCGGCAACCCCCCCCGTGGAGATGGGGATGCCGTACCTAGCGAAGTACTGCTTGCCCTGATATTCGAAGAGATCCAACGGATCGATTCCTTCCTCGTGTCGTGGGTTGTGTCGTGGGTTGTGCCGTGGGTTGTGTCGGGGGTTGTGTCGTGGGTTGTGTCGTCGATTGTTGGTACTTCGTGCGGTGCCCCGCGGCTGGTGGCAGGGACGGGGACCCGATCGGGACTGGTGGCAGGGCTCACCGTCCGGTTCTCGGCCGATGGCCGGCTCGCTCGATGGCTCAGGCGTTCTCCCCGCTCTCCCGCCGGTCGAGTGCCGCGACCAGCCATGCGCCGATCTCGGGCAGCGGCGCTCCAGGGGTGAACACCTCGCTCACCCCCATCTCCTTCAGCACCGGAATGTCGCCAGCGGGGATGATGCCGCCCACCAGCACCAGGACATCAGCTCGTCCCTTCTGACACAGCCCCTCGATGACCCTGGGTACCAGGGTGAGATGGGCCCCCGAGAGCAACGACAGACCGACCGCATCTGCGTCCTCCTGGATCACGGCCTGTACGACCTGGTCGGCCGTCTGATGGAGCCCGGTGTAGATCACCTCGAAGCCCGCGTCCCGAAGTGCTCGGGCGATCACCTTCGCGCCGCGGTCGTGGCCGTCGAGACCCGGCTTGGCCACTACCACTCGGTACGGGCGGTTCACGGTCGGAGATACTAAGCCGTGGTCTCTCCCGAAGCCCATCCGGGCCATTGCTTCCTCGGCCCGGGGTCCGTGGTACCGTCGATCGGCGACCGCGGCTCGCCCCATGCAACCGAGGACGTCTTGACCATTTCGGCTGACGCTGTGGACACCCCTGACAAGCAGCCCGCTCGGGCGAACCCACCTGCCGGGCCGTCGCTGCTCCTCGGTGTCGTGCGGGTCGCACGTCCGCGCCAGTGGATCAAGAACCTACTGGTCTTCGTGGCACCGGGAGCAGCTGGAGTACTCCTTCACCCAACCGTGCTCTGGCACACCGTTGCTGCGTTCGGAATCTTCTGCCTGGCCGCTTCGGGGACCTACTTCCTGAACGATGCCCTCGACGCCGAAGCCGATCGTCGGCATCCCACCAAGTCGTCACGGCCCGTCGCCTCGGGGGTGGTGCCGGTGCCGGCCGCCCTCGTCATCGCCTTCGTCCTGGTGGGCGCCTCCGTCGGCCTGGCCCAGTTGCTGGCCGGCTGGCACTTGACGGTGGTGATGGCCGTGTACGGACTGGTCAACCTGGCATACTCGCTCGGCCTCAAGCACGAGCCGATCCTCGATTTGGCCGCGGTGAGCGCCGGCTACGTCCTGCGGGCAGTGGCCGGAGGCGTCGCCACCGGGGTGCCCTTGACCGACTGGTTCCTCATCGTCGCACTCTTCGGTTCGCTGCTGGTGGTCACCGGCAAGCGATCTGGCGAACGGCAGCTCCTCGATGACGAGCAGATCGACCACGTTGCCGTGCGCCAGACCCTCGGTCTCTACTCGCCGACCTTCCTCCACTCGGTCCGGATCCTGGCCGGCGCGGTGACCATGACCGCCTACTGCCTCTGGGCCTTCGACCGGGCCGCCACCCTCCATCCCGGCCGCGACCCGATCTGGTTCGAGCTGACCATCATCCCGTTCACGATCGCCCTACTCCACGTGATGCGGCTGCTCGACTCCGGCCAGGGCGGCACCCCCGAGGACCTGGCCTTGAAGGATCACCGCCTTCAGATCTACGGCGTCGTGTGGGTCGCGCTCTTCATCACCGGGATCTATGCCACCTGACCGGCTGACCGCGTCGATCGGTCGGGCCGGCGGTCGCGGTCTCGCTCCTCCGGCCTCGGCCGCAGGGCGCCGATCAGTCCTCACCGGCTGGGGCAGGACGGCACCGTCCGCTGCCGACGTGCTCCACGCCATACATCCCGACGTCGTCACCGCCGCCATGAGCGTGGCCGGTGAGCGGAACGGTCCCGGCCGGCGCGGACTGATCGCCCGGGGTCTCGGAAGGAGCTACGGGGATGCCGCTCAGAACGCCGGGGGGTCGGTTCTGGACGCGACCTGGCTCGATGGCGTCCACCAGGTCGACTTGGAGCGGGGGCTGGCGACCGTCGGGGCCGGCATCAGCTTCGAGACGCTGATGGCCCGCTTCATTCCCCTCGGTTGGTTCGTTCCGGTGACGCCGGGGACCCGGCAGATCACGGTGGGGGGTGCGGTGGCAGCCGACGTCCACGGCAAGAACCATCACGTCGACGGCAGCTTCTGTAGCCACGTCCGCGAGATCGACCTCATGTGCCCCACCGGACCGGTCACCGTCTCGGCGGAGTCCGATCGCGATCTGTTCTGGGCCACAGCCGGAGGCATGGGCCTCACCGGTGTGATCACCGGAGCCACCGTCCAGATGATCCCCATCGAGTCGAGCTACATGCTGGTGGACACCGAGCGTGTCCCCGACCTCGACAGCGTGATGGACGCGATGCGATCCGGAGACGCTGCCTACCGGTATTCGGTGGCATGGATCGATTGCCAGACCACCGGCCGCCATCTCGGGCGCTCCGTGCTCACCCGCGGCGACCATGCCCGGTTGGAGGACCTGCCCGACCGCCTTCGGACCCCGCAGGCCAGGGCACGATCGTTCATGCCCCGCACCATCGCAGGAATCCCGATCGCGGCTCCTGGCGGACTGCTCAATCCGGTCACCGTGGGGCTGTTCAACGAGTTCTGGTTCCGGAAGGCTCCCGCGAAGGAGACGGGGAGGCCCCACACCCTCGCCGGCTTCTTCCATCCACTCGACATCGTCACCGACTGGAACCGTCTCTACGGCCCCCGCGGTTTCCTCCAGTACCAGTTCGTCGTCCCCGACGCCGAGGGGGAGACGGTTCGAACCATCATCGAACGCCTGGCTGAGGTGAAGGTGGCCAGCTTCCTCGCCGTCCTCAAGCGGTTCGGACCCTCGGATCCGGGACCGCTGTCCTTCCCCATCCCGGGGTGGACCCTGGCTCTCGACCTCCCGGTGGGCTACCCGGACCTCGACCGCCTGCTCGACGGCCTCGACGAACTGGTCATCGGCGCAGGCGGACGGGTCTACCTCGCCAAGGACTCGCGACTGTCGAGGAGTGCCTTCCGGGCCATGTATCCCCGGGTCGACGAGTTCCTCGAACTCCGTGCCCGGGTCGACCCCGAGGGCCTGCTCCGTTCTGACCTCGGGCGACGGCTCGGGCTGTGCGACGATCCGCCACCGGCCGCCCGGACCGGACAGGAGCGACCACGGGGCCGACCGGCGAAAACTGCCGGTGTCAACAAGGCCACTGGTGCCAGGAAGGCTGCCGGAGTCAACAAGGCCACTGGTGCCAAGAAGGCTGCCGGTGCGACGAAGGCGACGGGCAAGAAGGCGCCCCGATCCGGAACAGCCGGCGGATCTGGCGCCCCGAAGAGCGAAGCGAGGCCACCCGATCCGGGTGGACCGACGTCCCGAGATCGGAGAAGACCATGATCGATGCCACCGGACGGCCACAGTCGGTCCTGGTCCTCGGCGGCTCGTCCGAGATCGCCCAGGCCATCGTGGACCTCCTGGTGGCGGCGCGGTGCCGGACGGTCGTGCTGGCCGGGCGTCCGGGCCCCCGTCTCGACGAGGCGGTGGACCGCGCTCGGGCCGCCGGAGCCCAGACGGTCGAGTCGGTTCCCTTCGACGCCACCGCCGTCGACGGCCACGTAGCCTTCGCCGACTCGGTATTCGATCGCTTCGGGGACATCGACCTGGTCATCGTGGCCGCTGGCGTCCTCAGCCATCAACCCGATGACGAGGAGGACCCGGTGCTGGTGGCTGACGTCCTTGCCACCAACTTCACCGGACCCGCTTCGGCAATGCTCGCAGTGTGCCGCCGGCTGCGCCGCCAGGGACACGGCAAGTTCGTCGTGCTCTCCTCAGTGGCCGGCGATCGTGCCCGGAGGGCCAACTTCATCTACGGCTCGTCGAAATCGGGCCTTGACGCCTTCGCACAGGGTCTGTCGTCTTCCCTGGTCGGGAGCGGCGTGGGCGTCCTCATCGTCCGCCCCGGCTTCGTGGTCGGGCGGATGACCGAAGGCATGACACCGGCGCCCTTCGCCACCACTCCCGACGCGGTGGCGAAGGCCGTCGTGCGCGCCATCGGATCCCAGGCGCTGGTCATCTACGTACCCCCCGTGCTCCGTTGGGTGTTCGCGGCCATGCGCCAGCTCCCCGAGGCGCTCTGGAGGCGCATGCCTGCCTAGCTGGTGGTTCGGAACGCCAGGCGAGGTGCGGTTCAGCTCGGTACCCGCCGGGGGGCGTCACGCCCGCTTCAGCGGGGCCATCCTCAGCAACAGCTGCTTACGGCCGACCGAGGTGAACTCGACGGTGGCCTCGGCGTCGTCACCCGTACCTCCGGTAGCCACCACCAGGCCTTCTCCCCAGGTACCGTGCACGACGGGTTCGCCGACAGCGAGTCCGAGCGCCTCGGCGCCGGTCGTGGGCGCCGACCTCCGACGGCGCCCGTTGGCGTCGAACTCGCCACGTGCCTGCCCCCGTCCGAAGATGCTCCGTCCCGGGGTTCCCTCCGGGTCGGACCCGGTTCGATCACCGCCGACGCGGCGCAACCGGTACCCGTCGGGCAGACCCGCGTCCCGCACCAGTTCGGCGGGTATCTCGTTCAGGAAGCGGCTGGGGATGTTGCAGCCCGGACTGCCGAAGACGGTCCTGCTCCATGCGTGGGAGAGATAGAGGTGCTGCTCGGCTCTGGTGATTCCCACGTAACAGAGCCTGCGCTCCTCCTCCAGCTCGACCGGGTCACCGAGGGAACGCAGATGCGGAAAGATCCCGTCCTCCATCCCGACCAGGAAGACCGCCGGGAATTCGAGGCCCTTCGCCACGTGCACGGTCATCAGGGAGACCTGTGTGGCGTCGCCGTCGAGCTGGTCGGAATCGGCCACCAGGGACGCTGCCTCGAGGAACTCGGCCAGCGTCCGGTACCCGGCGGCCACGTTCACCAGCTCGTCGATGTTCTCCAACCTGCCGAGCGCCTCGATGGTCCCCTCCGCCAGTAGCTCGGAGCGGTAACCGGTCCGCTCGACCACCGCGGTGACCAGCTCCCCCGGCTCCATGGTGACCGACGGCTGGTCACCATGCCCCGCCCCGGACCCCGATGCGTGCCTCGGATCAGAGTCCTCGGCGCGCGCGTCCTCATCGTCCGGAGGGGGAAGCGCCATCGCTGCCCGTAGCTCTGCCAGCAGGGTCACCAGGTCGCCGAGGGCCCGGGTCGCCTTGCCCGGCAGGCCGGCTGAAGCGGCATCGGACACCGCGTCACCGAAGGCCACTTGGCACCGAGCGGCCCAAGCAGAAAGCTTGGCCAGCGAGGTCTCCCCCACTCCCCGTTTGGGCACGTTGACGATGCGTCGCCAGCTGACCTCGTCATCGGGATTGGCCAGGACTCGCAGGTAGGCACAGACGTCCTTGACCTCCCGGCGGTCGTAGAACCGTGTACCGCCCACCACCCGGTAGGGGACTCCGGCTCGTACCAGCGACTCCTCCAGGGCCCTGCTCTGGGCGTTGGTACGGTAGAACACGGCCACGTCGCCGAAGGGCAGGCCTTCCTCAGCGTGGAGACGACCCACCTCGTGCGCCAACCAGTCGGCTTCGTCCACCTCGTCCTCGGCGCGGTAACGGATGATCCGCTCACCGCTGGCCCCGTCGGTCCACAGCGCCTTCGGCTTGCGGGACAGGTTGTTGGTGATCACGGCGTTGGCGGCATCGAGGATGGTCTGGGTCGAGCGGAAATTCTGGTCGAGGGTGACCACCTTGGCATCGGGAAACGCCAGCTCGAACTCGAGGATGTTCGAGACATCCGCGCCGCGGAACCGATAGACCGACTGGTCGCTGTCGCCCACCACCACGATGTTGCGGTGCTCTTCGGCCAGCAGCACGGCCAGCGCGTTCTGCACCCCGTTGGTGTCCTGGTACTCGTCGATCAGGACGTTGGTGAAGCGCTCTCGGTAGTGGTCGAGGACGTCGGGGTTCTCGCGGAAGAGGCGCACCGCGTTCACCAGCAAGTCGTCGAAGTCCATCGCATTTGCCGCCATCATCCGCGACTGATACCGATCGAACACGTCGGCTACCCGGCGGTCGAAGACCGTGAGCGCGGTGGCACGAAACTCCTCGGGGCCCCTCAGGGCGGACTTCGCCTGGCTGATCTGGCCGAGGATGGACCGGGAGGGGAGCTTCTTCGTGTCGATGTCGAGCTCACGGCAGACCAGCTCGACCAGCCTCCTCG
>DAHUZT010000072.1 GCA_027315005.1 Acidimicrobiaceae bacterium | reverse complement strand
CACTGCGTCATCGGGACAGCACTGCGTCATCGCCAGTCGACCTGCGATCGGTCACCAAGGCGACCACCCATCCGGTCACCAGCCCGAGACCGGAGAGGACGAGAGCCGGGACATCTCCGAACCGGACGAAGATCGTCCATTCCCTACGCAGTGACAGGGTCGCGAAGACGACCTGGCGCTTGCCGAGCACCGAACGGTCGAGGACCTGCCCCCGATGGTCGATGGCGGCGCTGTAGCCGGTGGGGGCCGCCAGCAGCAGGTCTCGCCCCTGCTCGACAGCCTGGATGCGGGCCGCGGCCACCTCCTGGGTGGGAACCTGGGAGGCAGCGTACGAGGAGGTGTTGGTGGGAACGATGAGGAGTTGCGCGCCGGCTCGGACGGCGGACCGCCCGCGTGACGAGTAGAAGACCTCGTAGGAGATCATGGTCCCGAGTGGCGCCGCCGGCGTGCGCATCAGGCCGGAACCGGTGCCGGGGACCGCGTCTCGGGGAACGGCGGACAGACTGACCAGGTGGGAGAAGAACCCGCGGTAGGGAACGTACTCACCGAACGGCACCCGGTGGACCTTCTCGTAATGGGCGACCAGCCTGCCATCGGGTCCCCAGGCCACCGCTTCGTTTCGGAAGGCCGTGGCAGAGATGTCCTCGGTCACCCCCACGACCAGGGTCGAGCCGAGTGATCGTGCCAGCCGTGAGAGTGCGTGCTTCTCGGGAGAGTCGTTGAGCACGGTGGGCAGTGACACGACATCCTCGGGCCAGAGGACGAGCCGGGGATTGCGGCCATGGTCCTCGCGGACCATCAGCCGGTCGGCCGCGAGCTGCGCACCGAGGACCACCGAGGTCGGGATCTGCGACTTGGAGAAGCCCCGCCTCCCACCACCCTGTACGGCCGCGGTGGTCAGCTTTCCGACCGGCGGGCCGCCACTTGGCGCGAGACCGCCCGCGACACCGGCGGCGAGCGTTCCGCACAGGGCGACCGCGCCGATCCCGAACCAGGCTCTCACCCGGTCTCGGTCCGGTCGGCTGTGCCTCGTCCGACCGGTGCGCCAGATACCTCCGGCCACGGCGGCAAGGCCGACGCCACCCACGTACACGGCGCCGTTCAGTGCCAGCGGGCCACCGACACGGGCCAGACCGAGGAGCGGACCGGCGGCCTGGCCGAGGAAGACCCCGCCCAACGGAAGGCCACCGAATGGCCAGGTGGTCCTGACCGCTTCTGCCAGGGTCATCGCCGCCGGAAAGGCAAGCGATCTCGCGACGAGCGGTCCGGAGGGAACGGCCAGGCAGGCCAGGCCCACGAAGAGGGCCTCCAGGGCGATGAGCACTGCCGCCCCGGCCAGTGTGAAGGACTTGGCCCACATCAGCCCGGGGAGGTACAGCCCGAGCCCGGCCAGCCAACCGGCCCACAGTCTGGTGCGGGGAGCCAGACCGTCGAGTCGCCACCAGAGGAGGCCCGCGGCCGGAAAGGCGAGGATCCAGAAGCCCCACGGGGGGAGTGAGAGGGCCAGTCCGACCCCGGACGCCACAGCAGGCAGTGCCACCCGTCCCCGACCCCGGCCGGCCACCCGGCGCCCACCTGGAGTGGTCCGCTCTGTCCAGTGCTCGCCGTTCGCAGCCGGCGCTGACGCCGGCTGCGACGCCGGCTGCGAGGAGGCGGGACCGGGTGCCGTCGGCATCTCTGTGCTCATACGCTGCGACCTGTCGGAGGAACCGGGTCGACCGGCGGTCGCCGACCGGATAGTTGGGCGAGGACGGAGCGGGCCGCTGACCGGCCACTCGCGATGCAGGCAGGGATGCCGACACCCGAGAGGGCCGATCCGGCCATGGCCACCCCGTCCAGGGCGGCGAGCTCCTCCTCGATCAGACCGACCCGGATCAGATGACCCGGACGGTACTGCGGGAACGCGTCCCTCCAGCGGGTGACCACGGTGGTGAGTGGTGGTCGGTGCAGATCGAGCATCCGGTCGAGCTCACCTACCACCGTTGCCACCAGCTCGTCGTCGTCCATCCTGGCGTGACGGTCGTCGCCGAAGCGACCCACCGAGGCCCGGACGATCTCGCGGCCCTTCTCGGCCAGATGGGGCCATTTCCGGCTGAGGTAGGTGATCCCGGTGACGAGCGGGCTGCGGCCGTCGAGCACCGTCGCGCGCGGGACCAGGGCACCGGTTCCCGCCATCGGTGAGGACGTCTCGGGGTCGACGAGCGTGATGACGGCCACCGAGGCGTATTCGATGGTGCTGAGGACTCCGGCTGCTCGAGGGGCGTGCTCGGCGAGTAGCACGGCAGCGCGGTCCGCGGGGACGGCGATGATCACCGCGTCCACGTGGACCGGACCCGGCCGGACGCCAACCACCGGCCCTGTGTCCTCGGGTGCGACCTGTTCGCCGCCAGCGAGATGCAGCATCCAGCGCCGCTGGTCGGAGGCCACACCGGCCGCCGCCCCCCGTTGAAGGGACTCGACCGCAGAGCCCGTGTGGATGGTCACCCCGCGATCGACCAGTGCAGCGGTGAGCTCGGTGGCCAGACTGGCTGTGCTCGAGGCGAGCGCCTGAAAGAGGGGTCCGGACGGCGCCGTCTCCGGACGGCGCAGTCTGCGCATCAGGCTGCCCGGTTGCTGGCCGGCCGCGATGAGGAGGGGAAAGGTCGCCGCAGCGCTCAGCTGGTCGGCTGTCCCGGCGTGGATTCCCCCCACGAGCGGGTCGACCAGGCGCTCGAGGATGGGCGGGCCCAGGCGTTCTCCGACGATCGCGCCCACCGACTCGTCGCCGGTGAGCGACACCGGTCCCGACCGAAAGGGGGTGAGGTCCCTCGCCGCACGGAGCGACTCACCGAGGGACAGGATGCCTGATCGGGCCAGTGGCCACCACCGGGTCGGTACGCCGAGGTTGAGGCCGGCGGGCATGAGCCGGAGCTTGCCGCGCGCCCAGATGGAGGCGCCTTGCGCTCCGACCGGCACCAGGTCTCCGGCGATGCCGATCTCACCACAGAGCTCGGTGGCCTCGGGCCTCCTGGCCACGAAGGCGTCGGCGCCAACGTCCACGACACGGTCACCGATGTGGAGGGCGAGGAGCTTCCCACCGGTCCGGGCATCAGCTTCGAAGACGTGGACCTCGGGCCGATCGGACCGTGCGCGGTCGGAAGATGCGGCCTTGTCCTCTTGTCCGACCAGCTCCCAGGCCGCGGACAGACCGGCGATACCCCCTCCGATGACGGCGACCACAGGCCGATATGGCGCGCTCACCTCAGGTTCGGGCGACCACGGGACGCCGCCGCTTCCCGCACCACGTCGGCCAGGATGTGGAGGAACCGAGGGTCGTCGTTCAACGAGGCGGTGCGGGCGAATGCCACTCCGGCCTGGTCTGCGACCCTCCTCGCTTCGATATCGAGGTCGTAGAGGATCTCCAGATGGTCCGAGACGAACCCCACCGGGCACACCACCACCCCGGTGGCACCTTCTCGGGCGACGCGCGCGATCTCGGTGAGGAGGTCGGGACCGATCCACGGATCGGCGGTTCGTCCCGCGCTCTGCCATGCCACGCTCCAGGAGCACGCCGGATGGTCGTCCAGACCGAGCAGCCCGGCCACGCAGGCGGCCGACTCGGCCACCTGCGTGGGGTACGGGTCACCGGTTGCCACCGCCCGTTCCGGCAGGCTGTGAGCCGTGAAGAGGACCGCGGTGCCAGGCTCCCGGCCGCCTCGTGCAGCATCCAGTGCCGCCATGGCGTTCGCCGTCCGATCGGTGAGGAGTTCGGCCAGTCCCCGAGCGCGGTGCCATGAGGTGACCGGCACGAAGGGCAGAGCCGGCTCGAGCTCAGCCGCCTCGGCCGCTCGTTCCAGGTACTCACCGGATCCGAGGGAGGCCTGGTGGGGGGCGAGCACCAGGCCGACGGTCCGATCGACACCGGCCTCGGCCAGCCCGGCCATGCCATCCTCGATGCTCGGTACGGTGTGCTTCGCGCCGTAGCGCACCACGAAGCGTCCGGGGTCCGATGCCTCCAGATCGGCATCGATGCCTCTGACCTGAGCCGCCGTGAGCTCGGCCAGCGGCGAGATCCCTCCGATGGCCTCGTAGCGCACGCGCAGCTCGTCGAGCAGCTCGGGGGTGGGCGGCCGACCGCGCCGGATCGAGGTGTAGAAGGCTCCGATGTCCTCGACCCCGGCCGGGGTGCCGTGGGCCATGACGAGGACGCCAGTGCGGTCGGTGGGCCCCCTGCTCACCCGGAGCTCACCACCCCGGACAGCCCCTCGGCATGGACCACGTCGACCACCCGCTCGAGGACCCCCGGGTCGGTCTCGGGGAGCACTCCGTGTCCGAGGTTGAAGATGTGGCCCGGCCGGGAGCCCGCCCGTTGGAGCACGAGCCTCGTCTCCTCGACCGCCGTCGCGGCGGGACCGAGGCACAGTGCCGGATCGAGGTTCCCCTGGACGGCGACTTCCGGACCCAACCTCTGTCGGGCTTGGTCGAGGGGTACCCTCCAGTCGACACCCACCACGTCGGCGCCCGAAGTCGCCATCAGGCCCAGCAACTCTCCTGTGCCCACACCGAACAGGATGACCGGCGAGGCGGGGTGGGACTCGGACAGCTCGGCGATGACCCGGCAGGTGGCTGGAAGCGCGAAGTGCTCGTAGTGGTGCGGAGAGAGCGAACCAGCCCAGCTGTCGAAGAGCTGGACGGCGGAGGCGCCGGCGTCCAGCTGCGAGCGCAGGGAGGTGACGGCCATGGCGCACAGCCGGTCCATCAGCTCGAACCAGACGCCGGGTTCGGTCGTCATCAGTGTCTTGACCTTGGTGAAGTTCCTCGAGGGTCCGCCTTCGACGAGGTAGCTGGCCACGGTGAAAGGGGCGCCGGCGAACCCGATGAGCGGGACCGCGAGCTGGCCGACCACCTGCTCGATGGCCGCGATCACGAACGGGGTGTCGAGTTCGGGCTCGAGCGGGCGGAGCCGGTCGAGGTCGCCCCTTGCCCGGAAGGGTCTGGCCACCACCGGTCCGGTCCCCGGTGTGACCTCGACCCCGAACCCGACGGCTGCCACCGGAACCACGATGTCGGAGAAGAAGATGGCGGCGTCGGTCCCGTATCGGTCGACGGGCTGGCGTGTGAGCTCGGCCACCAGATCGGGTCGGGTGATCGCTTCGAGGATGCTCCCGGTCCCGCGCGCGGCCCGGTACTCGGGCAGCGACCGACCGGCCTGACGCATGAACCACACCGGCACCCGGTCGACCGCGAGCCCCCTGCATGCCCGGATGAACGGCGCATCGTCGAATCGTCCGGTCGGTAGCTCGCCCACCGTGCGGTGCCCGACCGGCTCACCAGCCGTCCCGGGAGCCCGGCTCACCAACGCGAGGGTGTCGACGGGGAGACCACGATGCCGGCCATGGCCAGAGTCTAGTGACGTTCCCACCGGGTCCTGGGGGTCGGACAGCGCTCTGACACCGCATTGGAAAGGACGGACCCCGGTGGCCGGCGGCATACAATCGAGGGCTCCCCACGGCCCGGCGGGGAGCGATCGGAGGTGGTGTGGAACCGGAGCGTCAATCGGAGCAGGAATTCGTGGACAAGGCGTATGCCCGGCTCGATGCGATGCGTCACGATGCCAGCTCGATGATGGAAGGCGTGCTCGACCTGGGCCGGGGGGGGACGTTCCAGTCCCGTACCGAGCGAGACGTCATCGTCCGCACCAGCCTCGCCCGCTTGGAGCAGCTCGACATCGGCGACCAGGCACTCACCTTCGGACGCATCGACCGGGAGGAATCCAAGGAGGCGACCGGGCACCAGCTCGAGACCTTCCACATCGGTCGGCTGGCCATCCACGACATCGACCACGAACCGCTCGTCGTCGACTGGCGGGCGCCGGTTGCAGAGCCGTTCTATCGTGCCACGGGCAAGGACCCGCTCGGGATCGTCCTCCGGAGGCATCTCGCACTGGACGGCCGGACCGTCGTCGGCCTCGAGGACGAGCGCTTCGGTCCGACCGGAGCGACAGGCGGGGTCGACCTGGTCGACGTCGAGCGGCCATCCGAGGTGCTCCCGTCGGCCGATCTTCCCATCGGGGGACCGGCCGCCCTCCTCGCCGTTCTCGATCGGGCCCGCTCGGGTCACATGAGCGACATCGTGGCGACCATCCAGAAGGAGCAGGACGATATCATCCGTGCTCCGCTCGCCGGTGTGTTGGTGGTCCAGGGTGGCCCCGGGACAGGCAAGACGGCGGTTGCCCTCCACCGAGCGGCCTACCTGCTGTACACCCACCGGTTCCCTCTCGAGCGCCAGGGCGTTCTCGTCGTCGGGCCCAATCCCCTCTTCCTCCGTTACATCGAGCAGGTCCTGCCTTCACTCGGCGAAACCGGAGTCACGCTGTCCACGATGGCCGGTCTCGTCCCCGAGATCCGGGTCAACGGAGAAGAGTCGGCATCGGTGGCCTGTCTCAAGGGTGACGCCCGGATGGCAAGGGTGATCGCCCGGGCCGTGCGGACCCGTCAGCGCCCGCTGCGACGTGACGTGGTCGTTCCCTTCGGCGCCCTGTACCTGCGGTTCACGGCTGACGAGAGCCGACGGATCGTGGAGGTGGTCCGCCGCCGGCCCGGTTCTCACAACGCCCGCCGCCGGCTGATCGAACGCTCCGTGGCACAGCTGCTGGCCGACCGGGCCCGCCAGACCCACCAGACACTCGGTTCGGGTGGCCGTGACGTGTCCATGTCCCCCACGTCCGCCGGCCACGAAGGCGTCGGCCGCGAAGGCGGCGTCGCGGAGCTCTCAGGCGACTCGTTCGACCTCGAGGAGTTCACCAGGAAGATCCGCCGGGTCCCCGAACTGGCCGACGCGCTTGACCGGATGTGGCCCAGGCTCTCCCCCCATGAGCTCCTCCACGACTTGTTGGGTGCCCGACCGCTGATAGCGGCAGCCGGACGCGGGGTCCTCGACCCAGAGGAGCAGGGCCTCTTGTATCGCCGCCGGTCCTCGTCGTTCGACGAGGTGATCTGGACCGCGGCCGACGCCGCACTGGTGGACGAAGCCCGGCATCTCCTCGGTCCGAGGGACGGTGGGAGCGAGGAGGTGCCGCGCCGCTACGGCCACATCGTCGTAGACGAGGTGCAGGATCTGTCGCCCATGCAGCTGCGGATGCTGACCCGCCGCTCCCTGTCCGGCTCGATGACTGTGGTCGGCGACATCGCCCAGGCCACCGGACCGTGGACTCCCGAGTCGTGGGATGCCATCACCACCCATCTCCCGAAAGGCCGGGCGGCCCGTACGGTCGAGCTCTCCGTCAGCTACCGAACGCCGGCCGAAGTCTTGGAGGTGGCCGCCGCACTCCTGGCCGTGGCCGCTCCAGATCTGACCCCGCCCAGGCCGGTGCGCCGAGCAGGCTCGGCACCGAGGCTGCTCGAGGTGACCGGGGCCGACGGCTCGCGTGAGGGCGCGACCGAAGCGGACCTTGTGCACCTGGTCGCCGCCTCCGCAGCCGAGGACCTCGCCGCCGTCACACCGGGACGGGTCGCGATCATCGCTCCGACTCAGCTGGTGTCCGGGCTCACCCGAGGCCTCACCGACTCCGGAGTCCCCGCCGTTGCCGCGTGGGACCTGGGCAGGGCCGGTCTTGGCGCCCCGATCGTGGTGCTGGCCGCCGGATCCGCCAACGGGCTCGAGTTCGATTCGGTCGTGGTGGTGGAGCCGGGGATCATCGCCGGTGAGACCGCTCGCGGCCTGCGCACGCTGTACGTGGCCCTGACCCGCCCCACCCGGAGGCTGACCGTGGTGGCGTGGCACCCGTCACCTGCCGCCCTCGTCAGCCGGCTCCGGTCCGACTCGGGGGCTCCGGCACCCGCCCGCTCGTGAGCCGACCGGTCTTCGATCGCGACCATGATTGGCCCCCCAGCAGGGTACCGCCCCGACAGCCTGCCGACCCCGTGCCGGCCGCACCAGAGCGTCACAGCGGAGCGTCGTTCTTGGCCGGCCGGACCCGTGCACCGGTGCCCACCGCTGATCTCGACCGACGGTGGCGATGAGTTGGCCCGCGGCCGCGGACTTCGGCTAAGAATTACGGCGTGACCGAGGCCCTCGCCGCCCGACCGGCGGCCTCCCGCCAGCGCCACCGTCCCGATCGACCCTCCATGCTCGGCGTCGGGGTCATCATCTGGTTGGACTCCGAGGTCATGTTCTTCTCCTCGCTGTTCGCGGCATTCTTCACCATCCGGGCCCACGCCTCTGTGTGGCCCCCGGTGGGTGCGCATCTCGACGTCATCCGTGCCGGGATCTTCACAGCTGTTTTGGTCTCTTCGAGCTTCACCATGCAAAAGGCAGTCTGGGACCAGGAACGGGGAAACCGGAAAAGCGCCAAGATCTGGATCGTCGTCACTTTGATCCTCGGAGCGGCCTTCGTGGCCAATCAGTTCTCCGAATGGATCTCGCTGTCCCACAACCCCGCGACCGACCCCACGGTCACCGCATTCGGATCGCTCTTCTACATCATGTCCGGACTCCACGGTCTGCACGTCACCCTGGGCCTCGTGGCCATGCTCTTCCTCCTCGGCCGCTTGAAGGGTCCGAAGGGCGACCCGGGGGAGACAGCTGTCTTCCAGGGCGTCAGTTACTATTGGCACTTCGTCGACATCGTCTGGGTCGGCCTCTATTCGTGTCTGTTCCTTCTCAAATAGACGATGAGGACGATGCCCAAGGACCACCAGGCCGGTGAAGCCGGCACAGTACGGAGGTGGCTGAGGCCGCGCACGGTGGCACCGTTCGCGCTTGTCGGTGCGGTGGGGATCATCGGGCTCATCGCCTTCTCGCCCGGGTCGGCCCACGCCTCCTCGACCGCCACACCGGCGCCGGTCCAAGCGACTGCCAACACGGCGACCTCCAGCCAAGCCAGCGCCTACGTGAGCAGCAACGCCAACCCCCCGCACCTGGGTGGGCAGGCCCCCTCCAAGCAGCTCGGGCTCTACTACATCACCCTACCCAGATCGTACATCGCCCCCGGTGCAGCACTGTTCGCCGCCAACTGCTCGACCTGTCACGGACCCCAGGCACTGGGGGGGACGAAGGCGCCCAACCTCCAGGGACTCGGTGCCGGCACCGTCGACTTCTGGGTGTCCACCGGCCGGATGCCGCTCGCCAACTCCAGTATCCAGGCGACCCGCAAACCGCCGAGGTTCAACCGCCTCCAGACCCTCGAGGTGTCGGCCTGGGTGCAGTCGCTGACCCCTGGTGAAGGGGTGCAGATCCCCGTCGTCAACACCAGCCTCGGCAACCTGGAGCAGGGCAACACGCTGTTCACCCTCAACTGCGCCGCCTGCCACACCATCACCGGGGCCGGTGACGCACTGATGGACGGGGCCTACGCACCGACCCTGCACCTGGCCACCCCGACCCAGATCGTGGAGGCGATCCGCTCAGGACCGGGAAATATGCCGCGATTCGGGCCGGGCAACATCACCAACACCAACGCTCGCGACATCGCCGCCTACGTCACCAAGGTCCTCCAGCACCCCACCAACGCCGGCGGCATCGGCTTGGGGGGGATCGGCCCGGTCGGTGAGGGCTTCGTCGCACTGCTGATCGGGGTAGGCGCCCTCATGCTGGTCTGCTTCTGGATCGGGGATCGCGCATGAGCGCCGAAGACGACCACTCGGTGAGCCCGCTCCCACCCGCCGCGCTGGACGATCCGCATCTCCAGCCCTATGCGAGACGTCCGGAGGCGGCCCAGACGGTAGCCGCGGTGGCGATGGTCATCGGGTTCCTGGGTTTCATCGGGTTCGGTGTGAGCTACTGGGTGGTGGCCTCCACCCAGTGGCAGGCGGCCACCTTCGGCATCGGGCTGTTCGGCTTCGGCTTCGGCGTGACCGCCTGGGGAAAGTACCTGATGCCCCAGGGCCCATTCGTGGAGGAGCGCCACCAGTTCCACTCGACGGAGGCCGAGCGCGACGCCATGACGGCCGCGGTCGTCGAGCGGGGCGGCATGGTCGTCAAGCGCCGCAAGGTGCTCGGAGGCCTTTTCGCCCTGGGTTCGACCGCGATGGGCATCGTCCTCCTTTTCCCCCTGCTCCGCTCCCTCGGGCCGAAGCCCGGCCGGACACTGTTCCAGACCAACTGGAAAAAGGGGTCGAAGGCGGTCACCATCAACGGGCGCCAGGTCTACGAGGAGGATCTCGAGGTCGGTGGAGTGATGACCGTCTTTCCCGAGGGGTTCGAGGGGAGCTCACCCGACCAGGTCATCCTCATCCGCCTGGCTGACACGACGCAACCCCTCTCGGCGCCCGGTCGCACCAGCTGGGGCGTGGCCGGCTACGTGGCCTACTCGAAGCTGTGCACCCATCTCGGCTGCCCGGTCGGGCTATACCAGGAGCAGACCCAGCAGCTGGTGTGCCCCTGCCATCAGTCGGTGTTCAACGTGCTGGCCGGCGCCGTGCCCGAGTTCGGCCCCGCTCCAAGGCCCCTGCCGCAGCTTCCGATCACCGTCGACGCCCAGGGCCGGCTGCGAGCCAACGGAACCTTCGACCAGGCGGTCGGCCCGGGATTCTGGGAGCGGCCGTGATCGACGAATCCCTGCGCTGGGTCGACGATCGCCTGGGAATCGCCAAGGGCGGCCGGACGTTCCTCGACAAGATCTTCCCGGACCACTGGTCGTTCATGTTGGGGGAGATCGCTCTGTACTCGTTCGTGGTGCTGCTCGGCACCGGGGTGTTCCTGTCGCTGTACTACGTTCCCTCCGCTCACGAGATCATCTACCACGGTTCGTACCTTCCTCTTCGCGGCCAGCGGGTCTCGGAGGCGTACGCGTCGACCGTGGGTCTCTCATTCGACGTGCGCAGTGGACTTTTGATGCGCCAGGCCCACCACTGGGCCGCCGACATCTTCGTGGGTGCCATCGCCGTGCACATGGCCAGGGTGTTCTTCACCGGGGCCTTCCGCAAGCCCCGCGAGTTCAACTGGATCGTGGGCGTGACGATGCTCATCCTCGCCATTGTCAACGGGTTCCTCGGCTACTCGCTCCCTGACGACCTCGTCTCGGGGACCGGGATCCGCATCGCCTACTCGATCATCGAGTCGGTCCCCCTGGTAGGCAGCTACCTCGCATTCTTCCTGTTCGGTGGCAATTATCCCGGAAGCGGTGTGATCATCCCCCGCTTCTTCATCATCCACGTCCTGATCGTGCCGCTGATCCTCCTCGGTCTGCTCGGCGCCCATCTCGGGCTGCTGGTCAAGCAGAAGCACACCCAGTTCCCCGGCAAGAGCAAGTCGGAGCGCAACGTGGTCGGTTCCCCGATGTTCCCGACCTTCATGGCCAAGACCACCGGGTTCCTCTTCATGACGACCGGAGTCATCTTCTTGCTGGGCGGTTTCGTCCAGATCAACCCGATCTGGCAGTTCGGCCAGTACGAGTCGTACAAGATCTCCTATGCAGTCCAACCTGACTGGTACATGGGTTGGCTGGACGGTGCCCTGCGCATCATGCCGAGCTGGGAATGGGTCGGTTGGGGACACACCATCCCCCTGGAGGTCTTCCTCCCGGCGGTGATCTTCCCAGGGATCGTGTTCAACATCTTCTACACCTGGCCCTTCATCGAGAGCCGGCACACCAAGGATCTTGCCTACCACAACCTGCTGGATCGACCTCGCGACCGGCCCAAGCGGACGGCTGCCGGCGCCGCCATGCTTGGGCTCCTCGGGACGGTGTTCTTCGCCTCGTCCACCGATGTCATGGCCAACTTCTTCGACCTGCCCCTGATGGGCGTGCTCTGGTTCTTCCGCATCGCGGTCATCGTCGTACCGATCGTCTCCTACTTCCTGGCCTACCAGATCTGCAACGAGCTGCGTCAGGCGGAGGGATTGGGAAAGCGCAAGCGTGCTCTCGCGGTCACCCTGACCGAGTCCGGCGAGTACCGCACGGAAGAGTCGGAACCCCGTCCCGGTGATGGCGCCGGAGTGGAGCTCGAGCCGGTGCCCGTCCCGGCCTTCATCGACGTCGTGCCACCGGAGCTGGCCACCGGTGAGGGCGTCCGGCGGGTCATGCGCTGAACGGCACCGGTCCTCTTCGGCCAGGGGCCGTGCGGAGCTTCTGAGCGCCGGGTCGTCTCGGGCCTCAGCCCGCTGCGGTCTTCGCCACCTCGGGTATCGGGACGCTACGGAGTCGGAGGTGGCCGGAGCGAGGAGGGGACCCGACCGGCGGGGAACCCGATCACGCCGCACAGGCACTGGTGAGCCTGGATTTGGGCGTTGAGTTTGCCCAATCGCTGCAGGGTGGCCGGAGCGATCCCCGCGACGCCGTGCAGTTGGAAGGCCACGAATGGGTTGCCCAGATCTGCGACGGCGGCCGTGTGATGCTGGGCGATCAGGACGCCTGCCAGCCGCCGCTGCGTTGCGATGAGCTCGTCCTGATCGGCGGCGGGCAGCGGATGGCTGACTGCGAGCACTCTGGCTCCCGGGAGTGTCGACATGGTGCTGTAGATCTGGCTCTCCTCGGTCACGTACAGCACCCATCGCACCCGACCGGTGCTCGCCGTCCGGTCGTATCCGAACTGGAACCCGAGATCGGGATCGGTGTACACCGGCGCATGTTCGCGGGAGAGCTGATCGAAGATCCCCGCCTGGACTCCTCCGAGTGTCGATCCCCAGAACCGGACGATGGCCGGTCCGTCCGGCTGACCCTCGGCGTGCATCTGGCTCAGCAACGATGCGGTGACCCGGGCGTAGGGTGAGACCGGACCGTCGGCGGCGGCCACCCGACCGGCCAACGTCCCCGAGCCGACCAGGAGGCCGATCGCCAGCAGGATGACCAGGCCGTTGGACAGCACCTGGGTGCGGGTTCGGTCCAGCCCATCGACCACCGTGACCAGTGCCAGGACGACGGTGGTGCTTCCCGAGATGATCCGCCAGTAGAAGAGGTACGGGTACGGGGTCCCGCGCACCAACGCAAGTGAGCACGCGCCGGCCACGAGAAGTAGCGCGAGAAGCTCGACAAGCAACCGCAGTTCGGGACGTCCCCGTCGCCGTGCGACCCACCAGGCGCCTGCCAGCAGCACCAGTGGCACCAGCAGCCAGGCGATCGGGCTCGGGGACGCGAGGGAGGTGAACGGATTGAGCCGATCGGATCCGCCGAGCCAGGGTGGGATCCATCTGAACTCGGTTGCGAGGTAGCCGAGCCCCCTTGACAGCCCGAGGAGCGGTCCGGCATGGCCCGGGTGCAGAGCGAAGCGGACCAGCCGGACCAGGTTGCCGGGGGGATGGAGGATCGGGTCGAGGACCAATGGCGGAAACCAGAGGACGGCGAGCACCGCGGCAGCAGGTGCCCACAGCGACGGGGTGAAGCCGAGCGCCTGGCGCCGACGGAGGTACAGGAGCCGGCCGACGGCCCACAGCGCCAGCACCGCTACGAGGACCGCGTACCCGACGTGGGTCTGGACGAGGAAGGTGGCCACGAAGGCGAGTCCGAGCAGCCGCCGGCCGTCGCCGCGGGCAACGACCCAGCACTGCAGGAGGAACAGCACGAAGAAGGGAAACGCGACTTGGGGGTTCCACGCCATCTGCAGGATGAACGGCCCGGTCGCCGCGTAGGACAGCGCGAGGATCGACAACCACACGACCATCCATCGGATCCCCCCCACCTTCCAGGAGAGTCGGGCGATCCAGACGACCGCAACGCCCTGCAGGAGGGCGAACCCGACCAGCGTCGCCCAGGCGGGATTGCCGAAGATCCAGGTGAACGGGGCCACCAGGTAGTACATGATCGGACCCGGGTGGTTCCAGCCGAACCGGTCGTAGGCGCCCACCAGCGGCGTGTTGCCCGAGAAGGTGAGGACGTCCCTGATCCGTAGGTCGATGACTGCCTGGTCCTGGACGGGGAGATACGCACGACCGGTGCGCTGGAGGACGACGGTGATGACCGGAGCCAATGAGGCGAGGGTCAGGGCTACTGCTGTGGCCACCCTGGGCCAGGCGGGGCTCTCGTCCCGTCCACCGTCCCGGGTCACTGCTGTCGTGGTCGTCAACGGCGACGATGGGTCGACAGCTACCGTGTCCGAGGTGACCGATGCTCCCACATCGCTCTCGGCCCGCATCGAGCGATGACCGTAGCACCGCCCCCGCGCCCCCCTGCGGCAGACCACCGAGCCATCTGGCACTGGGCTGGCATGCCTGCCCGCCGGCCCCCCCGGGCGATTCCGGCGATCCCGGTGCGGCGTTTCGCCACCGGTGTCAGGTGACGTACCCCCAGTCGGTCACCGGCGAGGCCGAGGTCGTCCAGGTGTTGGCTGCCGGATCGAAACTGGTGCACTCGATTTGGCTCTGGACGTTGTCGACGACCCCGACCTGACGGCAGTAGTCGACGGTGTTGCCGACGGTGAGCCACTGCTGGGTGCCGTTCCCGTACCCCCAGTCGGTCACCGGCGAGGCCGAGGTCGTCCAGGTGTTGGCTGCCGGATCGAAACTGGTGCACTCGATGTGGCTCTGGACGTTGTCGACCACCCCGACCTGACGGCAGTCCACCGGGCCCGACGCCGTGGAGAGCCAGTGGGAAGAACTGGTGCTGACGGTGACACCTGTCGCGCTCCAGGAAGCTGCGTTCTGCCCGTCGCCGCTATAGGCGGCGATGACGTTCGTCGTGCCGGGTGGAGGGGACGGGGCGATGCAAGTGGCCGATCCGCCGAGCAGGGTCCCGGAGCAGAAGATCCCTTGCGCATCGCCGAAGATGACCGATCCGCTGGGTGTGGCGTTTCCGTACGTACGAGAGACCGTCGCTCGGTACACCATGGTGCCGGACTGGGGTCCGACCGGGGGGCTCACCGAGACGGAAGTCGTGGTCGGGACCTGGAGCACGGGAAGATCGATCTCGGTCACGAAGAGCCGGCGCATTCCTCCGCACGAGTACGACGTGCACGATGGTTTCCACGCGGCGAAGTCGATCCACCAGTTGCCACTCGGATCGGCGAAGACGCTCGCGCCTCCCGGTCCGGCGTAGTTCCCGGTGGACGTGAGGAACGGCCCGGCCTGAGGTTGTGAGCAAGGTCCGAGCGGTCCGCTGCACACCGCATAGCCTTCGCCGTACGAACTGGAGTCCCAGATGCCTCCCGAGAAGAACAGGTAGTAGGTACCGCCCGTGTACACCATGGCCGGGTCCTCGACGGTCGCCTCCCACGGGTAGGCGACCGTGTCGTTGGTGAAGATCTCGGTTGGTGAACCGACAAGCGAGCGGCCGTTAGGGCTCAGCTGCTGTGACCAGATGCGTGCCGGCTGGCTCGAACCACCATCGTTCGATTTCCACATCAGGTAGGCCTTGCCGGTCACCGGATCGACGAATGGGCTCGGATCCACGGCTCCCCCGAGGCCGGGCTGGCAGAGCAGAGGGGAGGTCGAGGTGTCGGTGAACACCGGGTTGCTCGGCGTGAGCGTGGGGGTCGAGGCGACCGATAGGCAGTTGTACCCGGTGTCGCCGGCGTGCCCGGACTGGGCGGCGTCGTAGTACATGAGCCACTGGCCGTCCCACTTGAAGACTCCGGGTGAGGTCTGGGTGTTCAATTGCTCCCACCCGGGTGGGAGCGGAAGTGCCGAGGACCCGAAGGGAAGACCGGTGTATGGACGCCAGCCGGTGCGCGGATCGCCGCTCGTATCCACCAGGGCCTGGAGATAGTTCCCCATTACCGTGCCGGTGGTGAACGCGTAGTACACCCCACCGCTCTCGACGATGGCGGGGTCGGGCGCGTCATTGGCGAAGGCTGGCGACGTGGTGGGTGTGATCGATACCACCACCGGTGTCGCGGCGGCTCTCCGCGGAGCGATCGCCATGGTCCCGAGCACGGTGGACATGGCGATCACCAGCGCACCGCTCAGCCGTATGGCAACACCGAGGCGGTTGACATGCACCACCGGTCCGCACATGAGCATCCCGCCTTTCGTACCGATCACTCCACGTTACTGTGCGATCAGTCCTTGACGAGTAGCCACCCCACCAGGCGGTCAGGCCGGTGGGGCCGGGCGTCCGGACAGTTGTCGAGCACCCGACTGCGCTCGTGGTGGAGGATCGCCGTCCCCAACCACAGGCTTGCGACCGGACCGGTAGTGCCGCACGAAGCACAACGCCGCCTCGGCGCCGATCAGCATCACCCCACCCCATATCAGGGTGGAGGCCCGATCGAAGTTGGTGGGCCACCCTCCCGGCGGGTAGCGGTAGCGTGCCTGGTGGGCCACGACGTCGAGTGCTCCGGCTGCCATCAGCCCCACAGCCCCCACCCGCAGGGCCATCCGGCCCCACGGCACGGTGGTGGCGGCGAGGACGCCCAGCGCGGTCACCGTCCCGGCGAACGGACCTCCGAAAGCCCAGGCGGAGCCGCCGGCCAGCACGGTTGCGATCACGATCGCGGTCGGCCTGGACCGCTGGAATCCTTCACGGCCCACCCTGATCGAGACGAAGGCCGGCGGTGCGTGGACGACGGACGGACCGTCGGTGCGCCGGTGCCTCCTCCGGCGGCGGCTGAGTGCGACGATCACCATGAGGAGGCAGGCCAGCACGGTGGCCCCCGAGATCACCAGAGCGATGTTCACGCCTTGTTGCGGTGTGAAGCGCAGGTAGACCGCGAACGCGCCACCGTGGCTCGCGCGGGCCAGGTCCGCTCTGGTGACCTTCCAGCCGTTGGCGAAGCCGTCGACCAGGGTCGGCGCGCCGAGGGAGCCGACACCGGGCACCGTGGCGGACCAACCACGGTTGATGCTCTGGCCGAGCACGAACAGGAACGGCCTAGTGGCGTGGCTCACCCGGGCAGTCATCGCGGTGGCGCCGTTCGGGATGACCCGCACCACCGGTGCACCGCTGGCGGCGCCAGGAGCGGACGAGAGCATGTTCGACCCGGTGAGGTCGGCTGACGGGCTGGATCGGGACGGGCCGGTGGTTGCCGGTGAGTCGAGCGCCAGCTGGTCGAGGTTGAAGCCGGTGACCGATCCGTTGGCTGCCTTGAGCAGGTGGGTTCCGGATCCAAGGGTGATCCCACCTGTATCCGGACCGCACAGGGACACCGAGAGACCCTGCTGGCCGAGCAGCGCATTGGCCGTCGAACCAGAGATCGAGAGCCACACCGGCTTGCCGTCGATCGACAGGAGGTTCGATCTGCAGGAGTTGGGGATCCTGGCCGGCAGCGGAGGACCGTTCACCCCCGGGATGCCGATCTCCGCGACGGCAATGGGCATGACCTCTCTGAGCGATGTCTCGTAGCTGTTCGAATACCGGGCCTCGATGGTGTCGAAGGTCACTCGGATGTTGGTCCCGGTGACCGCCGGGAAGCTGACCGGGATCGTGGTGGTGGATCCGGCCGGAGCGGTCACCGGTATCGGAGGCAGGCTCACCTGCTCGGATCCGCTTGCTCCCGACACGGTGATCGAAGTAGGTCGCGAATGCTCTGCGTCGGAGACCACCTGGAGGTTCAAGTGGTCCACGGTCTCCGTTCGGTTGAAGGTGTAGTCGAGCCACGATCCCTGCTGTGCACGGAGCCCGATGCCGGGGCTCCATGCGGTCGACGGGTTGTGGTCCAGGGTGGCGCTGGCCGTGGCTTGCAGGTCGCCGGGCATCCGGCTACTGGAGGTGGCGGATACCACCGGCGAACCACCGCCGGTCCGACCGACGAGTTGATCGACCATGGCGTCGGGTACCTTGGTCGAGATCCGTGCCGTGCCCACCAGCTGGAAGTACCGCGTCGAGGGAACGACGAACTGGCGGATCATCCGGACCTCTGGGGACTGGCGGGGGGGCACCGGGGCGACCCGGTCACGGGAGAAGAGGTAGGTCAGGCGATCGGTGGACGCCGCCGGACCGGCCTGCCGGAGAAGGTCGGTGGGCATCTTGATGACCTGGGTGACCTTGGTGTGACCGATGCCGACCTCGGCCAGGCCGACCAGGCTCGAGCCGGCGGGTACCGACGTCCCGGTCGAGAGGTTGGTCTGGTCGATCCGGATCCGCAGGGTCTTGAACGTCCGGCTCGGGAAGTGCACGACCTGGCCGGGGATCTGGCGCGATCCTGGACCGAGGTCGACCACGACCGGGTGCTTGCCGTCGAAGGTCAAAGTCGCCTGGGTGATCCACTGGTTGGTGTACGCCTCTTCGTTGATCACGGGTTGGGGCTGGAGAAGCGTCACCTGGCCCGTGGTGGTGGGGTGGTCGAGCGTCACCTGCCACCACGCGCGGTTGGGGACCCCGCTCGCTCCTTCGGTCTCCCACGCCGTCTTGGGGTTTCCGTCGATGGCGTTGGCGGGACGCCACTCGGACCGTAGGGTGCTGGCGGTGCCGTAGGCGGAGGCGGTGACCGAGGCGACGCCGTCGAGCACGGTGGTCGTCTGGGCACCGGGGCCGGTACCAGGGAACAGGTTGATGCCCGGATCGTTCTGGACGAAGGCGTTTGGCTTCCCGCCGGCGGTCTCGGTGTAGCCGGTGTTGTCGTTGAGGCTGTTCCATTCGAAGGCCCTCTTGCGATTGGAGTCGGTGATCACCAGATCGGCCGGTCTCTTCAAGATGGAGGCTGCCAGGGCCTTGTTCTTGTCGAGGGTGCCGGCGTACAGGACGGTCGGGTTCTTCCCGAGGAGTCCGACATCGGCGGCATCGACCAATCCAATACCGGCGCCATCGAGGACCAGTGGATGTGCGAGGGACTCCCCCCGGACGATCGGACGTGGATGCTTCACCGTGTAGGTCACGATGGGAGAAGGATTCCGCACACCGGTAGGAAGTGCGTAATAGGTCTCGTCGTACATCGGGATGGAGGATCTGTTCGCAGTAGGCGGGCCGAACGCAATGGGGTCGGTCAGACCCGCCGGTGTCTTCGCCAGCTGCTGTTGCAGTACGGCCGGCCGCGGCGTGTCGTAGCGCTCGTACTCTTGGTTGTACTCGACGACGACGTCCCCGACACTCATCAGCCTGGCGATGGGGGCGAGGGCGTTCCAGTTCATGACGTTCTCCTGCAGGGGACCGTCGAGGGCGAAGAGTAGGTCGGCGGTGGGAAGAGAACCCTGGATCTGCTGCTCGCGGGTCACGAAGGGTCGGTTGAGCAGTGCCGGCCACACCGGGTCGATGGTGTCACCCCACCGGTAGGCGGCGAAGTTGTTGCCGGGCAGGACGTAGACCCGGGTGTTCCGACGCACCGAGTTGAGATGGGCCGCTGCGGCACGGACCGAGGCGGGGGGCTTGGCTGGTTGGGAGAACTGGGAGATGACCGTGCGGCCGGCGAAGAACGGGGCGTTGGCCGCCAGGATGAGAACCGCGACAATCGCGAACACGCCGACTCCGAACCTTCGCCAACGGGCGGCAATGGCCGACACCCCGGTTCCCATCAGCATGGCCAGGCCGAGGACGATGAGTGGCGTCGCCCGGTCGGTCGACCGGAGGGCGAGTCCGGCTGTCGTCTTGGTCATGAATGCCTTGGCCAATGAACCGAACGCGGTCGGATGGGAGTAGGGATAGGCACCTACACCGAGGACCAGACCGATGATCACCATGGCCACGAAGTAGGTCCGGTACCGCCAACGGACGAACGCAGCGGAAACCACGGCACCCACCGGTACGACGTAGGTCAATGCGATGAGCCAGAGGTTCTGGGTGAACTCGGCGGCGGCCTTCGTCCACAGCCCCATCCGGTCGCCACCGTAGAAGTACCAGTAGCCGAGGCCACGAATGACCTCCGAGGCGTTGGAGGTCGAGCTGGTGGCCTGCACGGACTCGGTGTACCGGAGCACGTTGACCCCGAAGGCGCCCTCGACGAACAGCCCGGCGATCCACCAGAGGGAGACCAGCACACTGAGCAGACCGACCTTCACGAAGACCAGCCAGGCTTGTCGCCCGGTCGCCTCGCGGGCGACCAGAACATCGAAGGGGAGCCAGAGCACCGGGGCCAATCCCACGTAGATCACCGCGGTCGCGTTGATGCCGCTCACCAGGGCCAGGGTGATGCCGAACAACGCCGGATAACGCCAGCCCCGGCTGCGGACTGCCCTGATCACGAAGGCCAGCATCCACGGAAGGCCCGCGAATGGCATGAGGATCACCGAGATGCGACCGGCGTACTGCATGATGTAGGGGGTGAACCCGTAGGCCAGTGACGCGACCAGCCGCCCCCAACCCTTCAGCTCGAGGGTGTCGGAGAGGTACAGGACGCCGGCGGCAGCAGCGAACACCAGCGATCCCAGCCACAGTCGTTGGGCCACCCAGGTGGGCACGCTCGTCACCGACATAAGCCAGTAGTAGGGGCCCATCGGGAACACGTAGCCGATGGTTTCGTGGGTCACCGAACCGAGGGCGACGGTGGGGTCCCAGATGGAGGCGGAGGTCTTGATCCACTTCCACGGGTCCAGGTACAGGTAGGTCTTGGTGTCGTCGGAGACGACCCCGGGCTTGGTCGCCAGCATGGGCACGTAACTGATCAGGGCGACGATCAGGTATGCCCATCGGCCTCGACGGCCATGGAACGACCTTTGCGCCCTCGTGTCCGGCGGCACAGGATCTGGTGCGCCGACCCCCGGATCGGAATCTCCTGCCTCGGGGGAAACGGGGCCGGACGGGTCTCCGGTGATTGCGCGGAACGAGGTCATAGGTGGGGCCCGGCACCGGGGCAACCGAAGTATACGGTGGCGGTTTCGTCGCGCCCGTCGCGCCCGTCGCGCCCGTCGCGCCCGTCGCGCCCGTCGCGCCCGTCGCCCGGTCGGCGGGAACTCGGTTCGCACCGAGCTCGGGTCATCGTGATTCGCGCCCGCGGCGCGACTCTCGGTCCGCCTCGTGGCTGGGTTCAGCAGTGGGCCCTCGGTTCCCGGCTGAGGCCCGGTCCCCGGGAGCCGAGCCGGTCAGACCGCGCCGCCGCGACGGCTCTCGACGGTCGCCCCGATGGCGGCCGAAAGGATCAAGGTCGCGGCCAGCGGCGCCATCCACAGGCCGAACACGAAAGTCAGCACGGTGAACATGGCTCCCATGCCGAGGATGAAGGGCCAGATGCTCGACCCGGGAAAGGTCTCGACGGTACCCGCGCCCTCGGCGATGTCGGCGTCAGGGTTGTCGCTGGTCTGAGGCTTTTCGTGGTAGGACCACCACAGGTAGTAGCTGCCGGGGAGGAAGCCCAGCAGCGATGTGCCCAGCAGCATGAGAAAACCGGCGTCCTCGTAACTGGTGAACCAGTAGACGAGGCCGATGATCCCGAAGAAGAGCCCGACACCCGCGAGGAACAGACCGTCGACCCTCATGGCCCATCACTTCCGACGGACTCGGACCCCGACACAGCGTCCGACCCCGCGACCCCGGCGGTCACCAACTCCTTGCTGGGCCTCTGCTCGGCGGAGTGCTCTGGGTGGTTGAAGTCCCACGTGGGTCGCTCCGAGCGGATGGGAGGCAGGTGGGAGAAGTTGTGGTGGGGCGGGGGCGACGAGGTGAACCATT
>DAHUZT010000069.1 GCA_027315005.1 Acidimicrobiaceae bacterium | reverse complement strand
CGACGGTCAGCAGGGTCGGCGACCGGGTGCAGGTGCTGGGCGGGGGTCGCCGGGCGGGGGACGAGCGCGGACTCCGGTGGGTCGGGACGGTCACGGGTCGAGAGGCGGTGACGGCCGGGGCGGCGGCCGAACCCGCGGTGGTGATCGTCGCCCGGGAGGTGCCCGGGGTGCTGTACCCGGTGGTCCGGTCGGCTCGGAGCGCCCACCGGCATCCTCCGACGGGAATGCCGCCGGTGCCGGTGAACCGGTGTCGGGGCGGGCCTCGTCGGCCGGGGCCCGCGACGACACCGACGAGGCGGTCACCATTCGCAGCAACCGGATGCGGGCGTGGCGTCTCTGCCTGGTGAGCGCCGTTGCCCTCGCGGTGGTGGCGGGGGCGGTGGCAGCTGCCGTGCTGGTTGCCATCAAGGTGCCGGCGACCCTGGCGTTGGTGGTGGCGGGGGCGGTCGGCGTGGGCGCGACGGCGCTGTTCTGGTTCCGATCCCCCGGCGTCGTCCTGCGGGGATTGGGTGCCCAACCCGGTGACGAGGAACTGCATCCCCGACTGCACAACCTGGTCGACGGCCTGTGCGCAACCATGGGTCTTCCCCATCCGCGGATCTGTGTGGTCGACAGCCCGGTGCCGAACGCCCTGGCGCTCGGACGGAGTCCGGAGGACGCCTACCTGGTGGTGACCAGCGGGCTCGACCGTGCGCTCGGTCTCGTCGAGCTCGAGGGCGTCCTCGCTCACGAGCTCGTGCACATCAAGCGCCACGACACCGTGCTGTCCGGTGCGGCGGTCACCGCGCTCGGACCCGCCTCGTTCCTGATCGGCGTGCCTCGGGCGTCTACCCGGCTCCACCGGCTCATCGGACCAGGCCGGGAGTTCGGCACCGATCTCCGCGCGTGTGCAGTGGTGCGCTACCCGCCCGGACTGTGCTCGGCGCTCGACATCATGGCCTCCACCGAGGTCCGGCCCGGATCGTGGCCACCCTCGAACCGGCGAACGGCTCGGCTGACCCGGTGGTTGTGGGTCGATCCGATGGCCGGGACGTCCGGCGAGCCGGCGGAGGGCAACCTGGATGACACCCGGGTGCGGGCACAGGCGCTCGCCCTCCGCTGATCCGGAACGGACCGGGTCAGCCGGCCCCCGGGCAGTCCACGTCCGGCGCTTCCAGCACCACCCACGCGCCGTTGTCGCGGTACAGGTGGTCGCGGAGCGTACGCAGGAGCTCCGCCAGGCTCCGTTCGTCGGCCGGGGTGAATGCCGAGGCGAGGACGCCGTCGATCTGGGCGCGGTGGAGGGGGACCGCGCGGTCCATCAGGTCCCTTCCGGCGGATGTGAGCACGGCGAAGGCCCCCCGCCGGTCCTCGGGGCACGCTCGCCGGGTGACCAGGCCCTGCTCGTGCAGGCGATCGATGGCCCGGGTCAGGCCGCTCGGGGTGAGCAGGGTCTGGGAGGCGAGCTCGCTCATGCGCAGCTCGCCGCCGGGGCTCCGGGCCAACCGGATGAGGATGCCGAACGACTGGGTCGACAAGGAGAGCTCCGAATCCAGGCGTTGATGGAACAGTTGCCTGAGGGCGGTGGCCGACTCGAGGAGCAGGCCGACCGTCGTCAGGCGGTCTCCGTCCGAGTCGCTTCCGGTGCCTCCCCCGGTTGAACCTCTCCGGTGGCGTGCCTCCAGTTCCATGTCGCGAGCCTACCGGATGCGAGAAGTTGTTTGCACACGCAAGCAAATGGTGTAGAGTGGGTGTCGCACTTCGGATCGACCGTGAACAGCGGGCCGGAGAGGACCACTGCGAGTACAGGAGGACTGGACATGTCGGAATCAGAAGGCGCCATCCGCACCGTCTCGGGGGTGGACTATCCACCCGCGGGTACCTACGCCATCGACCCGGCCCATACCGAGCTCGGGTTCGCAGTGCGGCACATGGCGGTGTCCAAGGTGCGCGGCCGGTTCAACACGTTCGAGGGAGAGCTGGAGATCGGTGAGGAGCCGGGCGCGTCGAAGGCCTCGGTCTCGGTCGACGCCAGCAGCGTCGACACGCGAGACGAAACCCGCGACGCACACCTCAGGACCAACGACTTCTTCGACGTGGAGAACCATCCGAGCTGGACGTTCACCAGTACGGCCATCTCCCCCAAATCGACCGCGGAGTTCACCGTCGACGGCGATCTCACCATCCGCGGCGTGTCGAGGCAGGTCCGTCTCGAGGTCACGCTCGAAGGGGTGGTGAAGGATCCCTATGGCAACATCCGTGTGGGCTTCAGCGGCTCGACCAGCATCAACCGGGACGACTTCGGCGTGTCGTTCGGGGCAGTCATGGAGGCCGGTGGCATGGTCGTCGCGAAGAAGGTCGACATCCAAATCGAGCTCGAAGCGGTTCTCACCTCCTGACCGGCAGTGGGTGCGGGCCGGGAGCGTAGCTGGCTCGGGCTCGGGAGTTAGGATGGGAGCCATGGTCGATCCCGCCGGCGAGCACACCCGAAACGGAACCGAGCGTCCCACCGGGACCTTCACCGTGAAGCGGGGGCTGGCCGAGATGCTGCGTGGCGGCGTGATCATGGACGTGGTCGATGCCGAGCAGGCCAAGGTGGCCGAGGACGCCGGAGCGGTGGCAGTGATGGCGCTCGAACGAGTGCCGGCGGACATCCGTCGTGACGGTGGGGTGGCCCGGATGAGCGATCCGTCGCTGATCGAAGGGATCAAGGATGCGGTCACCGTTCCGGTGATGGCAAAGGCGCGGATCGGGCACTTCGCCGAGGCCCAGGTGCTGGCCTCCCTCGGCGTCGACTACATCGACGAGAGCGAGGTGCTGACACCGGCGGACGAGGCGCACCACATCGACAAATGGGTGTTCGGGGTGCCCTTCGTGTGCGGTGCGACCACACTCGGCGAGGCACTACGGCGCGTCTCCGAGGGTGCGGCCATGATCCGGTCGAAGGGGGAAGCGGGCACGGGAAACATCGTCGAGGCGGTCCGGCACCTCCGGGCCATCCTTGGTGACATCCGAGCGGTCACCCAGGCCGACCCCGCCGAGCGCTACCGCTGGGCGAAGGACTTGGCCGCCCCGATCGGTCTGGTCCAGGAGATCGCCGACTCAGGTCGGCTGCCGGTCCCGCTGTTCTGTGCGGGAGGGATCGCCACGCCGGCGGACGCCTCGCTGGTGATGCAGCTCGGAGCCGAGGCGGTGTTCGTGGGGTCCGGCATCTTCAAGAGCGACGATCCGACCAGACGGGCGCGGGCCATCGTGGAAGCCACCGCCCACTTCGAGGACGCGGCCCTGGTGGCCAAGGTGTCGACGGGCCTCGGCGGCGCGATGGCCGGCCAGGAGATCGATGCGCTCGGGGTCCGTTTGGCCGAGCGTGGCTGGTGATCGAGCGGTCGGCGGACCGGTCCGGGGGCGTCGTCGATGACGATCGGAGTGCTCGATCTCCAAGGTGACGCTCAGCACCATGCCACCCTTCTCGAATCGCTCGGAGAGGTGGTACGGCCGGTCAGGGGCCCGCGCGATCTCGAAGGGTTGGCCGGCGTTGTGCTCCCCGGAGGCGAGTCGACCACCCTGTCCCTGTTGCTCGAGTCGGCTGGCCTCTTCGCCCCCCTCGCCGAAGCCCTGGCCGGCGGGCTCCCGGTCCTCGGAACCTGCGCCGGCATGATCCTCTTGGCCCGGGACGTTCTCGACGGTCGCTCCGATCAGCGGACCTTCGGGGCAATCGACCTCACCGTGAGACGGAACGGTCACGGTCGGCAGATCGCTTCGTTCGAATGCGACCTCGACCTGCCGATCGCCGGTGCCGGACCGATCCACGCCGTCTTCATCCGTGCCCCCGTGGTCGAGCGGGTCGGCCCGGACGTCGAGGTGCTGGCGGTGTTGCCCGGTGGTACCGGTCCGCTGCGGCCGGAGCCGGTCGCATGCCGCCAGGGTCGGGTGCTCGTCACCTCGTTCCATCCCGAGCTGACCGAGGACCGTAGGCTGCACGAGGTGTTCGCCAGCATGGTGCGAGGCGATCTGGCCACGACTGCAACGCCATGACTGCAATGCCACTACTGCAATGTGATGACCGCAGAGCGAGGTGATCGAACCGATGTCCGGACACTCCAAGTGGGCGACCACCAAGTACCGCAAGGGGGCGCAGGACGCTGCCCGTGCCAAGGTCTTCGCCAAGATCATCCGGCAGGTGGAGGTGGCGGCACGCGAGGGCGGTAGCGACCTCTCCTCCAACGCCAGTCTGCGCACCATGTACGCCAAGGCACGGGATGCGTCGGTGCCCATCGACACCATCGATCGGGCCATCAAACGAGGATCGGGCGAGCTCGACGGGGTGCGATACGAGTCGATCTCCTATGAGGGCTATGCGTCCGACGGTGTCGCAGTCATCGTGGAGTGCCTTTCGGACAACCGGAACCGCACCGGGGCAGAGATCCGAAACCTGTTCAACAAGAACGGCGGTTCGATGGCCGAGCCCGGCGCGGTGAGCTGGCAGTTCGACCGCAAGGGTACGGTGAGCGTGCCGAGCTCCTTCGACGAGGAGCGCGTGCTCGAAGTGGCCATGGAGGCCGGCGCCGAGGACCTCGAGGACGCGGGGGAGCGGTGGGTGGTGACCACCGCTCCCGGCGATCTGGCCGCGGTTCACGACGCCCTGGTCACGTCGGGGCTCGAGCCCGGTGCTCCCGAGCTGACCATGGTCCCGACCTCGACGATCGAGGTCGAAGAGGAGTCCGAGGCGAAGAAGGTCCTCCGGCTGATCGAGGCCCTGGACGACCATGACGACGTCCAGAACGTCTATGCGAACTGCGACATCCCCGACGCGGTCCTGGCCGGATTCGAGGGGTGACGACAGGACGGGTCCGCGCCTTCCTACGGGTTGCCGTCCGGGACCGGGTATCCGCAACCGCCCGCCATGCAGCCGCTACGATCGAACGGGTGTTCGTCCTCGGGATCGATCCGGGTCTGTCGCGCTGCGGGTACGGAGTCGTCACCCGGCAAGGGCCGGAGCTGCGTGCCGTGTCCGGGGGGGTGATCTCGACCTTGCCCGCCGAGGCGCTCCCGGACCGTCTCGGCGTGCTGGCCCGTGAGCTCCGGCTGCTCATGAGCGAGTTCCGGCCGGACGCCGTCGTGGTCGAACGAGTGTTCTTCCAGGTCAACGCCCGGACGGCGATGGCCACCGGGATGGCCGCCGGCCTGGCGCTGGCCGCCGCCGCCGAGGCCGGATGCGAGGTGGCGCAGTACACCTCGAACGAGGTGAAGCAGGCGCTCGTCGGGTACGGGTCGGCCGGCAAGGAGCAGGTCCAACGTATGGTGGCCTCGGTGCTCGGGCTGTCCGACCCACCGCGCCCCCCGGACGTGGCCGATGCCCTGGCACTGGCGGCCTGCCACCTGACCGGTGGCTCACTCAGGCGGGCGGTGGCCTCGGCAGCGACTGGCTTTGCGTCGCTGCCGACCGGGGCGGGGCCGGTCGAGCGTGCCAGGGGATGGGACCGAGGAGGACGACCATGATCGGTTCGCTCAGAGGGGCGGTCATCGACCGCCCGGCGGCGGGGGAGGTGGTGGTGGAGACCGGCGGTGTCGGTTACCGGGTGTCGGTGCCGCCGCCGTTTGCGCAGGACCTGGTCCGGTCGGCCTCCCCGGTGCTGATCTACGTCCACACCCACGTTCGAGAGGACGCCATCGTGCTGTACGGCTTCGCCCACGCGGATGAACGCCGGTGCTTCGAGGCACTGCTCGGTGCCCACGGAGTCGGGCCATCACTGGCCATGGCCATCCTCTCCTCGCTCTCGCCCGCCACCCTCTCGACGGCCGTCCTGGAGGACGACCTGGACACCCTCTGCCGTGTTCCGGGCGTGGGCAAGAAGACCGCGGCTCGCCTGCTCATCGAGCTCGAGGCCCGGTTCGGCCTTCCGAGCCTGGAGGAGGAGCCCGGCCCGAACGGTGGAGTGTCCCCCCACGCCGAAGCGCGCGCCGCGCTGCTCGAGCTCGGCTACCAGCCGGAAGAAGTCCGAGGGGCCCTCGAGGCTGTGGGCGGGGAGCCGCCGGTGGAGGAGCTGATTCGATCCGCCCTCCGTCAGCTGGCGCACCGATGACCGCGACGGGGCGGCGCGAGGTGGTGATCGGAGACGGTCCGGCCGGTGGCGGGTCGGAGTCCGAACCGACCCGAACCTCTCTCCCCGACGGATCGACCGCAGAGGACCCGTCTCGCCCAACAAGGCCGGTCGATCCGCTTTCGGCCCCGGCCGACGAGGCCGAGGACGCCGGGCTCCGGCCCGCGACCCTGTCCGAGTTCATCGGGCAGGGACAGCTGACCGAGCACCTCCACATCGTCATCGAAGCGGCACGCAGGCGGGGACAGCCAGTCGACCACCTGCTGTTCGCCGGGCCACCAGGTCTCGGAAAGACCTCGCTGGCCGGGATCGTGGCCGCGGAGATGGGGGTGGGGCTCCGCATCACCGCGGGGCCGGTCCTGGTCCGGGCTGGCGACCTGGCTGCACTGCTCACCGACCTCCAGGAGGGGGATGTCCTCTTCATCGATGAGATCCACCGGTTGCACCGAGCTGTCGAGGAGATCCTCTATCCGGCGATGGAGGACTTCAAGCTGGACATCCTCATAGGCAAGGGGCCGATGGCCCGGAGCATCCGGCTCGATCTGCCGCGTTTCACGCTGGTCGGTGCCACCACCCGCACCGGTTTGGTGGCGGGACCCTTGCGCGATCGCTTCGGGTTCGTCGGACGTCTCGACCTCTACGACGTCGCCGAGCTCGAGGCCATCGTCGTGCGGAGCGCGGGGATCCTCGGGGTGTCGATCGATCAGGCTGGGGCGCAGCGGATCGCGGAACGGTCGCGGGGGACCCCGAGGATCGCCAATCGCCTCCTCCGGCGGGTCCGGGATTACGTCGAGGTCCGGGCCGAGGGACGGATCGACTCGGAGTCGGCGATCGCCGGACTCGAGGTCTTCGGCGTGGACCGGCTGGGTCTGGACAAGGTCGACCGCGCCATCCTCGACGTCCTGTGCCGCCGGTTCGCCGGCCGTCCGGTCGGCCTCACCACCCTGGCCCAGTGCATCGGCGAAGAACCCCACACCATCGAGGACGCCTACGAACCGTACCTTCTCCAGCGCGGCCTCCTCCAACGGACTGCGCGCGGTCGGCTGGCCGGTCGGAGCGCCTTCGAGCACCTCGGTCTGGCCCCAGTCGAGGCGCGCCTGCTCTGAGGCACGCCTGCTCCGAGGACGGAGCGGGGCCGGACCGGTCTGGCACCATTGCGGTCGTGAACAGATCGCCGCGCATCCCGATGGAGTCCTTCTCCTACGAGCTGCCCGACCATGCGGTGGCTCAGCGCCCGGTCGAACCCCGGAGTGCCGCCCGGTTGCTGGTCGCCCCTGAGGTCGCCGGCACCCGGGTGCCGCTGCATGCCACGGTCGGCGAGCTGCCACGCCTCCTCCGTCCGGGCGACGTGCTCGTGGTGAACGACACCCGTGTCCTCGCCGCCCGGCTGCACCTGTTCAAATCGTCCGGAGGTCGGGCCGAACTGCTGCTGCTCGAGCGGGACACCGCGACCGCGGGGCCTCCACCGGTCGCCCCATCGGGTCCCGAGCGGTGGGTGGCCATGGTCCGTCCAGGCCGGCGGCTCCGGCCGGGGACCCTGCTCTTCGAGACCCCGGAGGGATCCCCCGTCGCCGAGGTCGGTCCTCCGGTCGGAGACGATGACGACGGTCGACGTTCGGTCTGCGTACTCGAACCGTCGGTGATCGAGCGGAGCGGTACGGTTCCCCTCCCTCCCTACATCCATACCCCGCTCTCGGATCCCGATCGGTACCAGACCGTCTACGCCGGCCGACGGGCTGTCGGCGATCGGTCGGTGGCGGCACCCACCGCCGGCCTGCACTTCACCGAGGACCTTTTGGACCGGTGCCGCAGCGCGGGGGCCACCGTCGCCCGGTGTGACTTGACCATCGGGGCGGACACGTTCCGACCGGTGTCGGCGCGCTGGGCCGAGGACCACCAGATGCACGCGGAGCGCTATGCGGTTCCCGCCGAGACCATGGCGGCGGTGGGCCGGGCGCAGCGGGTGGTGGCCATCGGGACCACCGCGGTCCGCGCCCTCGAATCAGCAGCGCTCACCGGACAGCTGTCGGGTCGGACCAGGCTCTTCATCCATGGCCGGTACCGATTTCGGCTGGTCGATCTGCTCCTGACCAACTTCCACCTGCCCCGATCGAGCCTTCTGCTGCTGGTGGAGGCCTTCTACGGGCCGCAGTGGCGAGCGCTGTACGCCGAGGCGCTCACCGAGGGATATCGCTTCCTGTCGTTCGGGGACGCAATGATCGTCGCGCGCAAGGACAGGTCCGCTTTGGCTTCATCGGTCTTCCCGTGAGCTCGAACTCGAGCCCGGTCGAGGTGCACTCACGAGACGGTGAGGCACGGGTGGGCACGGTCACCACGGCCCGGGGAGTGTATCCCGTGCCGATCTTCATGCCGGTGGGAACCCGGGGCGCGGTGAGGACGCTCGACGGCGCCGACCTCGAATCCGTCGGTGCCGACATCGTGCTCGCCAACGCTTACCACCTGATGCTCCGACCGGGTCCGGCGGTGGTGGCTCGGCTCGGCGGGCTCCACCGTTTCATGGGTTGGGAACGACACCTGCTCACGGATTCGGGTGGGTTCCAGATCCACTCGCTGTCGCCCGAAGTCTGTGATGAGGGTGTCACCTTCACCTCCGTCTACGACGGAAGCCGCCTGCGTTGCACCCCGGAGTCGGTGGTCGAGGTCCAGGTGACGCTCGGAGCCGACGTGCAGATGGCACTCGACGTGTGCACGACACTGCCGGCGGCGGACGACGTGGTACGCCAGGGAGTCGAACGGACCCTGGCCTGGGCGCAACGAGCCCGGCGCCACTTCGACCGGCTCGACGAGAAGCCCGAGGGCCAGGCCCTGTTCGGGATCGTACAGGGTGGGATCGACCCCGATCTCCGGCGGGAGAGCGCCGAACGGACGGTGGCCCTCGGCTTCGACGGCTACGGGGTCGGCGGCCTGTCGGTCGGAGAGCCCCGATCCGCCATGCTCGAGGCACTGGCCGCCACCGTCCCGCACCTTCCCGCGGACAAGCCCCGCTACCTGATGGGTGTGGGCGATCCCGTCGGCATCATCGAGGCGGTGGCTCTCGGGGTCGACCAGTTCGACTGCGTGGCACCGACCCGGATGGCGAGGCACGGATCGGTCCTGACCAGCACCGGTCGGCTGAACCTCCGCAACGCGATCCATGCCGACGGAGATGGCCCGCTGGATCCAACGTGCAACTGCATCACGTGTCGTCGCTGGTCACGAGGGTATCTGCGCCACCTCCTCGGCGTGGGCGAACCAATTGCGTGGCGGTTGCTCACCATCCACAACCTGACATTCATGAGCCGGCTCATGGCCGATGCGCGGTCCGCCATCGCATGGGGCCGGCTCGAAGCGCTGCGCGCCGAGATCAGGGCACGCTGGCCCGACCGGACGGGCGGTCCCTCCGGCGGGTGAGCCTGGGCTACAGTCGGTCCGCCGTGTGGACCTCCTACCCCTCCTCTGACGCCCGATGACCGCCGCTCTGGCCATGCTGCCCGTTATGGTGGCGGCGACCAGCAAGAAGCCCACGTCGTCGAGCAGTTCGTTTCTGTTCATCCTGATCATCATCGGCGTCGGCTTCTACTTCTTCTTCTACCGACCCCAGCAGCGCAAGGCGAAGCTGGCCCGAGAAGCCAAGAACACCTTCGACGTCGGTGACGAGGTGCTCACCGCAGGAGGACTGGTCGGTCACGTCATCGACATCGACGGGGACCGGATCACACTGGAGACGAGCGTCGGAGCGTCCTTCGTCGTCCTCAGGCCCTACATCCTCCGCCAGGTATCACCTCCGACCACTGACGGTCACGACGACCTGGACGACGACCTGGACCAGCATTACGACGAGGACGACCATTACGACGAGGACGACCACTACGACGAGGACGACCACGAGGAGGCCGCCGGTGCGGACCTTCCGGAAGGTGCCGCGCTGAACGGTACGGGAGGGACCGGCGACCCGGCGGAGGTCGTCGAGGACCATTCCGACGAGGAGGACCGTCTCGACGAGGGGGATGGGAACGCAGGCGAGGAAGACCCGGTCCACGACGGTGGCGACCCGCCGCCGGAGGGTGCTGTGCCGGATGGACCACCCGAGCAGGGAGCAGGTAACGCCGCGCGCGCCCGGGGTCGCCGTCGCGGGCGTTCGAACCCGTAGGCAGCCATGAAGGATCGGCGTCCGCTCTGGATCAGCCTGCTGGCAGTGGTGGGGGTGGCCGCCGTCGCCCTGGTGGCGACCGTGTCGTCCGGTTGGTCACCCAAGCTCGGACTCGACCTCGCCGGAGGCCTCTCGGTCGTGTACCGGACCCAGCGCCCGGTGAGCCAGGCCGAGCTCGACACCGTGATCACCATCCTCGGTGAGCGGGTCAACGCAGGCACAAGCGGCGCCACCGTCCAGAGCCAGGGCAAGGACCAGATCGCGGTGGCGGTCCCGGGTGTGAAGAACAGCCAGAAGCTGTTGCAGACGCTCGGGCAGACCGCCGAACTGCTGTTCCGGCCCGTCGAATGCTACGCACCGGCGTACACCGTGAAGAAGGGCCAGGCCCCACAGACCGGTCCGCTCCCGACCTGCGGCACCACCTACCAGGCCACCGCGGCCAACGTCCAGATGAACTCCAACGGGGGGATCGGCAACTCGAGCTTCGGACCCGACCCCCAGTTCGCCCGCTACGCTTCCACCTCCCCCAACAACGACAACAAGAACGCCACGGTCCTTCTGCCCGGCTCGGGCAGCGCCTGCTTCGGGGGCCGGTGCGTGCTCGGTCCGGCGGGGGTGACCGGCAATCAGGTCAAATCGGCCAGCGCCCAACTGCTGACCAATGGCCAGTGGGCGGTCAACCTGAGCCTGAACGGAGCGGGCGCCACCGCCTGGGACACTCTCGCCCGCCAGCAGTTCCATGCCTTCGTCGGCATCGACCTCGACGGTCAGGTCATCTCGGCGCCGGGGACGCTCCCCGGCCAGCAGTCCTTCACCTCCTTCGCCGGTCAGGTCCAGATCACCGGCAACTTCACTGCCAACTCGGCCAAGACCCTCGCCACCCAGCTCAACTACGGCGCACTCCCGGTCAAGCTCGATCAGCAGACCGTCCAGTCCGTCTCACCCACCCTCGGCCGCTCGTCCCTCCAGGCCGGGCTGATCTCGGGGCTGGCCGGGTTGGCCCTGGTCCTCCTGTACGTCATCTTCTACTACCGCGTGCTCGGTCTGGTGGTGGTGGCCGGGCTGGCGGTGACCGGAGCGCTTCTGTGGTCGATCATCGCCATCATGGGCCAGAGCGGCATCACCATCGACCTCGCCGGGGTGATCGGGGTCATCGTCTCGGTCGGGATCACCGTCGACTCCTACATCGTGTATTTCGAACGCCTGAAGGACGAGGCGCGCTCGGGCCGGACGGTCCGCACCAGCGTCGACCGGGGTTTCGCCAGCGCCTTCCGCACGGTGCTCGCCGCCGACGCCGTGTCGCTGCTCGGCGCGGTGATCCTGTACTACATCTCGATCGGTCCGGTGCAGGGATTCGCCCTGTTCCTCGGCATCTCCACCCTGCTCGACGTGTTCGTCACCTACTTCTTCACCCGTCCGTTCGTGATCCTGCTGGGTCGGACCCGGAGCGGCTCCGAGGTGCGCGGCATGAGCGTGGCCAGCGGGTTGGGCGTGACCGCCGGGGCCCGACCGTGAAGCGGACCGAGCTCGAGGCAGGAGGTCGATCGTGAGTAGGGAGGACACCTCTTCCCCCGGAGGGGAGGACCGAGGTCGAACCGCAGGGACCTCGGGCGCCGAGCTGGAGGAGGCCTTCGAGGAGGAGCTGGAGGAAGTCGCGGGCCGCCGCCGGTCCGAAGGCCGGTCGCATCGACGGCCGAACGTCCTGATCCGGCTCTACCGGGGCCAGACGGCATTCGACTTCATCGGCAATCGGCGATGGTGGTTCACCGCCTCCATCCTGGTGATCCTGATCGGGATCATCTCGATCGGTGTGCGCGGATTCAACTGGAGCATCGACTTCAAAGGGGGCCAGTCATGGGAGGTCTCCTCCCCGACGCTGACCGTCGCTCGGGCCACCTCGGCGGTGGAGGCAGCCGGCCTCGGCCAGCCCACGGTCGTCCAGTTCACCAACCAGCTCAACCACACCCGGCAGATCGAGGTCACCGCCAACCTGAACGGGAAGTCCCCTGCCCAGCGCACGACTATCGGGAACCAGGTCCAGGATGCGCTGGCCCGTGCCGCCCACACCTCGATCGAGCAGGTCTCCATCAACGACGTGGGCGCGAGCTGGGGGTCGCAGGTGACCGCCCGGGCAATCGAGGCCCTCATCGTCTTCTTCATCGCGGTCACCCTGTACATCTCGGTCCGCTTCGAGTTCAAGATGGCGGTCGCCGCCATCATCGCCGTGATCCACGACATCCTGGTGACGGCCGGGATCTACTCGTTGACCGGGTTCCAGGTCACCCCGGACACGGTGGTGGCGGTGCTCACCGTCCTCGGCTACTCGTTGTACGACACCGTCGTGGTCTTCGACCGAATACGCGAGAACTCGAACGGGCTCGGGGCCTCGGGCCGGATCACCTACTCGGAGATGGTGAACCTCTCGATGAACCAGACCCTGGCCCGGTCGATCAACACGTCGTTGGTGGCCATCATGCCGGTGCTGTCGGTCCTGATCGTGGGCGCCCTGTTCCTCGGGGCGATCTCCCTCGAGAACTTCGGTCTGGCGTTGGTCATCGGCCTGACCAGCGGCGCCTACTCGTCCATCTTCATCGCCTCCCCCCTGTTGTCGATGATGAAGGAGCGCGAACCCCGCTACGTCACCATCCGCCAACGCCTCGAGACGCGCGGTGACCGCGTCGGCGTGCTCACCCCGGCCGCGGCAGCGGCGATGATGGGGGGAGGAGCCGGGGGGGGACGATCGCAGGTGAGGGCCCGGGCCCAGGCTGCCGGGGTCATCCGCCCCAGGGGAGCCGAGCCGTCTCCGCGCACCTCGACCGCGGTGGCGGACCCTCCCTTCGGGACACCCGGCGCGGCGGCCGAGGTCACAGAAGCCGGTCCGGCAGCTCCTCGTGGGTCGTCGGGAGCCACCCGTCCGGGGGGCAACCGGCCGCCACCGCGCCCGCGCAAGGGAAAGGGCAAGGCCAAGGGCAAGCGGCGCTGACCAGGCTGATCGCCGGCGACCCGGTCCTACGGGCCACCGGAGTGGACGGCGGGGCGAGTAGCCTGGTTGCATGGCAGTGGCCACCCCCACCCCGGCAGGCGGTAACGCGGTCGAGCAGCGGGGATCCGGCGGGCGGGCACTGAGCCCGGCCGAGCGAGCTCTCGTCCAAGCGGTGGTCGACGCCTACCTGCGCCGGCACCGCGAGGGCGACACTGACCTGATCACCCGGGCGGCCGAAGTCGCGGCCGCCGCCCATGCCGGACAGCTCCGCCGATCGGGCGAGCCCTACATCACCCACCCCATCGCCGTGGCCGGTGTCGTCGCCGACCTCGGGCTCGATGCCCAGACCGTCGCCGCCGCACTCCTCCACGACGCGGTGGAGGACACCGGGGTGACCGTCGAGTTGGTCGAAGCCGAGTTCGGCCACACGGTGGCGCTGATCGTGGACGGGGTGACCAAGCTCGACCGCCTGCAGTTCGACTCCAAGGAGGCCCAGCAGGCGGCCACGGTGCGCAAGATGCTGGTTGCGATGGCCGACGATTGGCGGGTGTTGATCATCAAGCTCGCCGATCGCCTCCACAACATGCGGACCCTGTCGGTCATGCCCGAGTGGAAGCAGCGCCGCACGGCCCAGGAGACGCTCGACATCTATGCCCCTCTGGCCCATCGTCTGGGGATCCAGGAGATCAAGTGGCAGCTCGAGGATTTGGCCTTCGCCACCCTCCACCCGAAACGGTACGCCGAGATCGAGCAGATGGTGGCCTCCCGGGCTCCGCTGCGAGACGAGTTCCTGGCTCGGGTGCTGGTGGCCGTACGCGAACGGCTGGCCGCCAGCGGGCTCACCGCCGAGGTGACCGGACGACCGAAGCACCTGTGGAGCATCTACGAGAAGATGGTGGTACGGGGCAAGGAGTTCGACGACCTCCACGACCTGGTCGGCATCCGGGTGATCGTCGAGGCGGAACGGGACTGCTGGGCAGCGCTCGGCTCGATCCATGCCATCTGGTCACCCGTCCAGGGACGGTTCAAGGACTACATCAACTCACCCAAGTTCAATCTGTACCAGTCCCTCCATACCACGGTGATCGGCCTCGACGGCAAGCCCATCGAGGTCCAGGTCCGGACCCATGAGATGCACCGCCGCGCCGAGTACGGGATCGCCGCGCACTGGGGCTACAAGGTGGATCCCACCCGTGGCGACCGGTCCTCCGAGCGTGCCAACCGCGGGACCACCGCGGTGCACGACGGCAACAAACGGACAACGCGCGGGCGCCGCAAGGCCCGGCCGGCTGCGGTGGGGATCGGCGACCAGGACGGCACCGCCATCACAGAGGAGCACCGGCGCGCGCAACGGTTGGCACTGGCCAAGGAGACTTCCTCCACCACCGCAGAGATCGAATGGATGCAGCGCATCGTCGATTTCCAGAACGAGACCACCGATCCCATCGAGTTCCTCGAAGCCCTCAAGCTGGACCTGGAGGAGGACGAGGTCTATGTCTTCACCCCGAAGGGAAGGGTGATCGCGCTCAGCGCCAACGCAACCCCGGTGGACTTCGCCTACGCCATTCACACCGAGGTGGGCCACCGGTGCATCGGTGCCAAGGTGAACGGTCGCCTGGTCCCGCTCGACACCCCGCTGAGCTCGGCCGACACCGTCGAGATCTTCACCTCGAAGTCGCCGACGGCGGGACCGTCCCGGGACTGGCTGGACATGGTCGCATCGTCGCGGGCCCGGACGAAGATCCGGCAGTGGTTCTCCCGAGAGCGACGCGAGGACGCGATGGAGCTCGGTCGCGAGGAACTGGTGAAGGAGCTCCGCCGCCAGGGGTTGCCCATCCAGAAGCTGGCTTCCGAGAACGCGCTGGCCGAAGTGGCCCGGACAATGAACTATGCCGACCTCGACGCTCTCCACGCCGCCGTCGGTGACAGCCGGGTGTCGGCCCGGGCCGTCGCCCAACGTCTGCTGCGCGATCTGCGAGGGGGGTTCTACGAGGATCAGCTCCCGGTCACCGCACGTCAGCAGCCCATCGCCGCTCGCCCCGGTCGCGGTTCGGCGGTGGGCGTGTACGTCGAGGGACTCGACGACCTGATGGTCCGACTGTCTCGCTGCTGCACTCCGGTGCCCGGTGACGAGATCATCGGGTTCGTGACCCGGGGACGCGGGGTGTCGGTCCACCGGGCGGACTGCTCCAATGCCGCCGCGCTGGCCAGCCGGTCCCGTGAGCGCCTGATCGAGGTCGAATGGGATCATCGGTCTTCGGCCGTCTTCGTCGCCACGATCGAGGTGGTGGCCATCGACCGGTCCAGCCTGCTGACCGACGTGACCAAGGTCGTCTCTGAGCACCACCTCAACATCGTGGGTGCCAACACCCAGACGGACGCCGACCGGATCAGCCGGATGCGCTTCGACGTGGAGCTGGCCGACCCCGGTCACCTGGAGTCGGTGCTCAGCCAGATCCGGAACCTCGACGCCGTCTACGACGTCTACCGCATCCTTCCGGGCAAGCGGGTCTGATCTCCGGTGCCCGACCCTCCCGCAGCGGTGCGCGCCCCGGCCGGGACCCACGACGTGCTGTGGCCGGAGTCGGTCCGGTGGGAGGCGCTGGTCGCCCGTTTCGCCGGGCACGTCGAGCGAGCCGATTACGGGTTGCTCGAAACCCCCATGTTCGAGGACGTCGCGCTGTTCCGGCGCGGGATCGGTCTGGCGAGCGACGTGGTGGGAAAGGAGATGTACGAGTTCGAGGACCGGGGGGGACGGAGCCTCGCCCTCAGGCCCGAGGGGACCGCGTCGGTCGTCCGCGCCTTCGTCCAGCATCGACCAGCGCTCCCCTTCAAGGCCTGGTACGCCACTGCCGCGTTCCGCTACGAACGTCCCCAAGCCGGCCGGTACCGCCAGCACCACCAGCTGGGAGTGGAGGCCCTCGGGCCCGAGGACGCGGATCTCGATGTCGAGGTCATCTGGCTGGCCGACTCGTTCTTCCGCTCGATCGGGCTCGATCGGTTCGCCCTCAGGATCAATTCGATGGGTGACAAGGTGTGCCGGCCCGGTTACCTCGATCTCCTTCGGGCCACGCTGTCCCAGAGGAGGGATGGGCTCTGCGATGAGCATCGTGAGCGGCTGGACGCGAATCCCCTCCGGGTGCTCGACTGCAAGCGCGATGCCTGCAGACAGGCGACGTCCGACGTACCTCGGTTCGTCGACCATCTGTGTGGACCGTGCGCGAAGCACTTCGATCGGGTCGGTGCCGGGCTGGCCGCCCTCGGCGTGCCGTTCGCCCTCGACGTGCGGCTGGTGCGGGGGTTCGACTACTACACCCGGACCGCCTTCGAGTTCTCCTCTGAGGCCCTCGCCGCCGCTCAGAACGGCATCGGTGGCGGGGGTCGCTACGACGAGCTGGTGGAGCAGGTGGGTGGCCCGGTCACTCCGGGCATCGGGTTCGGAGTCGGGGTGGAGCGTCTGCTGCTCGCCTGCGACGCCGAATCGGCCTTCGAGGTCGCGCCACCACCTCTCGACGCCTACGTGGTCGACACCACCGGAGGGGACTGGGCCCGCGACGTGACAGCGTCCCTTCGCCGGGCCGGGCTGCGCGCCGACCGGGCGTTCGACGGAAGATCGATGCGCTCGCAGATCAAATCGGCTGATCGATCCGGGGCCAGGGTCGCCCTCATCGTGGGACCCGACGAGGCCGGCGCCGGCGTGGTGGCGCTACGTCCGTTGCGCGTCGACGGAGAGCAGCGGCAGGTCCCGGTGGCCGAAGTGGTGACCGCTGTGCGCGAGGGTCTGCCCACCGATCCACCGCCTACCCGATGAGCACGCATTGCTCCCATCGCTCGAGAGAGGCCCACCGTTGATCCGTCGGCCGCCGTCGCCGATGAACACTTCCATGCGGACCGCCATGTGCGGTGACCTCGGGCTGGCGGATGTGGGACGGACGGTGACCGTCTGTGGGTGGGTGTCGAGACGCCGGGAGCACGGGGAGCATCTTGCCTTCGTCGACCTGCGCGATCACACCGGCGTCGTGCAGTGCGTGGTCGACGGAACGGCCGACGTCCGGAGCGAGTACGTGATCCAGGTCCAAGGGGAGGTGCGTCGCCGACCGGAGGGGACACGCAACTTGGAGCTGGGCACCGGTGAGGTCGAGCTCGGCCCCTGCACGGTGACCGTCCTCAACCCCGCGGACCCCCCGCCGTTCGCGGTGGACGACCGCCAGGAGGTCGACGAGGTGGTCCGCCTGCGGCACCGGTACGTCGACCTCCGGCGCCCCCGGCTCCAGGCCAACATCCGCCTGCGCGCAACGGTCAACCGCGCCATCCGGTCGGCCATGGACGCGCAGGGGTTCGTCGAGGTGGAGACCCCGCTCTTGTGGGCGCCCACCCCGGAGGGGGCGCGGGAGTTCGTCGTGCCCAGCCGGCTGTCACCGGGCTCCGGCTACGCCCTGCCCCAGAGCCCGCAGCTGGCCAAGCAACTCCTGATGGTGGCCGGTATCGACCGGTACTACCAGATCGCGCGATGCCTGCGCGACGAGGACTTGCGTGCCGATCGTCAGTTCGAGTTCACCCAGCTCGACCTGGAGGCATCGTTCGCCGATCAGACCGACGTCCTCGGGTTCGTTTCCGAAGCCGTCCTCGGTGCCGCCGAGTCGGCCACCGGGGAGCGCCCGCAGCACGTGGTGACGATGACCTGGGCGGAGGCGATCGACCGCTACGGCACCGACAAACCGGATCTCCGGCTCGGGATGGAGCTGGTCGATCTGTCTCCCGTCTTCGACGCGACCGGGGTCAAGGCGTTCGGTGCGCCCTGCGTCAAGGGAATCGTGCTTCGGGGTGGGGCCGACACCGCGAGATCGAAGCTCGATGCTCTGACCGAACGCGCGAAGCGGCTCGGCGCAAAGGGGTTGGCCTGGTTCCGGGTGGTGGGCGATGCTCCCGACGGCCGGGCCCTCGAATCGCCCCTCGACCGCTTCCTCTCCGAGACGGAGCGCTCCGGGCTGCTCGATGCGACCGGCGCCACTCGCGGGGACCTGGTCCTGGTGGTGGCCGATACCCACCGGGTTGCGTGCACGGTCCTCGGGCACCTCCGGGTGGAGCTCGCCGGTCGGCCGGTCGGCGAGGGGCCTCACCGCTACGTCTGGGTGACCGATTTCCCGTTGTTCGACGGCACCGGCGAAGAGGGTCACCCGGTCGCCGCCCACCACCCCTTCACCATGCCCCATCCCGATGACCTCGATCGGTTGGAGTCCGATCCGGCCTCGGTCCGATCCCAAGCCTACGACCTGGTGCTGAACGGATGGGAGCTCGGCTCGGGCAGTGTCCGGATCCATCGGGCCGACATCCAGAGCCGGGTCTTCGCGGTGCTCGGGATCACTCCGGAGGAGGCCTCGTCGCGCTTCGGCTTCCTGCTCAGCGCCTTCCGGTTCGGCGCCCCGCCCCATGCCGGATTCGCGGTCGGGCTCGACCGTCTGGTGGCCATCTTCGCAGGGGAGGAGAGCATCCGCGAAGTGATCGCCTTCCCGAAGACCCAGTCCGGCTCCGATCCGATGACCGGTGCTCCGAAGACCCTGACTCCGTCCGTGCTGGCCGAGCTCGGGCTCCGCGTCCTCCCCCCGGCGGATTGACGGTGAGGGGGTCCGCAGACGCCGACGACCTCTTCTCGGCGGCTGGTGCGGCCCGGTTGGCGGCCCGCGCCCCGCTGGCCGCACGGCTGCGACCGACCACCCTCGACGAGCTGGTGGGCCAGCGCCACCTGGTCGCCCCGGGCGCGCCGCTGCGGGCCCTCATCGAAGCGGACCGGCTCAGCTCGGCCATCCTGTGGGGGCCTCCCGGAACCGGGAAGACGACGTTGGCCTCGCTGATCGCCCACGCCACCGCCAAGCGGTTCGTACCGCTGTCGGCGGTGTCGGCCGGGGTGAAGGACGTTCGCCAGGTCATCGACGCCGCCCGCCGGTCGATCGGAGAGGAGGGTCGTGGGACGATCCTCTTCCTGGACGAGGTGCACCGGTTCAACCGGTCCCAACAGGACGCCCTCCTCCCCTCGGTGGAGGAGGGGCTGATCGTGCTGATCGGAGCCACCACCGAAAACCCGTTCTTCGAGGTCAACTCACCCCTGCTGTCGCGCTCGACGCTCTGGCGGCTCGAACCACTCACCGAGAGGGAGCTGGTCGAGGTGGCCCGCCGGGCCCTCGAGGCCGAGCAGGCCACCGCAACCATCGAGGCGCTGGACGCTCTCGCCGTTTCGGCCGACGGCGACGCACGGGCGGTGCTCACCGCCCTCGAAGTGGCCCTGGCCCTGGCCGGGGGCGATGAGGTGTCGGTGACTCACGTCGAGAGGGCCGGCCACATCCGGCTGCACCACTACGGTGAGGACAGCCACTATGACGTGATCAGCGCCTTCATCAAGTCGATCCGTGGTTCGGACCCCGACGCCGGCCTGTACTGGCTGGCCCGGATGCTGGAGGCCGGTGAAGACGCCCGCTTCATCGCCCGACGCCTGGTCATCCTGGCCAGCGAGGACGTCGGAGAGGCAGATCCACTGGCCCTCGTGGTGGCCAGCTCCGCCGCGCGGGCCGTGGAGCTGGTCGGACTGCCCGAGGCCCAGCTCAACCTGGCCCAGGCCGTGGTGCACCTGGCCACGGCACCGAAGTCGAACCGGGTCACCGTCGCCCTCGACCGGGCGTTGGTGGCCGTGCGCGACGGCCGACACGCCGAGGTCCCCCCCCACCTGGCCGACAGCCACTACCGGGGAGCCTCCGCCATCGGGCAAGGAGAGGGCTACGTCTACCCTCACGATGCGTCCGGCGCGTGGGTCGAGCAGGCCTACAGACCCGTGCCGCACCAGGGCGTGACCTACTACGAGCCGAGTGATCGTGGGCACGAAGCGGTGCTGGCCGAACGCCTTCGTCGCTGGAGGGGAAGCGACGAGCGGACCGACGTGGAAAGCGAGGACCCGACCGACGCGCTCATCGGCAACCCGGAGGAACCCACCGGTGCGGGCGGCGGCCCAGGCGGTTCCGGTCGACGCGACCCCAGGCTCTAAGCTGCACCGCATATGTCCGCCGGTCAGATCGCCGTCCTGGTTGCCACCGCCCTCGGCACCGTAGTGGCCCTGGTGCTGCTCTCTGCGGTCGTGTCGTTGCGCAGACAGACCCGTCTCCTGGCTGCCATCGCCTGCGACCTGGAGGATCGGACCGGGCCTCTGATCGACGACGCCCGGCGACTCGCCGACGAGGCGTCCGTCGAGATGGAGAGGGTCGGTGCGGTATTGGATTCGACCGAGGCCGTCCACGCAACCGTCGACTCGGCATCCCGGCTCGCCTACCGGGCCTTCGCCAATCCGGTTGTCAAGGTGCTGGCTGTACGGGCCGGAGCGGCCACCGGCCTGAGGAGACTGACCGGGAGCGAGGAGACGGTGGCCCGGAACGGCATTCCGGTGCCCGACCCGGGTCGAGGCGAACGTACCGGCAAGCGTTGACCTGATGCCCAAGCGGACTTTCTGGTTGTTGACCGGTGTTGCGGTGGGCACTGGCTCGACTCTGTGGGCACAGCGCAAGGTGCGGCGCACCGTCGAGCAGGCCGCGGCCCGGCTGCAGCCCGATTCGGTGGTGGCCGAGGTCGGTCGCTCGGCACGGCAGGTGGCCGGCCAGGCCGGCGCGCGGGTACGGGGCGCCCTGGTCTCCGGGAGGGATGAGATGCTCCGGCGCGAGGAGGAGCTGTGGTCTGAGCTCTCCGAGCGGGCAAGCCGGGCGTCGTGAGCCCGTCCAGAGGCGTCGACGCCGGCCGGCTGCGTGCCGAATTCACCGACTTCTTCATCGAGCGAGGGCACGTGGCCGTGCCATCGGAGAGCCTGATACCCCACGACCCGACGGTGCTGTTCACCATCGCCGGGATGGTGCCCTTCAAGACGTACTTCGTCGGGGACGAACCTGCGCCCTGGCCCCGGGCCACCACGGTACAGAAGTGCTTCCGTACGGTCGACATCGACATCGTCGGCACCACCGAGCGACACTGCACGTTCTTCGAGATGCTGGGGAACTTCAGCTTCGGCGACTACTTCAAGGAGGACGCCATCCCCTTCGCCTGGGAGTTCGTCACCTCTGCGCTCGGCGTCGACGGTGACCGGCTGTGGATCACGGTGCACGAGTCCGACACCGAGGCGGAGCAGATCTGGCACGACTCGGTGGGGGTACCGCACCGTCGCATCCAGCGTCTCGGTGAGGACAATTTCTGGAAGATGGGGGAGACCGGTCCCTGTGGGCCGTCGTCGGAGCTCTACTACGACAAGGGTGCCGAACACGGAGTTGACGGGGGTCCGGCCCGAGGTGGCACCGAGCGGTTCGTCGAGATCTGGAATCTGGTCTTCATGCAGTACGACCGAAGACCCGATGGGGGGACGACCGATCTCCCCCGCCCGAGCATCGACACCGGGGCCGGGCTCGAGCGGATGCTGCCGCTACTCCAGGGAACCGACTCGATCTTCGACACCGACGTGTTCGTTCCCATGCTGGAGACCGCCCAGTCGGTGACCGGTCGGACCTACGGACGGGACGGCGGAGTCGACGTCGGGCTGCGCATCCTGGCCGACCACGGCCGGGCGATGGCCATGCTGTCGTCGGACGGGGTGGTTCCCGCCAACGAGGGCCGCGGCTACGTGCTCCGACGGATCATCCGCCGGGCCGTCCGCCGGGCCCGGCAGCTCGGGGGGGACCGAACGGTGACCCCCGATCTGATCGACGCGGCGGTGTCGGTGCTGGGTGGCGCCTACCCGGCTCTGGTCGAGCAGCACGGTCGGATCACCGAGGTGCTCCATGGCGAGGAGGAACGCTTCGTCCGCACCCTCGCCACCGGGACCGAACTGCTGGCCGACGAGTTGGCCTCGGGGGGCGAGGTCGTCTCCGGAGCGACAGCGTTCCGGCTGCACGACACTTACGGGTTCCCGGTCGAGCTGACCGTCGAGATGGCCGAGGAGGGCGGGGCCCGAGTCGACCTCGAGGGGTTCGAACGAGCCATGGACCACCAGCGCGCCCAGGCCCGAGCGGCGTCGAAGAAGGTCCGGACCGCGGACGAACCCGCATATCGGACCGTGCTCGACCTGGAGGGCCCGACACTGTTCGTGGGCCAGAGACCGGACGGGTACGCAGCACCGGCGAGGGTGCTGGCCGTCTTGGTGTCCGAGCCTTCCGGCCGGTCCGGCGAGGCGGAGATCTTCCTCGATCGTACCCCGTTCTACGCCGAAGGGGGTGGGCAGCAGGGGGACACCGGCACCATCGTGACCGAGTCGGGTACCGCCCATGTCTACGACACCGTGTCCGTTCTCCCAGGGCTCAGTGCCCATCGGGCGAAGGTGACCGGTGAGGTCCTCGCCGGACAGGATGCTCTCGCCACCATCGACGGTCCTCGTCGCGATGCGCTTCGGAGGAACCATACCGGCACGCACCTCTTGCACGCGGCACTGCGGACCGTGCTCGGTGATCACGTCCGGCAGCAGAGCTCGCTCGTCGCTCCGGGTCACCTGCGGTTCGACTTCAGCCATGGGGAGAAGCTGGCGCCAGAGGAGCTCCGGGCGGTGTCCTCCATGGTCAACGGCGAGGTGTTGACCGACGCCGAGGTGGTCGTGGAAGAGACGACTCGAGCCGAAGCCGAGGCCATGGGGGCGTTGGCCTTCTTCGGCGAGAAGTACGGGCAACGGGTCCGGGTGGTGAGGGCCGGCCCCCATTCGATCGAGCTCTGCGGAGGGACCCACGTCGGGGCTCTCGGGATGATCGGACCGTTCGCGGTCGTCTCCGAGTCCTCGATCGGAGCGAACACCCGTCGCATCGAGGCGGTCACCGGCACCGGTGCGCTCGACCGGATGGCCGAGCGCGAGAACCTACTGAACGAGGCGGCGGCCCTGCTCCGGACCGAACCCGAGCACGTGGCCCAAGCCGTCGACCGCCTGCTCGAGCGCCAACGGACGGCGGAGAAGGCGCTGGAGGAGATCCACCAGCGGGAGCTGCGGAGCGAGGCCAACGCCCTCGTGGCCGAAGCTCGAGACGGTGTCGCAGTGGTCCGCCTGGACGGGCGGGAGCCGGACGCCCTGCGTGCGCTGGCTCGGTCGGTTCGGGAACTCGGTGGCCTGCGGGCCGTCGTGTTGGCAGGCAGCCCGGATGGGACACGGGCCACCCTGGCCGCGGCGGTCGGCACCGCTGGAGTGGGGGCCGTCGAGCTCCGTGCCGACCGGCTGGTCGAGGCGATCGGACCCCTGCTCGGCGGCGGCGGCGGCGGATCGCCCCAGCTCGCACTCGCCGGCGGTCGCAACCCGGCGGGCATCGACGCCGCTCTCGACGAGGCCCGTCGCACGCTCCTCGGCGAGTCGTGACTGACGATGAGCACTGACCATCCGGCCAGACATGGGCGCTCGGTCGGCATCGATCTCGGCGCCCGGCGAATCGGAGTGGCCGTCGCCGACAGCGCGGGAACCATGGCTCTGCCCCGGACCACGGTCGTGCGGAGCCGGGACCCGGCGGCCGACCGCCGACGCCTGGTCGATCTGATAGAGGAGGAGGAGGCGACGGTGGTGGTGATCGGCCTGCCGCTGTCGCTCGACGGGTCGCTCGGCGAGGCGGCCCGGGCCGCCGCCGAGGAGGCCGCCGCACTCGGTGAGCTCCTGGCCGGAAGGGGGATCGACGTCGAGCTGTTCGATGAGCGGTTCACGACCGTCTCGGCCCACCGGGCACTGGCCACCGTCGGCACCCCGGAACGGGACCGGCGGCCGGTCATCGACCAGGCGGCCGCCGCCGTGTTGCTCGAGGCCTGGCTGGCCGCGCATCGCAGGGCCGAATGACCACCCACGACGCCGCACCGGTCCCGGAGGTCAGAGCCAGACCCTTCGCTCACCGGGCCCACCGCTGGCGCACGGCGGTCGTGATGATCATCGGCTTGGTGGTGGTGGTAATCGGAGCCGGCGTGCTCTGGGTGTTCCACGAGTCGTCGTCGTCGGGCCCACCGGGGCGCCAGGTCATCGTGACCGTCCGCCCGGGCACCGGCACCGGGCAGTTCGCCTCGATGCTGGTATCGGACAGGATCATCGGCAGCGCGCTCGCCTATCGGATCTGGAACCTGGTTGACGGGGTCACCATCCAGCCCGGCCGTTACGCCCTGAGACGGAATTCGAGCTTCGGCGCGGTCGACGGCATCGTGGGGAACGGACCGAACGTGTTCTCCCTGGTGGTTCCCCCCGGGTTCACCGTGTCCGAGCTGGCACGGCGGGTGGGCCAGCTGCCAGGTCACGATGCCGGTCACTTCGCCACGGTGGCGGCGAGCGGGACGGTCCGATCCCAGTTCGGGCCCACCGGCTCTCACGACTTGGAGGGGCTGCTCGCTCCGGGCACCTACACCGTGATGCCGGGTGAGACAGACACCCAGCTCCTTACCCAGATGGTCGATCGGTTCGACACCACAGCCGATGCCCTCGGACTGGTGGCCGGAGCCGGACGCCTGGGCCTCACCCCCTATCAGGTGGTGATCGCCGCCTCGATCGTGGAGAAGGAGGGGGTGATCCAGCAGAATCTCGGACCGGTGGCCCGGGTCATCCTCAACCGGCTGGCAGACAACATGCCGCTGCAGATGAACGCCACCGTCCTCTACGCCGAAGGACGGGATGGTGGTGCGTTCACCTCCTCGGATCTCACATTGCAGAGTCCCTACAACAGCTATCTCAACAAGGGACTGACCCCGACCCCGATCAGCTTCCCCTCCGAGGCGGCCCTCGCGGCAGCCATCAATCCACCGCCCGGATCGTGGCTCTACTTCGTGGTCGTCGCAGCCGACGGCACCGAGGCCTTCTCGAGCACCTATGCCGGACAGTTGGCCAACGAGGCGCTCGCCGCCCGGCGGGGCGTCCCGTGACCGGACGGGCCCGCTCGGGCCCGGACCGCGCCCGTCCGCTGTCGGCGGCGACCGTCGTGGTGGGGGTCATCGGGGATCCGGTGGCGCACTCGCTCTCCCCGCTCCTCCACAACGCCTGCTTCGACACACTCGAGCTGCCCTGGATCTCGGTGGGGTTTCCGGTGGGCGCCGGGCGCGCACCCGATGCGCTGCACGGGGCGATCGCGCTCGGGATCCGCGGCCTGTCGGTGACGATGCCCCACAAGGAAGCGGTGGCCGCCACCGGCGAGCGCACGCCGCTGGTCGAGACCCTCGGCGCGGCCAACTGCGTGGTGGCAGGCGACGGTGGTTGGGTGGCCCACAACACCGACGGCTCCGGGTTCGTCACCTCGCTCCGGAGGGAGCTCGAGTTCGAGCCGGTTGACCGGCGCTGTCTGGTCGTCGGTGCCGGCGGTGCCGCCCGGGCGATCATCGTGGCCTTGGCCGGGGCCGGTGCCCGGGAGGTCGTGGTGGTGAACCGGAGCGAGTGGCGGACCGAGCGGGCGCTCCTCCTGGCCGGATCGGTGGGCCGGCGCGGCGTGACCGCCGACGCATCGGGGTGTGATCTGGTGGTGAACGCGACGCCGATCGGGATGGGCCCAGGCGAGAACGAGGCCGGTTCGCCCCGTGGGCCGGCAGAGCCGAAGGCAGCTCCGGCCTGGCCGGTCGAGCCCACCCACCTCGGGCCCGGTCAGGTGGTGGTGGACCTCGTCTACCACCCGCCGGTGACGCCCTGGCTCGAGGCGGCCGCGGAGCGTGGCGCGACGGCGGTCAACGGCCTCGGTATGCTGGTGCACCAAGCTGCGGCGCAGCTCAGGTTGTGGACGGGCTGCGAACCGCCGATCGAGGCGATGTGGGAAGCCCTGCCCCACCGTCGGGGTCCGGTCGACCGGCCCTGAACCCCGGTCCACTCGGCCGGGTGCCCGAACCGGTGCCGACCGGCCCGATAGCCTCATCCGCTGGAGATCTGCTGTGACCTACGCCCCTGCCGCCCTCAACACCGCCACCCGTCCGAGGCACCTGGCCGCCCGCTTCGACCTGGTGCTCGCAGCTATCTCGCTCCTCCTCGCCATCGGTGGTGTGGTGATGATCTACTCGGCAACCAGGGGGTGGCTCGCCCTCGACGGCCTGAACCCGCACTACTTCCTCGATCGCCAGGCCATCTTCCTCGTCATCGGGGTCGGGGTGATGGTGGCGCTGGCCCTCTTCGACTACCGGCGAATCGAGCAGTTCAGCACGGTGCTCTACGTCGGAATCGTGCTGGCCCTGATCGCGGTGCTGGGCACGCCGGCCCGGCAAGGATCCCAGCGGTGGTTCTCCCTCGGACCGCTCCAGCTCCAACCGTCCGAGTTCGCCACACTGGTGATGATCGTTGCCATCGCCACCTACTGCTCGCGGCGGCCCGACGGCCTGGTCTTCCGCGATCTGGTGCGACTGGTGCTGATGGCGGCGATCCCCATGATCCTGGTCATCAAGCAACCGGACCTCGGAACGGCGATCGTGCTCAGCGTCATCCTGATGACCATGCTGACGGTCGCCGGCATGCCTGCGAGGTACTTGCTGCTCTTGGTGGCCGCCGCGGTAGTCGTGGTGGTGCTGGCCCTCGAGCTGGGCCTGCTGCGCCACTACCAGATCCAGCGGCTGACCAGTTTCATCTCCCCCAGCGGGGCCACCAGGGCCGCCACCTACAACGTGACCCAGGCCAAGGCGGCCATCGCCCACGGGGGGATCTTCGGCCGAGGACTGTTCAAAGGCGCCCTGACCAATCTGGCGTACGTGCCCGAGCAGCAGACCGACTTCATCTTCTCCGCCGTGGGCGAGCAGGTCGGGTTCGTCGGCGGCGGCATTCTGCTGCTGGCGTACGGGCTGGTTGCCTGGCGGGTGCTCCGGACGGCCCAGCTCGCCCGGGACACCTTCGGTCGGCTGCTGTGCGCCGGGGCGTTCGGGATGATCGTGTTCTCCGTGTTCGAGAACGTGGGGATGAACGTGGGGATCATGCCGGTGGCGGGGATTCCATTGCCGTTCCTCTCCTACGGGGGGTCGGCGATGATCGGCTTCTTCGCTGCCGTCGGAATCACGATCAGCGTCCATTCGCGGAGCGTCCGGTGAGCGAGTCGGGCATTCTCGGATCGTCCCCGGAGGCGGAGCCGGTCGACGCTACCGAGGACCCGCAGGTGGAGGACCCGCAGGTGGAGGACCCGCAGGTGGAAGACCCGCAGGTGGAAGACCCGCCGGTGGAAGACCCGCCGGTGGAGCACGCTCGGGGCGACTTCAGGGTGGTCGTGGTGGCCGGGGTCAGCGTCGATCTCCCCAACCAGTTCGCCACCGTGGTGCTGCGCGAGACCGAGCCGCCCGGCCGCCAGGTCTCCTTTGCGATCGGGCTCCAGGACGCCGTGGCCCTCTCCCATGCCGTCCGACGGATCGCCACGCCCCGGCCGCTGACCACCGAACTGCTGGCCGAGGTGATCGGCTCCTTCGACATCGACGTCGTGGCCGTGCGCGTGGTCGGTCGCCAGGGATCGACCTACTTCGCCGAGCTGGATCTCCAGGGTCGCTCGGGACGGGCCGTGCTGTCGTGCCGCCCCTCGGACGGGCTCACCGTCGCCCAGCTCCAGCGGGTGCCGGTGCCCATCCTGGTCGACCGCCGTCTCATCGAAGGTCACGGCGACGTCTCACCGGCGAACCCGGTCGAGAGTTCGAGTTGACGGTGGAGGGTCGCCGTCCTCGCGGGCTCACTCGCCGTTCAGCAGCTGTCTCCGCCGCTCCTCTTCCCGTTCGAAACCGGCCTGGTCCTCGGCGTCCACGGCCGAGGTGCCTTCGTCGGAGATGCGCATGATGATTGCGATCAGCGCGTAGTTGGCCAGAAGGGCCGAACCGCCGTAGGAGACGAACGGAAGGGTGATCCCGGTCAAAGGGAGGATCCGCACGATCCCACCGATGATGAAGAACGCCTGGAAGCCGATGATCAAGGTGAGCCCGGCCGCGGTGAGCTTGGCGAACTCGGACCGGGCGGTCTGGGCGATGCGCAGCCCGGCTCCGACCAGCAGCAGAAAGGCGACCACGATCATGGTCGAACCCAGCAGGCCCATCTCCTCGGCGATGACCGCGAAGATGAAGTCGCTCTGGGGAACCGGGATGCTGGAGGCGCCGTAGCCGAGGCCGAGGCCGGTCCCCCCGACGCCACCGGTGCCCATGGCGAACCACGACTGGACAAGCTGATCGCCGGTGGAGGTCGCGTACTTCCACGGATCGAGCCAGTCCTCGATGCGGATATGGGTCTGGGCGAAGAAGCTGCCGGCCAGGAAGGCCCCGAGAGAGAACAGCACGACGCCGAGCACCAGGTAGCTGGTGCGTCCGGTGGTGATCCAGAGCATCCCGATGAACAGGGCGAACAGCAGCCCCGAAAATCCGATGTCGTGCTCGAGCAGCATCACCCCGATGGCGAACCCCCAGGCCAGTGCGATGGGTATCAGAGGGCGCGGGTCGAGGACCAGCCGGTTGCCGAAGCGGACGGTCGGGATGGAGAGCAGCTCGCGCTTCTCGGCGAAGTACGAGGCGAAGAAGATGCAGAGGACGATCTTGGCCAGCTCGACCGGTTGGAACTGGACGGGGCCGAGTTGCACCCACAGGCGGGCGCCGCCGATGTCCCGACCGAGGTGGGGGACCATCGGCAGCAGCAACAGCCCGATGCCCGATGCCAGCAGCAGGTATCGATAGCGGTCGAGGTCGCGCGACCGGCGGATCACCGCCAGGGTGACGATGTAGACCGCTACACCGCTCGCCGTCCACAGCGCCTGTAACGGTGCGTACGAATGGGCGGTTGCCAGGTCGATGCGGAGGATGATGACGTAGCCGATGCCGTTCAGAAGGAAGCAGATGGGGAGGATGACCGGGTGGGCGGCCGGAGCAAGGATGCGGTTGGCGATGTGGGCCACCGCGCCGAGGGCGAGCATGAAGACGAGCAGGGGCACCACGTCGGTCGGGACCTTGGACGTGGAGCCGAGGATCATCAGGGTGTAGGCGCTGGCGATGATCACCGCAGCGGCCACCATCAACCCGAGCTCCGTGCGCCGTCGCGCCTTGAACCCCCGGAGCACCTCGTTCGACCCCGGAGTGGTCACAGCAGTCGCCGTCACTCAGGTGAGCCTATCGGCGCCGGTATGCTGTCCGGCGGAGGCCCGCCATCCGTGGACCGGTTCGAAGGACCGAATGCGGTCCGGGGCCAATCGCTGACTTCGACGGGGAGACGACATCCAACTGGGAACACGAGGACGGCATCACGGGAGCCGGTCCCGGCGTCGCCGCCCCGTTGGCCGATGACCGATCCGGCGGCGACCAAGGGGGGCGACGGGTCGTCTGAGCCATCATCGGGGGGCGACGGGTCGGCCGGTCACCGCCGGCTGGTCGTGCTGGGGAGCACCTCGGACACACCCGGTCGGTCGGCGGAGGGGGCCGTCCCCTCGGCTGCGGCCGCGGCACGGTTCATCAATCGTGAACTCTCCTGGCTCGACTTCGCCGAGCGTCTCCTCCACCGGGCGGACGACGCTCGGACGCCCCTTCTCGAGCGGGTCCGGTTCCTGGTGCTCTTCTCCGAGGGGCTCGACCAGTTCTTCGAAGTGGGGGTGGCGGCCACCGAGGACCAGATCGCCGCGGGGATCCGGTCCTCGTCACCCGATGGTCTCACCCCTCACGAGCAGCGGGCCGCCATCATCGGCCGGGTCGAGGAGTTGGTCGGGTTCCGAACCGAGATCTTGCTCGCCGGGGTGGTACCGGCGTTGGCCGCCGGAGGGGTGGTGATCGCCGGGTGGGACGAGCTGGGACCTTCGGCGCGCCAGGAGCTGAGTGATCGATTCGACCGGCTCATCTTCCCGACGTTGACCCCGCTCGCCGTGGACCGAGCCCATCCGTTCCCGTACATCTCCAACCTCTGCCTGAACCTGGTGGTCAGGGTGACCGATCCCCAGACAGGCGATGGCCGTGTGGCCCAGGTCAAGGTGCCCCCGGTGCTTCCCCGATTGCTGGAGCTGAGCGACGGTCGGACCTTCGTACCGGTCGAAGAGGTGCTGGCCGCCCATGTGGGTCAGTTGTTCCCGTCGATGCGGATCGACGGGCACTTCGCATTCCGGGTCACCAGGAATGCAGACGTCTTCCGGGAAGAAGGGGATGTAACGGACGCGCTGGCCGCCGTCGAGCTCCAGCTGCACCGTCGCAGGTTCGGGCAGGCGGTCCGCCTCGAGGTGGCCTCGGACATTCCTCGAGACCTGCTCTCCATGCTGGTCGACGAGGTCGGGGTGTCGCGATCGAACGTGTCACTGGTGGAGGGGCCGATCGACGTGACCGGCCTCGCGATCATCGCCGCACTTGACCGACCGGAGCTGTCTCCACCGAAGTGGTCGGGGGTGATCCCGGTCGAGTTCCCTGCCGGTGCGGACTTCTTCGCCGAGCTGGATGGACGGGACGTGCTCGTGCACCATCCCTACCAGTCCTATTCGGCCTCCGTGGAAGCGTTTCTGGCGGCGGCGGCCGCAGACGAGCACGTCCTCGCCATCAAACAGACCCTCTACCGGGCAGGAGGCTCGAGTCCGGTGGTGGACTGGCTGATCCGGGCATCGCGGTCGGGAAAGGAGGTGACCGCTGTCGTCGAGCTCCAGGCTCAGTTCGACGAGCGGTCGACCATCGATTGTGCCCGGGCCCTCGAGGAAGCCGGGGTCCAGGTCGTCTACGGCCTTTGCGACATGAAGGTTCACGCCAAGATGTGCCTGGTGGTCCGGGCCCGTGGCGACGAGGTACGCCGGTACTGTCACATCGGGACCGGCAACTACAACCCCGAAACGGCAGTCGCCTACGAGGACCTGGGCCTGTTCACCGCCGATGCCGGCATCGGCTCGGACATCGGCGAGCTGATCAACCTCCTCGCCGGATCACGGCCTCCGGATGCCTCCGATGTGCTCATGACCTCGCCTGTCTCCATGCGGTCGGCACTGTTGGCCGCCATCGACGAGGAGCGGCTCGCCGGCGGGAACGGTCGGATCGTCCTGAAGGTCAACAGCCTGACCGATCCGGAGGTCATCGATGCCCTCTACCGGGCTTCCCGGGCCGGGACGACGGTCGATCTGATCGTGCGTGAGAGATGCGCGCTGCGGCCGGGGGTCCCCCAGCTGTCGGAACGGATACGGGTCCGTTCGGTCATCGGCCGGTATCTCGAGCATTCGCGCATCTTCTGTTTCGGCGGCCCCGCAGGACGGACCGCCCGGGTGCTCATCGGCTCGGCCGACGTCACCGAACGCAGCCTCGACCGGCGGGTCGAGGTGATGGTCCCCATCCGCGACCCGAGCATCGCGGCCCGGCTCGTCGACATTCTCGACTGGGCGCTGCGCGACGGGCCCGATGCGTGGTTGCTCGGTCCTGATGGAGGGTGGAGCCGGCCGGCCCCGATCGAGGGGTCGCCGTTCAGGTTCCAGCGCCACTGCCACGAGTGGGCGACGGCGTCGATCGGACCCCGGAGCAGTGCAGGGCGCGTCGGGCTCAGAGCTCTCCAGGTCGTGCCTGCTCGTGAGGGAACGGGGTGTACGCCGACGCCTGTGCCCGAAGCGGTTCCGATCCGGCGAGCGACGCTAGCTCAGCCGGTAACGTCAGTGGTCCCGGGCCCTGAGGCTCGGGGTGTCCGTGAGGTGCGGCCACCGTCGACCGGACGCCGGTGGCGCTGGCTGCTCCGCCGGCGTTGAACAGCTGGTCGTCGCCGGTCCTCCGGACGTCCGGACCGTGGCCCGCAGCGCTGCTAACCGGTGGGGTGAGGCGGGCCCGGAGCACCACCAGGTGGTCCACCACGTATCGCCGCACCGACTGGTACCGATCCCGGCGTTCGAGCTCGAGGCTGGCGTAGGTCAGTCCCCCGACCGGAATGGGCAGCCAGAAGTTGACCGCCCGGTAGGCGAGCACCCCCGAGAGCGCCTCCGCCGCCGACGGGCCGAATCCGGTGATCATCGAGACCAGCACGAACTCGACCACACCGAGCCCTCCGGGTGTGATCGGAATGGCGGCCAGGATGTTGGCAAGGCCATAGGTGATCAGGAGGTCGATGGGAGAGATGAAATGGCTGAAGGCGGCGACGAAGACCCACAGCGACGCCGCGTCGAGCAGCCAGTTGGCCGCAGCCCATCCGATGGCCCGGCGGGTGAGGGCCCGGTCCTCGTTGAGGGCGGAGAACCGTCCGGCGAGCCCCTCGACGAGGGCGGTGGTTCGACCGGCATCGACGAACCGGAGGCGGGCGGCGACGCGGTGGATGATCCGACCGGCCCGCCTCCGGCCCCGGGTGAGCAGGGCGAAGAGCCCAGCGAAGATGCCGAGTAGGACCGCTCCGATGGCCACGGCGACGATGACCAGGATGAACGCCGACTGCGATGGGGCTGTCCCGTGGTGCGACGGCCCGTGGAATCCGTGGGTGACGAGAAAGGCGATCAGGGAGAACCAGAAGAGGACGTTGAGGACGACGGCGGAACCGATTCCCTGGGTCCCGAGGGCGAAGCCTGCGTCCTGTCCGGGCACGCCCGACTGGGTGAGCAGCCGGTAGCCGAGGGCTGCACCCGGGGCCGTACCTCCGGGCGACACGTGGCTCAGGGCCAGGGTGGAGAGGTTGATCCGGAAGAGACGGCGCCGGCGGGGGCCGCCGTGGGGGAGCACGGCGTAGGTCAGTTGTGCATAGGCGACCAGGGCACCCATCTCGAGGAGCAGCCCGAGCACCAGGTAGGTCAGGTCGATGTGGGCCAGGGTGTCGAAGTCGGAACGGTGGGCGGCGAGAAGCGGGAACGCGACGTAGAAGACGAACAGGAAGAGGATCACGGTGGCCACGCTGAGCCGGACTTCGCGCCGGACGAGGGGTCCTCGGTGCCACCATCGAGGGTGCGGCGGCGTACCCGAAGCAGGCGTCTTCGACCCCATCGCCACCATGTTGGCACGTCGGCGGTCTGCGACCTGCCATGCTGGAAAGATGGACGGTCCACAGGACGCGGAGCCCGAGCCTACCGGTCCGTCCCGCACCGGCCGGCTGCTGGAGGCGGCGGCCGACAAGGGAATACCACTTCGCACCATCCTCACCGTCGATGCCGTCGTCATCCTCACCTGGCTGGCCTACCGGCTGGTCGGCAGGTTGCGCGAGGTGATCCTGTGGATTCTGACGGCGGCCTTCGTGGCGCTGGTGCTCAACCCGGCGGTGAACTTCCTGCAGCGCCACCGCTTCCGCCGGGGGGCCGCAGTGGGTCTCGTCTTCGCCGTCGCCGTCGTTGCGTTCGCGGGGGTGCTGGGACTGTTCGGTTACCCGCTGGTGAACGCCCTCACCCGGCTGGCCGAGGAGCTTCCGCACATGGTGAGCGACGTCAGGCGGAATCATGGGTGGCTGGCCCACACCCTGGCCCACCTCCACCTGCTGTCATGGGTGCAGCGGAACGCGCCCAAGCTGGACTCCGCCGCGCGCAGCCTGAGCAAGCCGGCGCTCGGCATCGGTGCCAACCTGGGCAAGGCCGTGTTCTCCACCATCCTGGCCCTGATCACGATCGGGTTCTTGTCGTTGTTCATGCTGCTCGAAGCGCCGCGGCTCCGTCGTGGAGTCCTCGGGATCATGCGGCCGGCACGCCGGGCGATCGTGGAGGAGATCGCCCGGCGGGTCTCCCGTCAGGTCACGGCCTACGTGATCGGCACCGTCTCGATGTCCGTGCTGTTCGGCGTGGTGGTCATGGTCACCCTGTTCGCTCTCGGCGTCCCGTTCGCTTTGCTGCTCGGGCTCTGGGTGGCGCTCGTGGCCATGATCCCTCTGGTCGGCGGGCTGGTGGC
>DAHUZT010000066.1 GCA_027315005.1 Acidimicrobiaceae bacterium | reverse complement strand
GACTGTGAACGCGGTCGGCCATCCCATCGCGGTAAGTTCTCCGAACCCGTCGACGTTCGCCATGACCGTCTCGGTCCGAACCCCTTCGGTCGTCCACCTGCACATCACCGACGTGTCGGGCTGGCGGGCCACCATCGACGGGAAGTCCCTTGCCCTGTCTCCCTATCAAGGGATCATGATGCGGGCCGATTTGCCGTCCGGCACCCACACCATCGTGATCACGTACTGGCCCACCTCGTTCAGTGCGGGGATCCTCCTGGCCGTGCTCGGCGCGTTCGGCCTGCTGCTGGCCACGGCCATCGAGTGGTGGAGACGGCGCCAGTTGTCTTCTTCGGACTCGGAACTTCCGAGCGACGGATCGACACAACCGCGGTAGCCATCGATGAAGCCACCTGTCGCCAGTTCCGCCTCTGCCGTCGGCGCGGCGCCAACTCGCCGCATCCTCCCCGACCTTCTGGGTCTCGCCTGGGTGACCGCTGCCGCACTCGCCGTCCTCGTCCCCGCACTGGCCCACGGAGGCTCGCTCGGCCCGTATAACTACCTTTCGACCTACGGGTTGGCATTTCCGCCTGCACACGCCGTACACACTTCCGTCCAGAGCGACCAGATAACCCAGATGATCCCGTGGACGTCCCTTGTCTGGACCCAGGTCCACCATGGGCATCTTCCACTATGGAATCCCTACAGTGCGCTCGGCACCCCGTTGGCTTTCAATTGGCAGTCGGCAGCGTTCAGCGTGCCCTCGATCGCCAGTTGGCTAGCACCGCTGCGGTTCGCATACACCATCCAGGTCGTTCTCACCATCGTCATCGCCGGTACAGGAACGTATGTGTTCGGACGCACCCTCCGACTCGGCGTGGTGGCGTCCACATTCGCCGGTGTGGTCTTCGAGCTCGGTGGCCCTTTCTTCGGCTGGGTGGGATGGCCTGTCGCATCCGTGTTCGCCTGGTCCGGTTGGCTGCTCGCCGCGCTTCTCCTGGTGCACCGGGGAGGTGCACGGCTGAGGCATACATTTTTCCTTGCTGGCGTCATCGCGCTGTCCGTCTATGCCGGACAACCGGACACCTTGGCACTCCTTGGTTGTGCCGCATTCGTGTTCGCCTCCGTGCTTTTCTTCTTCCAGGCGAAAATCTTCGGAGGTGAAGGTTTCCATGCTCAACCGATCGTCGACACGGCCATCGGTGTCGTGGGCGGAGCGATGCTGGCCGCTCCCCTTCTGCTCCCCGGCGCGCAACTGATTGGAGGATCGGTGAGGAGCCGTGGGGGCGGTGAGCTCAACGGTGAGGCAGCGGTGTCACTACACAACCTTGCCAACATCTACTTGGTCTTCGATGGCAACACCTATCCCTGGTACGCCGCCGTCGGTGTCTTGGTGACCGCGCTCGCCATCGTCGCAGCCGTCATCCGTCGTCATGACCGAGCAATACTCGCTCTTATCGTCGCCGGGGTGGTGACCTTGGTCGTCGCCTCGTCATCGCCGGTCATCAGGATGCTGGTCGCACTTCCACTGCTCCACGCCGTGCGGTGGCCACGGGCGGTGATCTTCTCCAGCTTTGCAGTCGCGACGCTTGCCGGTGCCGGCCTGGACCGGCTGCTCGATTCCTCGACGCGTGACGCTCGGACCGGGCGTGCCTCGCCAGCGGATACCCTGTCCAAACGCTCCCGTCACATTGGCGCCTTGTCCCTTCGGACCTGGACCAGCCGAGCGAAGGCAGGTCACCGGGAGGAGATATGGCTGTTCGGAGTGCTTGCGGTGATGACAGTTGTCACTGGTCTGCTCTTTGCGACAGGTCCGGGGCTTCCTGCCATCCCGTTTGCCCTTCAGTCACCTCTTCCTCCACACATTCGAGACCGGACGTTCGTATCGGAGTTCGCCTTGACCCTCAGCGCGTTGGCAGTAATCGGCTACGTGCTGTGGCGAGCGAGATCTCCCGGCCGAGTGCCTGGATTGGCGGGCGGAGGTGAGAGGGCGGCCGAAGTGAACGGTCGAGGCCGATTCAGATGGACAGCGAGCGTGGTCCTGCTAGTCTGCCAGACTGCCTTTCTCGTAGCTGCCGGCAGCTTCGTCTGGTCTTCTAGCGCGACCTGCCTCACCCCCAATCCAGCCGAAATGACTTTGCAGCGAACGGTTGGCTCAGCGCTGGTTGGGCTCGGAACCGGATCGTGCATTTTCCCACCCGGCCTCGGCATCCTCCCCAATGTCAACATCATGCTCGGGGTGCACCAGGTGGCGGTCTACGACCCATTGCTGCCTAAGGCGTACTTCGCGTCGTGGCAGCGCTACACCGGAGAATCGGGAGGATTCGAGGACATCTCCACGTTCTGCCCCAACGTCACCTCGGCGACCGTGGCACGTCGTTTCGGAATCGGCTACATCCTCACCCACCCCGGCACGGGTGCACCGACGGGTTCTACATTCGTCAGGCGGATTGGCGTGGGCCAAGGGGCAGAAGACCTCTATCGCGTACCTGGTGCAGCGGCGGCCACGCTCTCCCCTCTCCCTTCCGACAGGGTGCTTCCGTCGGGGTCGATCGGCGGTACTCCCGTAGCCGTCCGCCACCCTAACCCTTCGACCTGGAAGGTGGTCACCGATGCAGCCAAGGCCTCGCTCCTCACACTGCACCTCAGCAACGCGCCAGGGTGGCATGCCAGTATTGACGGAAGTCCTCTCAGCCTGCACACGTCGTCCGGCATCGCGCTCGAGGCCCGCGTGCCGCCGGGTCACCACACCGTCGTCGTGCGCTACTGGCCCGAGAGTTTCACCGTCGGGATCGTACTGTTCACCCTGGCACTCGCCGGATTCGCTGGTGGCGCACTCGTCGTTGGACAGAGGCACCGACAGGCACTGGCCATACCGGACCCGTCCGACTGATCCGACTGCCCGGCCGTTCCCCTCGCTACCGAATAGTCGTGAGACACTGGCTCCGGCAAGATCGCACGATTCGGCTCTCTTCGTGCCTACTGGGCCCGCTCGTATTCGGCCATCTGGCGTATCGAATTCCGGGCCTGATCCGGCTACGGTGACAGGAATGGGGTGGGGTTCCATCTGGCCGCTTCCCGCGACCAAGCGGCCTCTTGCCATGTTGATCGGGACGACACGCGCTGCGCCCAGCTCGAGGACACGATGACCTCGCCGGACGCGCCTGAGGATCGGCCCAAGCGTCGGGATAAGGAGCCCAGCATCGACGAGCAGCCGTCCGGAATGGCCGCTCCGTCCCCAGCCACTTCGCCTGACGTGGTGCCGGCCCGAAGGCTCGGACCGGTCCCCGGCCTCGACGGCATGCGCGGCATCGCCGTCCTCATCGTTTTCGTGTCCCATCTCGAAGTGATCCTGCCGATACCGACCCTCCTCGTCATCCCCGGTGGCACAGTGTCACTCGACTCGTTCTTCGTCCTGAGCGGATTTCTGATCACCGCGCTCATGCTGCGCGAACAGTCCAGGACAGGCAAGGTGGGCAAGGCGGCCTTCTACCAGCGCCGTGCCCTCCGGCTACTCCCCGCTTTGTTCGTCGTCCTCGTCTTTCAGGCCATCTTCGCCTATCTCGAGGGAATCTCGTTTCACGAAGAGTGGACGTCGCTGCTCTCGGTTGCGTTCTACTATTCGAACTGGAAGCTAGCTTTCAACTCCAACGCTCTGGGCGGCAATATCGCAAATGGACTGCAGCAGATGTGGTCCCTCTCGTTCGAGGAGCAGTTCTACCTGATCTGGCCGTGGGTGACAATCTTTGCGCTCACAGTCCGGCGGAGCCTCAGAAGCGTTGCGATCGCTCTCATCGTGGTGATGGTGATCATCGACGTCCACATGGCCATGATGTACCGGGGACTGGGCTCCTGGTACGCCGACTTCGTTCGGACCGACACGCGGGCCGGATCAATCCTGATCGGTTGTCTTGTGGCCCATGTCTGGATTCGCGGACGAGAACCCAAGCGGTACTTGACCCAGGCAGCATGGGTCGCTGCTCTCTTCCTGCTCATCTGCCTACCGTTGGCCGGCACAACCGGACCATTTCTCTATCGAGGCGGCCTCGTCGCCATCGACGCCGCCTGCGCCGTGCTCATCTTGGCCATTGTCGACGGCCGGTGGCGAGGTCGTCGATTCTTCGAGTGGAGGCCACTCGTCCTGATGGGCATGATCTCGTACGGGTTCTACCTTTGGCACCTACCGATCTTCTTCGCCATCCGCTACTACGGCACCCACTGGAACGACGTGCTGAGGGTGGTAGTTGCCGTGGTGGCCACGTTCGCCCTCTCGATCACCTCCTTCTTCGTGGTCGAACGGCCATTCATGCGACGGAAGAACCGGCTCAGTGCCGCGCAGCCCGGCCGGCAGCCCGAGGCCCAGCCCAGCGAGTTGAGGGCAATCATCCCACCTACCGCGATAGCAGACGGGCCGGGCTGAGTGGCCACACCGTGCCTCGCCCGGCTGTTCGTTCCCAACCGGACGCACCGGTCGGTCGACCGCTGGCCGGATCAGGACAGGTGGATCGCGCGGGGCACGGTCGAGCCGCTGGGAATCTTCGCCACAGCGTATTGGCGCTCGAGCCAGCTCCCGTAAGTGGCAGCGAAGAAACCCGGGGCGAAGCACTCCGCCAGCGGCGTGCACCCATCTGGGTCGTAGTGGGAGTACACGAGGAAGGCCTGCTCCTTTTCTGCCAGCAGCTCCCCGGACACGTTGGGCGGCAGTGCATGGATCGGATAGCCCTGGTACCCGGTGATCCCGCCTGCACCTGCCAGCTGGGACCTGACGCCATGGGTCGTCAAGAGGCCGGTGGCCACGTGGTCGGTGTGGTCACCGTCGCCGAAGTAGCCGAGAAAATCCTGGGTGTAGATCGCGTCCGGTCGGTACTGTGTGGTGATCGAGGCAAGCGTTCCCTCGAGCTGTCCTGAGGTGAACCGGGAATCGTCGGCACTCGAGATGTCCGGAATCTCCCCGGTCCAGAGTTTCTTCAGGCTCTCGTAGTGCGTTTCTGCGTACCCCGAACCGTCCACCGCCCCATCGGGAAGGCGGACGAAGACGATAGTGAGGCGTGGCGCATCGATCAGCGTCTCCAGTACGAGGTCGTAGCCGTTGGCGTGGATCGACCCCCGTCGCCACCGATTGGAGACACCGGCCATCGCCGCTGTCGCCGCCTTGGCTCCCGCCTCACGGACGTGCCAGTAGGCGGAGCCGCGGCCTGCGTCACCGGTGGTCAGGTAGACGACCTGTACAGCGGCACCGTTCCGGATCAAGGTGAGCTCGTCGGGGCTCATGAACAGCAGGTTGTCGTCGGCGTGAGCGACCGTGATCAGTGT
>DAHUZT010000064.1 GCA_027315005.1 Acidimicrobiaceae bacterium | reverse complement strand
CACGGCTCAAGCCAACCAGCACGGCTCAGCCGGGATATGCCGAGGACATGGTGATGAAGTCCCTCTGCCACCACGACTGGAAGTACCGTGCGGGTCCTCCTGTCATTCCGGTCACCAGCACCGAACCATTGCTCGGACTGGCCAGGCCTCCTGGTGTGGACGGCTTATAGGTGGAGTAGTTCACCCAGTCGGTGTTGATGTCGAGCTCCATGGCGCGTACCGCTCCGGCACGGACCAACAGGTTGGCGAGATCGGTGATGTTGAGCCCTGGGCCACCGACGTAGACGAGGGCACCGTTGGCGGTGACCCCGAGGCCCGACCGCCAGACGTAGATCTGACCGCCGAGTGTCGCCCCCCATTGGGTCGTGTCGTTGGCGTTGAGCCCAGGGACTGGTTGGCCGTTGTTGACCACCAGATCCAGGTTCTGGCGCACCGAGACCACGTTCGGCGTCATCGTCAAGTTGCTGCCCCATGCCCCGACTGTCGACGTACCGTTCCGGTACACGACGAAAGAGGCGGCGCCGCTACGCAAGGGCATGATCATCTGCCCATCGGTGTAGTAGCCCCCGTTGGCTGCCGACATGAGGAACCCGGCATTGAAAGCGGACACGAGTGAGCTTGCTGCAGACGGCTGGATCGGTGCCGTGTTGGTGTATGGACCACCCCCGGGGATCTGGTTCCCCGAGTACAACGTGGCCTTGAGCAGCTTGGTGTCCATCCAGGCCACACCGACCACGTAGCTGGTGTGGATAGCGTCGGGACGGAGGGTCGTCTCGTAGATGGCCGGGATGCCCCCGACCAGCCTGCCGGCCGGGGACCACTGGCCTTCCCCGGGGATCGGGGGGCTGGCGAACGGGATGATCGGCGAAGGTGGTGGCAGATGGGGGGGACCGGTCGTCACGGCCACGGTCGGCGCGTGGGCCTTGCGGATGGAGCCGGCCGGGGGTTTCCCCCCGACTTTCGGCGCGTGATGGCTGTACCAGACGTTCTCCGCCCAGTTGACGCAGCTGGCCCCGCCATGGCTCCGGGTCCACTCGGCGAGGCGGGCGGGCAAGGAACTGCCGAGTGACGGGTTGGTCAAGGCCCCGACCAGGGAGATCCCTGAGGAGAGCACGACCACAGCGAGCACCGCCGCGATGGCGACTTTGATCCGGCGACGCCGGTAGAGGCGCCGTCGCTCTTGGGAGATCCCGCGACGGCTGCCGGGCACGGATCGCTGTGTGGTGTAGGGCGTGCTCATAGTCGATGACTGCGTGCGTGGATCCTCATCAAGGGAGCGACTCTCCGCACGATCAAGATACCAAGGACCAACCCGAATGGATGGTCATGGCCGAAGCCCACTGCCACCATCGGGCGCCGCTTGTGCGCCGAGGCCGGAGGCGCTGTACCGGACCGACATGATCTCCCGATCAGCAGTTTTCACCGGGTTGTCCAGCACCGATGGGTTGTCCAGCACGTAAGCCACCGTACAAGGCCATTCTGAACGTCCGGTGAAGACGCGTCCGTGATCCGTAAGAATGTCAGAAGGATGGGCGGGTGAAGCCCCAACATTCCGGACCACGACCGTAGACCGGTTCCATGGCGTATTCATCAGACGGGCGGACTATGGAGCTCCGATCCGATCGGCGGATGTCTCGGGACCTCTGTCCGTCGAGGCACGGCCTTCTTCCAGGAGACGGCGAAGTGGGCGCCTCCCGACGGAGCGTTGCCGAGTGACCACGTTCCATTGGACGCCCTGACCACAGAGTCGGCAATGGCAAGTCCGAGTCCGGTCCCACCGAGCTCATCGGTACTCCGGTGGAAGCGATCGAACACGAGCGCTCGTTCACTGTCGGGGATCCCCGGTCCGTCATCCTCCACTTCGAGGACGACGCGACCACCGCCGTGGCGGACCCGGACCAAGGCCTCGCCACCCCGGCCGGCGAATTTACAGGCGTTGTCGACAAGGACACCCACCAGCCGGTCGATCCATTCCGGATCGGCCCTGATCAGGGCCGGTTCGGAGTCGTCAAGCTCGACCCTGAGGTCCACTCCGCGAGCCAACGCGACCGATTGGAACCTGTCCGCGCAATTCCGGGTCGCCACAACGACGTCCGTCTCCTTGCCGGAGGAGCCGGCAGCCTGCTCGTCATCGACTCTGGCCAACCACAGGAGCTCACCGACGACATGCCGGAGGCGCAGCCCCTCGCCACTGATCCTCTCGAGGACGCGGCGGTACTCCTGTTCGGACCGGGGTCTGCTGAGCGCGAGGTCCACTTCGGCTTCGATCACACTGAGTGGGGTCCTGAGCTCGTGGGAGGCGTCTGCCGTGAAGGCCACCTGGCGCCGGTGAATGAGCTCCAAAGGCGCTGATGCTCGCAGCCCGATGATCAGTGAACCGATGAAGGCAACGATCATCAGAACCGCTCCGAACAGGAACTCGGGTCCCCGGAGAGCACTGTTGGCCCGTTCGATCTGTGCCCTGGTCTCACCTGCGACCAACCAGCCTGATCCCCACCTTGCTGCCTTCAGTTGGAATGACGTCCCCCCGAGGTTCATCGATGTCGAACCTGCGGTCCACCTGTGATGTGGGAGCTTGGGAGACAGGGTGCTGAGCGGCGTCGCAACTCCGGTGTTCGTCACCCTCCACGTGAAGGTAGGGACGTCATCGATGTCGATGTCGGCGTCGCTGATCGGTGATTTGGCACCGAAGTACGAGGGCGGCGGCAGGGCGGCGGCGGCCAGTGCACTGGACAGGCGGGCGTCGACCTGCGAGGTGAGTCTCTGGGACACCAGTAGGTTCAAGGTGATCGCCGCGATCAGATACCCGGCCATGATGATGGCCGTCGCGACGATTGCGACTCTCACCGCATGCGGACGGTGGGAACGTTCAGCAAACACGGATCGGTGGTTTCACGTTCCGACCAGTCGATAGCCGGTTCCGCGGACGGTTTCGATCCTGGCCTCACTACCCTCCAACTTGGTTCGGAGCCGACCGACATGGACGTCGATGGTGTTCGAACCGACCGCATCTGCCTCGTTCTCCCAGACCTGCTCGGCCAGCATCCGTCGCGTCAGCACTGAAGGTGTCCGGCGTAACAGAACTTCGAGGATCCCGAGCTCGGTACCGGTCAGTGCGACCGGGGCTCCGCGGACCGTGATGATCCTGGTCGATGGATCGAACAGGAGATCGGCGCACTCGAGCAATGGTCCGGCCCGTAAGGCAGGCCTCCGTTGCAAGGCCCGTAGTCGGGCGAGGAGCTCACCGAAGTCGAATGGCTTCACCTGGTAGTCATCCGCTCCACCATTCAGCCCGGTGATGCGATCTCCCGGAGTGTCCCGTGCGGTCAACATCAGGACCGGGGTACGGATTCCCCCCCGCCGTGCTCCTTCGATGACCTCCAGACCGTCTTTCTTGGGCATTCGCCAGTCGATGACTGCGACGTCGTATTCGTGGGTGCGGAGCAAGTAGGCAGCCGCATTGCCATCCTCGACGGTGTCCACCACGTACCCGTTTTCAGTGAGCCCGCGGCTCAGCACCGATCGGAGTGCGTCATCGTCCTCCGCCACCAGGATCCTCATGGTCCGGGTGAAATGGCTGGTCCGGGTGAAATGGCTGTAAAACCGCCGATCATCATTCACACGGTAGCGACCCCTGCTGACGGTTGAATGACGGTCTTGGCCAGACCCCTAGCCTCGCGACGATCGAACGATTCGAAGGAGTGGGCGATGGTCATCGACTGGAGCGGCAAACGGGTGCTGGTGACCGGGTCGTCTTCTGGTATCGGAGCAGAGCTGGCCGTGGAGTTCGCCCGACGGGGCGCTGCCGTTGGAATCTGCGGTCGCCGCCGAGACCGACTCGACCAGGTACTCGAACGCATTCGGGAGCTTTCTCCCGGATCGTGTCGCTGGGTGGTGGACCTTGCCGACCCCGAAGGCGTCGATCGCCTGGCCGCCTCCGCCATCGACGAGCTGGGGGCTGTCGACGTGCTGGTCAACAATGCCGGAATACCGCGGAGGCAGCACGTCACCGCCCTCTCCCCCGACACCGTGGAATCAGTAATGGCGATCAATTTCCTGAGTCCGGTTCGGCTCACCCTCGCCCTTCTCCCACACCTGCTCGAGAGGTCCGGGGCCTTCATCGTCAACGTGGCATCGGTGGCGGCGACGCTCAGCTCTCCCGGAGAGGCCGCCTATGACGCGTCGAAAGCGGCGCTGGCCACGTTCAGTGAGGCCATGGCCGTGGATCTCTGGCAGACGGGCGTCAGGGTGCTCACCGTCTACCCAGGGTTGGTCGATACCGAACTGCTCGATCAACCCGACAACGATCCGGTCAAGGCGGCCATCCCGATGATACCGGTGGAGACGTTGGTGGACGGGGTCTTCGAAGCGCTCGACGCCGATTCGCGACAGGTGTATGTGCCGGCATATTTCGGCGCACTCGCATCCCGGAAGGCCCGGGACGTCGAGGCCTTCTTGGCCGCCACCGCCGAATACATCACCGGGGCCGGCCATGGCTGAGGTGATGACGACCGCCGGATGTGTCCGTGGGAGGCTTGGTTCTCACGGTTCACACGTGTTCTTGGGCGTTCCCTTCGCGTCAACCCCGATTGGCGAACGCCGCTTCAGGGGTCCGGTACCGGTCGAACCGTGGGACGGCGTCCGCGATGCGATCGCATACGGAGCGACGGCTCCACAGCCCCCACACGGGTTCACATTGATACCGGAGCCGGTCATCGGCGGTGTCGAGTTCCTGAACCTGAACATCACCACTCCCGAGATCGGGGATGCACGGCTTCCGGTACTGGTCTGGATCCACGGCGGCGGCTTCACCTCCGGAGGCAACGCCAGCCCCTGGTACCTGGGCGAACAGTTCTCGCGCGATGGCGTCGTCGTGGTCAGTGTGAACTATCGCCTGGGAGTGGAGGGATTCCTGGTGCTGGACGGTGCCGATGCAAACCGGGGGGCGCTCGATTGGATCGCGGCGCTCGAGTGGGTCCAGCACAACATCGGTGGGTTCGGAGGTGATCCATCGCGGGTGACCGTCGCCGGTCAGTCGGCCGGCGGAGCTGCCTGTGCCACCCTGCTGGCCTCCGAACGTGCCGATGGGCTGTTCCACCAGGCGATCATGATGAGTGGTGCCGCGCACATGACGGTGACGGCCGACGCCGCCGAGAAGGTGGCCCAGCGGATCGCCACCCATTTCGGCATCAGCCGCACCCGCGAGGCGTTCGTGGAGATCCCGGTGGACCGGGTCATCGAGGCTCAACAGGCGACCAGTGGCCTTGCGTCAATGAGCTCGATCGATCCGGCGGCAGTGGCGGCACGTCTCCGGCGGGGCATTCTCGAATTCGGGCCGACTCCGGACGGGTCGATCCTGTCGGGACCACCCATCGCGGAGATCGCCGCCGGACATGGCGCCCGGGTCCCAGTCCTGGCCGGCTGCACCTCCGAAGAGCTGAACATCATGGGTTCGCTGATCTCCGGGGTCACCGAGGAGCAATTCGAGGCCAGTCTGGTCGGAATCGGGCTCTCGTCGGAGCAGTCCGCCCACTACAGGGAGACGCGGGGGGACCGCCCGTTCGGGTGGGTACTCGGTCAGGTCCTCACCGATCACAGTTTTCGGATGCCCGCGGTACGTTTGGCCGAGGCCCGGGCGGCGGGTCCGGCTCCGACCTATCTCTACGAATTCCGTTGGCCATCTCCGGCGATGGGCGGGCTGCTCGGGGCGGCTCACTGTCTCGATCTTCCCTTCGCGTTCGACTGCCTCGATGCGGAGGGTGTGACGGACGTGCTCGGGGAGGGTCCGCCTTCCGTGCTGGCCCGCGCCGTACATTCGGCACTGGTGGGCTTCGTGAGTAGGGGTGATCCCGGGTGGCCGAACTACCAGCCACCCTTGCGGGCGACCATGGTCTTCGACATGGACTCCCAGGTGGTCGACGATCCGATTGCCTCGACACGGGCGGCTTGGGAGGGGATCGACTGACCCGATCGTGTCCCGACCGGACGACCGGACGATCTGGTGGCGCTCATCGTCGTGCCGACCACACCACGAGATCAACGAGGGTTCGACGCCCTCCGCTCGAGAGTTGACCAGCGGACGGTACTCGCCCCATGACTCCATGGCTGCCCCGAGGAGGGATGGTTGCGGTCATGATTCCTGTCCCCGAGAACGTAGAGGATTTGGATCGCGACACACGAACGTCTCCGTGTGGTGTACCTCTGGTTCGGAGCGGAACGGCTCCAGCCCGGCTTGGGCCGCGGCGAATCTGACTCCGTCGCGATGGCGCGTTCACGAGTCCGGTCTGCGACGCATCATGGCCTCAGCTCGCTAGTCTTAGCTCCATGGGATATGGATCCCACCGGAGCTGGCGAAGCCAGCCGAGTGTGCCTATCGAGCTGATGGTTCCTACCCGGCGATCACCGCAGGGGTGACGCCGCACCCCAAGTGGAGGGGAAGCCAATGAGCACCAGTACCGAAACATCGTCAGAGCGAGCAAAGGGCGTTGGAGCCAACAGAGCGACTTCTGGGAGCGATGGGTCTTACCTGGCGACGGGTGCCGCTGACCACCAGCAGGGTATTGCAGTCGCGATCAAGGACAACGTGGCGTCAGTCCTCCAACCGTTGGTCACCCTCTTGTTCGGGTCCGAAGTGCCGGTACGCTTCGTTTTTTGGGATGGCAGCTCACTTGGGCCGACCGATGGGCCCGGGATTGTCAGGGTCGTCTCCGAAAATGCGATACGCAGGATCGCGTGGGCGCCAGGAGAGCTTGGTGTCGGTCGGGCCTTTGTGGCCGGGGACCTCGAAATCGAAGGAGACGCGTTCTCCGTTCTGCGAGTCCTTCACGAAGAGGCGTCCCATGATCTCAGTCGGTTGGGTGTTCGGATGCTGCCCAAACTCGCCGCAGCGGTTCGTCAGCTCGGCCTTCTGAATCGTCCCCCCCATCCGCCCCTGGAAGAGGTTCGTCCGTCCTGGCGCCCGCACTCCATGAACCAGGATGCTCGTGCCATTTCGCACCACTACGACGTGGGCAATGACTTCTATCGTCTGATACTCGGTCCGTCGATGACCTACTCGTGTGCCCGATTTGTGGACGACTCGTCCAGCCTCGAAGATGCGCAGAAGGCCAAGCACGAACTTGTGTGTCGCAAGCTCGGCCTCGACAGGCAACCCGGCGCGACACTCCTTGACGTCGGGTGTGGGTGGGGGTCGATGGCCCTGCACGCCGCCCTACAACACGGTGCCCGAGTGGTTGGCATCACCTTGAGCCAGGAGCAGGTGACTCTGGCTCGACGACGCGTGGTCGAAGCCGGTGTCGCTGACCGAGTGGAGATTCGCTTGGCCGATTATCGCGAGCTCTGCGACGAACGCTTCGACGCTATCTCGTCGATTGGGATGTTCGAGCATGTTGGAGCCTCGCGTATCTCGGAGTATTTCGAGATGCTTTACGGGTTGCTCAATTCGGGAGGGCGCCTTCTCAACCACGCCATCTCCACTCCCGGAGGATCGAAGATCGGCCGGCGCAGCTTCATGGGGCGATATGTCTTCCCCGACGGTGAACTGATCGACGTGGGTGAGGTCGTGCTTGCAATGCAACGGGCCGGATTCGAGGTTCGTGATGTGGAGTCGATGCGAGAACACTATTCGAAGACACTTCATACCTGGGTCGAGAATTTGCGGGCACACTGGAACGAAGCCGTCGACTGTGTGGGTGCGGGCAGGGCGCGTATTTGGCATGTATACATGGCGGCGTCGGCCAACGGCTTCGATGATGGTGGTCTGTCGATCCATCAGGTGCTCGGCATCAGACCCTCGGCAGAGGGTCTGAGCGGGATGCCGGCCACGCGGCGACTCTGGGACTGAGCCGGGTACTGCGCTCTATGGATGTTCGAGTTGCCGCGATGATGCGGCCGGCACACCATCACTTCCGGTCGGAATGCGCCCTCCTTTCGGCAACTTCTCGACGCACAGTCACCGGAGCCTCGCCGGGTGTCCCGTCCGGCAGGACCGAGGTATTCTCCTCTTCGCGGAGACGACAGGGGAAAGCGGCATCCTTGCGAAGAGCGAGCGCTTAGCCAAGGAGGTTTGCTGGATCCTTGTCATCCGGGGCGGAAGTCCTCCGGGTTCGATTGCGTGATGCGTGGTGATGATGACTCGTCCGCGCCTCCCAGGGGACCGGGGGAGTTGTGGCCCGGCGGTGCGTTGTTGACACTGAGCACCGACCAGCTGTGAACGCGATATTCGAGGACGTTGAAACAGCCGGTGTCCTGGACGAGCGTCGTGCTGTCTCCCAAACGTTCGTCGATGGTGGTCAGTAGCACGGTGTTCACGGCATCGTGGCTCACCACCACGGCATCCCCACCGGTCGCCCGCCGGCGTGCGTCATCGAGAGCATCCATGGCTCGAATCAGCACGACATCTTCCGATTCAACGCCGGGTGCGTCATTCACGGACCCGAATCGGGTGATGAGCAATTCGCGAGGTTGGCCTGCCCAGGCTCCGTAGTCGCGATCGATGAGTCGTCGATCGGTTTCCACCTCGAGGCCTGCCCGGCAGGCCACCGCACTGGCCGTCTCGACCGCCCGCTGCAACGGACTAGAGACGACCAGGCGTAGTTCGAGCCGACCGAGCACTTCACCCAGCGCCGATGCCTGGTTGAGCCCTACTGCATCGAGCTCAGGGTCAAGGTGGCCCCGGAGCACCCCCGCTGCGTTCAACGCGGTCCGACCGTGTCGGACCAGGTAGATGCGGGTCACCGGCCCGACGGGTGCACGTCAGTACCGACTCGATGCCGATCATGGCAGTACCCTACGGGGAGCATCCCGGTCTGACGGACCTGCCGCCGAACCACTCGGCGGACTCGCATTCGGGCCCCTCGCATTCGGGCCCCTCGCATTCGGATCACTCGGCGAACCTCCTGTCTCCAGACTTTCGTGCACAGGAGTCATCAGCCCCGGTAGGCGTCCTCAGCGAACTTCATCGCCAAGCGCATGCTAACCGGACGCGCGAGGAAGCTGGACGAGGAAGACACCGTCCGCAGCGGCGCGATCGGTAACAGGTCGCAGCCACCGGCAAGGATGCGATGCGCGCCAGCAATTTTCGGGTAGCGTGCCTTCCGTCCCGGATGAAGCCCCGGGGGGCAGGAGCCCAAACCGCCCTGATGGGCTGATGGCCTCTACGTGGATTCGGTTCCGTGGAGGTCGCTGTGGGTCCCAGTGGGATACCGCCTGAAGGCGTACAGGCACTGCAGGTCTTGACGATCGTGGCCGGCGCTCCCCTTGTGAGCGGTGTCATCGCCCATGTCGAGGGGAGGCTCCAGGGCCGACGGGGGCCGCGGATTCTCCAGCCCTACTACGACCTGGCCAAGCTCTTCTGCAAGGAGACCGTGGTCCCCGAACAGTCCAGCTGGGTGTTCATGATTGGCCCGGTGGTGGCCTTCGGTTGCTACCTGATCGTGCCCATGCTCATCCCGGTACTCACTACCTATGGGCTGCCGCTGGGTTACATGGGGGACATTCTGGGAGGTGGGTTCATCCTGGCTCTCGCAGGCTTCTCGGTGTCGCTCGCAGGGACCGAAACCGGAGCGCCCTACGCCCAAATGGGTGGGAGTCGGGCCATGACCTTCGGTGCGCTCATCGAACCCACGATTCTTTTCGTCGTCTTCGTCGTTGCGCTGATCACGAGCACCGACCTCCCCTATGCCCTGTCGGCGACCGTCCGCTCGTCCGCCTCAGAGATAGTCCGACCCGGCCACGTGCTGGTCGCCATCGCATTCTTCCTCGTGGTCCTCGTCGACACCGGTCGCATTCCGGTCGAGACACATTCGGGGACGCTCGAGTTCGGGATGATCGATGAAGCCCGCACACTCGAGCATTCGGGATCACCTCTCGCACTCTTGAAGTGGGGTGCGGCGATGAAGCAGCTCATCCTCTACACAATCCTCATCAACGTCTTCGTGGCTCCGTGGGGATTGGCTGCTTCGGGTTCCCTCGGACATGTGGTGTTGGCCATTCCTGCACTGCTCGGCAAGGCGATGCTCCTCGGCCTCGTGTTCGCCGTCATCGACAACCTGTTCTCCAAGCTTCGCCTGTTCAAGATCACCGAATTCATCGCCGCGGCCTTCTTGCTCGCTGTACTTGCCGTTCTCGTCTTCTATGCCGGAGGTGGATGACATTGAACGTTCCCTCCACGGACGCAGGTGTGGCCGACGTGATGGCCATTCTGGTGCTGCTCACCGAGTTCGCCATGCTACGAGCACCTCTCCTGCGGTCCCAGGTCCGTCTCTATGCATTTCAGTCACTGGTGGTCACAGGGCTTGCCATATTCGTTGCCACATCCCGTCATATCGATGAGCTCTACGTCCTTGCATTGTTGACGTTCGTGCTCAAGGTGGTAATCGTCCCGGGCCTGGTGATGCGTCTGCTACCCGATGCGGACGTCGACCTCGCCGAAAGCTCGATCCTCGGTGTCGCCAGCATGGTCCTCGTTGCCATCGCCGTCGCCGCATTCGCCTTCTTCGCCGTGGGCTCGCTGCACGTTCATTCGGTGGCACTTCCCACTTCCGCCCTTGCTATCGCCGCTGCCGTCGTCCTGGTCGCGTTCGTACTCATCATCCTGCGCGCCGATGTCGTCTCCCAGGCCATCGGCTTCTTCTCGCTCGAGAATGGCGTGTCGGTAGCCAGCCTGGTAGTCGCCGCCGGTCTTCCCCTGGTCGTCGAGGTGGCTTTCTTGTTCGACCTCCTGGTGGCAGTGGTCGTCTTCGGTGTCATCATGCGGGTCCACCACGGCAGAGCGAATTCCTTGTCGACCGAAGACCTCGATCGGCTGAAAGGCTGAACGTGCCAGCACTGCTCGTGGTCATCATCGTGCTCCCGCTCGCGGTCGCCGTGATCACCTTCTTCTCCCCTGTGCGACTTGCAAAGGTGATCACCGTGATCTCCGGAGTGGTGACGTTCGGCTTGGCCCTGACTCTCATCCCAGAGGTGGTGACCCACGCACAGCTGAGGGAGGGCAGCTTGCTGCGCATCGATTCGCTGTCGATGGTCTTCTTGGTGGCGACCTCCTTTCTCTACGCCACCACCGCCATCTTCGCCGCCGGCTACCTGCACCTCGGTCAGGGCAAAGCAGGAACGCGTTACGGTCGCCGGTTCTACGCCGGTCTCAACCTCTTCTGCTGGTCGATGGCTGCCGCGCCCCTCGTCAACGGCCTGGCTCTGCTGTGGGTGGCCATCGAGATCACAACAGTCGTATCGGCGCTGCTCGTGGCTATCGACGACACCGACGGCGCTACCGAGGCCTCTTGGAAGTATGTGCTCATCGCATCGCTCGGTCTCGGTATCGCCCTGTTCGCCACCATCATCATGTACTACGCCGGGACGACCGTATTCGGCTCGGCCTACAACCTGTCCTACGGAAAGCTTCTTTCCGGAGCTTCCCACTTCTCTCCTGACGTGGTCCGCCTGGCCTTTGTGCTTGCCGTCCTCGGCTACGGCACCAAGATGGGGCTCTTCCCCGTACACACCTGGTTACCCGACGCCCATTCCGAGGCGCCCACCCCGATCTCGGCTCTCCTTTCAGGTTCCCTTCTGGCTATCAGCTTCTACGCCATCCTGCGCTATTTCCAGATCGCCGTTCGCACGATCGGTCCCACGTTCCCCCGCAACACCCTCCTCATCTTCGGCATCGCGTCGCTCCTTCTGGCCGCGCTGTACCTGCTGAGCCAGCGGGATCTCAAACGATTGCTCGCATATTCGAGTGTGGAGCACATGGGGATCCTGGCCATCGGCATGTCCTTCGGTGCTCCCGTCGCCGTGGTCGGTGTTCTCCTCCATGTGCTCGCACACGCCGCGGCGAAAGGGACTGCGTTCTTCGGAGCCGGTTCGGTAGTTCGCAAGTTCGGGACCAAGGACCTGGGCCGGATCCGTGGTGGAATCGGCGCACTGCCCTGGAGTGGCCCGATGCTCGTGGCAGCCGTGCTGGCACTTTCGGCAATGCCACCTTTCGGGATCTTCCGCAGCGAGTTCCTGATCGTGTCGGGTGGCCTGTCTGATTCACGAGACACGGTGGCAGCGGCGCTCGTCGTCCTCGTCACCGTTGCCTTCTTCGGGCTCTCGTGGTCCACGACCCAGATCATGCTCAGTCCCGATGTTTCAGCTCTCCCGGCTGGGTCCGCCGGCTCGCATCCGCTCTCCAAGGGCGAGGTCAGCCCCTGGATCGTGGTCTCCATGGTCATCGGGCTGGTGGCCTTGGCCATCCTCGGGGTGCACCTGCCGTCACAACTGAGCCAACTCCTCGATCATGCTGCCCGCGAGCTGGGAGTTCCCAAACGATGACGGAACGCGCGTTCGACGACTCGATGACCCGATCATTCGTCGATGGAGTTGCTCGACGTGTTGGGCTCGGAGCGCGATTTTGTGGATTGTTCGGATCCGCCTGTGAAGGCGGAGTCCGGCTCACGGCAGTCATGGCCGACAAGGAGAAGCTCACCACCCAGAGGGTCCTTCTTCCTGCTGGAACGCATGAATTCCCGTCACTCGCCCGGCGCATACCGTCGGCTTCGTGGTACGAGCGAGAGCTACGCGACCTGTTCGGCCTCGAGCCGGTCGACCATCCCCGGCCTGACCCCCTGGTCTTCCCGTTCTCCGATGATGCGGAGCGACCGCGGCCTGGCACAGGCCACGTACGCGCTCCGGTCGAGCCCGATCACACTCCGCTCGACATCCATCTGCGCGGCGAGGGAGTGTTCACCATTCCGTACGGACCGGTTCGATCCGGAGTGTTCGAGTCGGTCGAGTACCTGGTGGAGACCCCGGGTGAGGATATTCCACACCTCCGTACTCGAATCTTCTACAAGCATCGTGGAGTCGAGGCTCGCTTCGAGGGAATGACCGTCGACGACGGGGTCCTTCTGGCCGAGCGTTGCGAAGGCGTGGCCTCGGTTGCTCATGCCATCGCCTACTGTGGAGCGATCGAGCGGATGGCGGGGACTGAGGTCCCGCTGCGTGCAGGCTTGCTCCGGGTGCTGCACGCCGAGCTCGAACGGGTGGCAAACCACCTGGACTCCACGATCCGACACACCGAAGGGGCGGGTCAGGCGGTCGCATTTGCACGATTGACACTTCACAAGGAACGTGTCCAGCGGTTGCGCGCCCAGCTGTGCGGGAGCCGGTTCGGTCGTGGTGTGGTGATACCAGGAGGAGCGTCAGGGCCACCCCGCCTGGGCAGCAGTGCCCTCCTCGATGTTCTGGGGTCCTTGGAGTCCGACCTCCGCTCCGATATGCGGTTGCTGCTGGCTACGCCGTCCTTCGTTGACCGACTCAGGGGCACGGGAGTTGTCCCTGCCGACATCGCAAGCCGGTACGGATCACTGGGTCCGGTCGGTCGCGGCTCTGGTCAGACGAACGACGTCCGTGTTGCACGTCCCTATGACGGATATCGCCGCCTCGGCCACCAGATCTTCGAGGAGAGAGACGCCGGCGACGCCCTTGCTCGTCAACGGGTGCGTGTGGACGAGATCTGGAGCTCGTTCCACCTCATTCGCCAGTGCGTCGATGGGCTCGAAGAGTTGAGCGAGCCAGAGCGAGCGATGTGGAGCACACCGGTGGAGCCGATCAGCGGTGAGGAACTCGGTTGGTCTGAAGCCCCCCAGGGTGAGGTGCTCTACCTGGTGGAACTCAGCGAGGGGCGACTGGTTCGGGTGAAGCCACGATCGGCCTCGTTCCACAACCTCGCCCTCTTTCCCTTGGCCTTCCCGAAGGACGTTCTCACCGACGTCGCCTTCATCGAAGCGAGCTTCGGGCTCTCGATCGCCGGGGTGGCCGGCTGATGCCCTGGATTCCGAGAGGTATGCGGAATGGCATCGTCACTACCCGGTACCCACGGCATCCCGACGGATACGGGCCAGGATTCCGGGGGTCTGTCGCTGTCGCCCGTGACGTCGCTGACGATGTGAACCTGGAACCGGCGACCCAGGCCTGCCCGACCGGTGCCATCAAGGTGCTCGAAGGTCGTCCGGATCTCGACAGAGGTCGGTGCATCCTGTGCGGACGCTGTACGGAGCTCTACCCTCAGGTGTTTCGCTTCCAATCCGACTTCGAGACGTCGGTAATCGCACGACGCGCGCTGGTCGTCCCTCCCGACAACGAGGATCGTGAGTCACTCGAACGGGCTCGCCAGGAGCTCGGCGGCCGGGTGAAGTCCTTACGACGATCCGTGCACATCCGGCACGTCGACGCTGGATCGGATGGTTCCGAAGAGTGGGAGATCGCCGCATTGCTCAGTCCGGTCTACGATGTCCAGCGGCTCGGAGTCTTCTTCACCGCCAGTCCCAAGCATGCCGACCTGTTGCTGGTCACCGGCGCGGGATCAGCCGGGATGCTGGGCCCGTTGCGCGAAACCTACGATGTGATGCCCGTCCCCAAGGTGGTGATCGCGGTCGGCGCAGACGCCATCAGCGGGGGCCTCATCGGTGAGGGGTACGCAACGCGCGGTGGGATCGGCCGAACGCTTCCGGTGGATGTGCATGTCCCCGGATCCCCGCCGAGCCCTTTCGGTATTCTCCACGGAATACTGGTGGCCGTCGGATTACTGCCCCCGGCTGACGGCGGTCGATCGGGTCGCGATGCCCCTGATGCGGGACGCACGGGAAATGGACCGGTCATCCCGAACGTCCGACATCACGAGGCAGCCCCATGAGCGGTTCGCTCTTTGCCGCCGGTCTGGCGTGTTTCGCCGCAGGAGCGCTCATCGACCTGGTCCTCGGTATCGACGCGCGGCTGATTCGTCCCGTTCCCTACCTGTTCGGCTTGGTCGGCAGCGGGTGCCTCGTCGTTCTCGGTCTCCATGCGACCACCACGACCGCTGTGAGCGTTGACCTGAGCATGCTGTTCGGGGTGGGTCACGGTGGATTACACATCGATGCACTGTCCGGCCTCTTCCTGACTCTGCTGTTCTCCGTTGCCGTGGCCGTCTCGTCGTGCTTCGTATCGTGGAGCCGGTCCAATGGGCATCCCCATCGCCGAGGAATCGCCACGGGCTACCTCCTGTTGCTGGCATCGACCGCCGTCATAGTGACCGCGGCGGATGCATTCTTGTTCCTCTTTTCCTGGGAATTGCTCACGGTTTCCTTCTATGTACTTACCTCCGTCACCCGGTCCGATCAACGACAAGCCGGCGCGGCATGGGCGACAGCCGGGATGGGCAAGCTGAGCGGGGCCGCACTGCTCTTCGGGTTCCTCCTCCTCGCGGGGCGGACCGGAAGCCTGACGATTGCCAGCTGGCACGCGGTTGGACCGGGCGCTGTGCACGACATGGCCTGGGTGCTGGTGGTGGTGGGGTTCGGCGCGAAGGTCGGGCTGGTACCCCTGCAGGTGTGGATCCCCGTCGGTTATCCGGCCGCACCGGGGCCGGCCCGGGCGGCCATGGCCGGCATCGCAGCAAATGTCGGGGTCTATGGCCTGTGGCGCTTCCTCGGTGTGCTCGGTCGGCCTCCGGTATGGCTGGTCATCGGAGTGCTGCTGGTCGGGGGCATCACCGCGCTGCTTGGCATCACCTTTGCCGGGGTCCAGGCCCGATTGAACCGGATCATCGCCTATTCGAGCATAGAGAACTCGGGGTTGATCGTCACCGCGTATGGAGTGGCACTGACCGGGACGGTCATCCATTCCGAACCACTGGTCGCCGTGGGGCTGCTGGCCGCCACATTGCAGACCGTGGCCCACGCTATTGCCAAGTCGGCCCTCTTCGTTGCGTCGGCCAACGTCGAAGCCGCAGTAGGAACGGATGACCTTGATGCCCTCCGGGGCATCGGGCGCCGGCTGCGATGGAGCGGTGCCACCTTCGGTGTCGGAGCGGTCACCCTGGCCGGCCTCCCACCGACGATCGGGTTCGTGTCAGAGTGGTTCATCCTCGAGGCGCTCATGCAGCAGTTCCGTGTCCCAGGACTGGCCCTTCGCCTGGCGCTGGCCGGTGCGGGTGCTCTGGTGGCCCTGACCACCGGCCTGGCCGCGCTGGCGTTCCTACGGGTGCTTGGCATGACCTTCTTGGGGAAGCCTGCCGGCCAGGTCGAGCGACGAGCCGAAACGGGGTTGTCCGGCAAGGTAGGGATGAGCCTGCTTGCCATCGGCTGTCTGGGGCTTGCAGCGGTGAGCCCGTGGGAGTTCCGCTACATAGCCAGGGGTCTGAATTCTCTCGTACCACGAGGAATCACCGAACGTGCCCTCAAGTCACCATGGGTACTGCAACCGGTGTTCCGCGGGTTCTCGATTCTGTCACCATCTTGGTTGTGGGTGGCAATGCCGATGGCCTTTGGCTTGGTGTTCGTCGGCGCGCTCATCTTGTCTCGGGGCCGTCTGCTTCGGATCCGACGGGTCCCGTCTTGGCATTCGGCCACCTCAGGGGTGCGCGGTCGATCGAGTTACTCGGCATTCGGTTTCGCCAATCCATTACGGCACGTCCTCGGCAACGTCCTGGGGACGAGAAGGGCGGTCGACTTCGTATCGGCTCCCGACGCCGCCCAGGACCGTGCGGGCCACATCGAGGTGCACACCCAAGTGGTCGAGCCGATCGAGACCTATATCTACCGGCCCGTTCGGGTGGGAGCCCTCGGAGTGGCCCGTGCTGCCAAGCGTCTGCAGTCGGGGAACCTGAACGCCTACGTGGCATACATGCTGGTTGCACTGCTGGCGTCCCTGGCCCTGACCGCAGCACTTCGATGAGAGGAGCCTGACATGGTGCCCGAGCATGCCGGGACAGTCGAGGGGCCGGGAGGTGTGTTCCGTCGACTGCTCGTGGGTTTTGACGGCTCGGCGGAGGCCCGACGTGCGCTGCGCGTGGCCATCGCCCTGGCAGCAGACCTCGGTGGTGACGTACACGCCCTGCTCGTGATCCGCCCTCCGGCTCATGCCGAGACCGCCGCGGAGCGTGCGAGCGCAGAGGAGGCCGAAAGGGAGAATCTCTCGCGGGGACTCTCGGAGATGGCCAACTCGGCTCAGAACCGATGGGAGGTCTCCACCCATATCGTGTTCGCCGACGATCCTGCCAAGGCGATCGCCGAACATGTAGACGTGCACGGTTTCGACCTGGTTGTCGTCGGTGCGCACGGACGTGAGCAGATGATCCATCGTGGGATCGGCCGCTCCCTCGAGCAGCTCCTTCGCCGCCATCCTTGTCCAGTGCTGGTGGTGTGAAGAAGACGTTTCCCTGATGCTGGTCGTCACCGACGGAGCCGTCGATCCACCGGTGAGGACAGTCGAGGATGGGCAGAGCCTCGAAGCTGCCGCCAGGGTGGAGGCACGTGCGGTGATCGGAATTGCCGGGCCAGCCGCCAGAGTGGTAGTCGGTCTGGCACTCTGAACGCCGAGGAATGAAAAGGAACAGCCATGAACCTGGAGATCACCAACGTATCGGCGCTCGAAATCCTCGATTCGAGGGGAAGACCGACTCTGGAGGTTCACGTCGAGATCGCAGGAACCTTCGCCGGTCGTGCTGCGGTTCCGTCGGGGGCCTCGACGGGCAGCAAGGAGGCGGTCGAGCGTCGCGATGATGATCCGTCCCGCTACGGAGGTGCCGGTGTGTTGGCGGTGGTGGAGGCCGTCAATGGAGAAATTGCCTCACGGCTGGTGGGGGAGATGTGGGAGTCGCAGGCCCACCTCGACTCGTCCCTGCGTTCGCTGGACGGAACTGAGGACAAGGCTCGGCTCGGTGCCAACGCCATCGTCGGGGTGTCGATGGCCTTTGCCCGGGCACTCGCCGATCACGCGGGCGTTCCCCTCTATCGGTGGCTGGCCGGACCGGGTGCTTCCTTGCGGATGCCGGTGCCGTACTTCAACGTGGTGAATGGTGGCGTCCACGCAAAGAACCGACTGGATTTTCAGGAGTTCATGATCGCACCTCTAGGCGCGCCGAACTTTGCTGAAGCCCTCCGGGCAGGTGCCGAGATCTACGGGGTATTGCGTGGCCGGCTCGACAAGTTGGGCTTTACGACTGCCCTCGGTGACGAGGGCGGTTTCGCACCTGCCCTGCAGGCTCCAGAGGACGTGCTGGACCTGCTGGTCGAATCGATCGAACAGGCCGGCTACGAAACGGGAACGGGAGGAGTGACCATCGCGCTCGACCTCGCGGCCTCCCAGTTCCGTTCGGCCGACGGTCACTACGTCGTCAACGGGTCGCAGTTCGACTCGGTCGAACTCGTCGAGCATATCCAGTACCTGGTCGACCGCTATCCCATCTCGTCGGTCGAGGACGGCGTGGGGGAGGACGACCGGGAAGGTTGGATGCTTTTGACCGAGCGCCTCGGAGCCCACCTTCAGCTGGTAGGTGACGACAACCTGGTGACCAATCCGTCCATCATCGCCGACGCGATCGACCACCGTATCGGCACAGCTGCCCTGATCAAGCCGAACCAGGTGGGAACAGTCACCGAGACACTCGAAGCGGTGGATCTCTGCCTGGATGCCGGCTTCGGTGTCATGGTGTCGCACCGATCAGGTGAGACTGCGGACACGTTCATCGCCGATCTTGCCGTCGCGACCGGATGCGGGCAGTTCAAGTCCGGTGCCCCGGCACGGGGTGAACGGGTGGTCAAGTACAACCGGTTGCTGGCCATTGAAGCCAAGGAGGCCGACATCGAGTTCGGCATCCCACTGCGGCGATGAGAGACGACCACGGTTGTCCCGGTCATCTCTGAGGTAGTCGACGATCGCGAGAGGAAACGGTGGCCATTCGGTGAACGGGGGTGAAAGGGATGCTCTCCGATGGGCAGAGCTCGGGCAGTTGGTGGGGCGCATTGCCGGCTTGGAGGGATGCGACGCTCATCTGACGGAGCGAGCCGAACGGTTGGCTGAACGGATCAGGTCCCAACGGTTCCACATCGCCGTACTGGGTGAGTTCAAGCGAGGGAAATCGACACTCGTGAATGCATTGATCGGCAAATCCGTACTCCCCTCAGGCTCGCTTCCGCTCACTTCGGTCGCGACCGAGGTCCACATCGGTCCGCCACACGTAGCTGTGATCTTCGATGACGGTCGAGAGATCGCCATCGGGCCGGAAGCGATCAAGAGGTACGCCACCGAGGAAGGCAATCCGTCCAATCATCTGGGCGTGCGTCGGGTCGAAGTCGGTGTCGACACATCATTTGGAGTTGGCGGTCTCGTCTTGGTGGACACACCGGGGGTGGCGTCGATCCATGAGCACAACACGGCGGCGGCTCACGATGCTCTACTCGACTCAGACGCCGCAGTGGTGGTCCTGTCCGCGGACAGCCCTTTGTCGGAAAGCGAACGAGAACTGCTCCGCCAACTGCACGAGCGAGAATCCCAGGTGTTCTTGGTCATCAACAAGGCGGATCATCTCTCTCGCCATGACCTCGATCAGGTCAGGCGATTCGTAGCCGGACAAGTCTCTCGCATCTTCGGCACGACGATCGAGCCGTACTGCGTGAGCGCGAAGGCGGCGCTGGAGCGGCTCCCGGGACGGTCGCCGGAGGTCGCCTCGGAGTTCCGCTCGTTCCGGGAACACCTCGATCGCTTCGTCCGAAGCGATCTCGATGGCGCCCGGAGATCGGCGGCGATCGGTGAGCTCCGACGTCTCGCCGGTGATCTCGCAACGTCCCTGCAGATCGAGGAGGCTGCACTTGCCATGGATCTCCAAACCCTCACTGACCGGCTTGATCGCTTCGGATCTGCTGCAATCGAGGGTCACCGGTTGCTCGCCGAGGACAGGATGGTGCTCGACCATGAGGTCGGTCAGCTGTCGACATCCATCGGGCGTGAGCTGGCTGAAGGCGGAGCCCGTGCGGCGCAGGCGGCGGCTCCGAGGCTCGCAGCGATGGCCTCCGAGTTGCAGGTCCGCCACCTGGACACGGGATTGCGTGAGTGCATCGAGCAGTTGGTCACCGAAGGCTTTGATCCGGTGTGGCGCGCGGCCCAATCACATGCCGAGCATGAATGGAACGATCTTGCCGAGAGGTTTGCCCAGCGGATCGAGAACAGGGTCGCGAAGCTTCGGGCGATAGCCGACCGGCTCTTCGACGTGCAGCTGGTTGCGCCGCATGTCTCAGGAGTCGCAGGCCAGCGTCAACGGTTCTCCTATCTGTTCCTCCATGTGGAAGGGCCGAATGCTGTGATCGGTAGAATCGCCCGGATCGCACTACCCCCCGCCCTGGTCAGGCGGAGAGGTCTGCAGCGAGCGCAACGAAAGTTGGTCGAAGAGTTCGACAAGCACGCGGGCAGGGCCCGTTACGATCTGACCGAGCGCCTGAGGTCGGCCGAGGGGACCTTCGTTCGCGAACGGGTCCTGGAATTCGAGGAGGTGCAGATCTCCATTTCCGCGGCAGCGTCACGTGCCAAGGAGGCTGTCGATCTCGCCGTGGACCTCAGGGAGGAGCGCAGGCGGTTCATGGACGACTCGAAGGAGATCATCGAGGAAGTGGCGGGTCTCTGACCGAGCCGATCGGCGTCATCGTGCGGCCATCAGATTGGAACAGCCTTCGGTAGAGGTCGTCTCCGTATCCGGTGGGAAGGGGATCGCCTGGCACCACTTTGAAGCTTCGGTTGCCATCGGGGTCTCTTTCCGCACGTAGGAACTGGGTTGATTCGAGCGCACGGAACCGGAGGCTCTCCGCGAGATCGAACAGATGGGTCACGAAGAACACCCTGATGTCGGAATCGACAAGTGCACAGATCGTCTGCCGGGCGATCTCGGATCCCTCGCGTTCGTTGGTCGCGGAGAAGGACTCGTTGAAGAGCACCATGCAGTGTGGGGTGATCGAGTCCGCGATGGCGCTCATCCTGCTCAGCTCCTCGTCGAGCTTCCCGCTGACCATGGTCGAGTCCTCCTTCCTGATGAAGTGGGTGAAGAGGCCTGCGGAGACGCTTCCTCGGAAGGTGGTAGCCGCCACGAACATGCCGCACTGCATCATCAACTGTGCGAGACCGACGCTGCGAAGGAACGTGGACTTCCCTCCCGAGTTGGCGCCGGTGATCATGACCAGCGCCTTTCCTTCAGTATCGAGGTCGTTACCCACCACTCGATCGTTCACGGTGAGCGTCAAGCAGACATCCAGGAGGTCGCGTGCGAACAGACCGGGTGGGCTGCAAGGCAGGGCGGTGGGCATGCAGGTCGGCTCACCCTTGGTGGTGAGCCGATCGTGCACATTGACGCAGCTCACGTAGAACGCCAGCTCGAACCGAAGCATGGCGAAGAAGCTCTGGACATGCTCCATCGACTGCGCGAGCGCGTTGGCCACGAGGTTGATACCTCGGTCTCGGACCTTCGAGAGTGCCCGGGCTCCCGCTTCGTCCCTCGGATGCAGTTCGAACGAGTAGGAAGGCCCTGTACCGATTCCTACGCGAGCCTTCCATCCCCTGTTGCGTGAGCTCAGGGAACGCAGCACGTATGCCGTTCCCTTGTTGGCGACGCCGAGTTCGGCGCTCAAGAGAAGGCCACCGCGAAACCTGAGCTGCCTCAGGTGAGAGTCGATGACGCGGAAGTAGTCATCATCGAGTTCCCTAACCAGCATCTCCATGAGCGCTGTGAATCCTTCTGACTGGAATTCGTCGGCGTGCTCATCTGCGATACGTCGCAAGTGCTTGAGCTGCTCGAAGTACAGTTCGAGCGACTGTACTGCGTGGCTCAGAATTCCCGATGGGTGATGCGATGGGAATCCGAAGAAGTACCGCTTTCCTTCGAACGCCGCCTGCGTCACGTCGTACAGGGCTCTCACGGTGTCGGGATGGTCGATGCAGTCCCGCAGGATCGCCTGGCGAAACTCGATCGCTTCGGGGTCGTCCAGACCCGACAGCAGAACCTTGCCGGCCGTATCAAAGAGGAATTTGTCGCCTTCGGCCATCGCTTCGAGCAGGGTCTGCAGTTCCAGGTCCTGCACGGGTCCTTCGTCAACCCGGAACGAGCTCGATTCTTCGAAATCCCGCTCCTTGAACAGGAGGTGAGCCTTCATGGCACGATCCGTTCCTTCAGCCGGTCATAGGTGAGGCCGTACTTCTCCGCAATCGCGGCGGCGTAGGCGAGGCCGTCTGCCGGCTTTCGGACCACCTTGTAGGTCCGCAGCGCCGGGTTGTCGGGGACGATGGTGCTCACCATGGAGACCGTCGACTCGTTCAGAGAGGCGAGCTCGTCGACGAACGTGACGTAGACTCCGAGCAGGTCCAGGTCGGTGATCGTGTTCAACACCCGTGTGCCCAATCCCAGGGCGTCCTGGAGTGTCGTCGAGGCGAAGATCTCGTTCATAATGATGATGCTTCGGTGAGTGGCCGCTCTGAGAGCGCCCCGGAGTCTCACCAGATCCTCTTCCAACTTCCCGCTCAAGTTGGCCAGCTCCTCCTCGGAGCCGAAATGAGTGAACATCTGGTCGAAGAGGAAGAGCCGGGCACTGCTTCCGGGTACCGGGCATCCGATCGCAGCCAAATGGTGGAGCTGACCGAACGTTCGCGCCAGGGTCGTCTTGCCCCCCTGGTTGGGCCCCGAGATGACGAGCACACGCTCGGGTCCGTCCAGGTGGAAGTCGTTGCAGACCACGGTGTTTCCCTGGGAGACGAGCTTGGCGGCCAGCCCCAGGTCGAACGTATCGCGGGCGGCGATCGCTTTCGAAGTGCTCGAAACTTCGGGATAGCAGAATTGCAATCCGGAGGAGTGCATGTTGGCGATGTACTCGAGACAGGCGACGTAGAGATGGACCTCCCGGTCGAACTCGCGGATCTGCACGTCGAAAAACTCGGCGTGACGGTCGCAAAACGACTTCAGCGACGCGAAGACATCAGGAAACAGTCGCGCCACCCGATCGACAATCTGGGCTTCGACGTGGTCCATGTCCAGATGATCGGAGAAGCCGACACGGTAGTCCTGTGGTGCGTCCTGCTTGAACCGCTCGAACACCTCCAGCACTTCCGCGCTGTAGTCAGGCTGTGACTCGTAGTTCCTTACCGTGACCTTGCCGCCTCTGATCAGTAGGCAGTAGCGCACCCGCTGTAGCTCGGCTCCGAGAGCCTCGGACTCCTCGATCAATGATGCGAAGGCCGTCGAAGAGAGATAGCCGGTGAGGTAGGTGGTGAAGGCGCGAAGACCCCGCGAGCGCACTTCGGCTGATGCAAGGCCACGGGCCAGTGACGTGACCCCGACGGTGTATTCGTCGACCGCTCCGACGAGCCAACCCTGTCGCTCGATCTCGTAGGAGGTGTTGCTTGCCCGTTTCAGCTTGTCTCTCACCGAGCGCATGGCTCGGGTGAAGGCCCTGATTGCATCGAGGACCACCCGGTTCTCCAGGTCCTGCAGGACCTCGTGGCGGTAGTGGACGGCGTCGCAATCCCCGAGCCGCGTGTAGAAGAAGGGTCGAAGGTCGTACTCGTCATGATTGTTGGTCATCGATTCGATGACCCGATCGAGGTTGAGATAACCGAAGTACGCCGGCTCGGAAGCTGCACTGGCACTGACTCGGTCCTCGGGCCTCGAGAAGAGAATGCTGTGCGGCGCCGGACGAGAATCACCGTCCTCCTCCCCCGAGAGCTCGATCGACGGAGGTGGGGCCACCCGGCTCCGGCCCCCTTGACCCGATCCGGCGACCGCAACCTCTCCATCGGGTCGACCGGGTCCGGCTTGTCCATCGGGACGACTGATGAGGGCACTCGTCATGTCGTCCGGACCGAAGTGAACCGGTGACGACACATGACGAATCGACCCGACGCGGATCTGCTCGGCCGATCGACGCCCTTGCGGCCGGGGGCCCACTTCGCGGACATGGTGATCCTCCTGTCAATCGCTGACGCGCAATTTCCAGGAGCCATTAGCCCACCGTGGTGCGAACCCACTGATCGGCGGTTCGGGCGAGCCCCATCGCCGGTAACGATGCTACCGCACTGCCTTCCGGACGGATACCGCACCGATGACGGGGCGCGGTCAACCGCGGCTGTTCCCATGGTCGTCCGGGGCCATGCCTCCGGAGCGGGTGCGATCCTTGCACTGGAGCTCGATGTGAGCCACGCTCGGTGCGACAAGGGGGTCGTCCATGCCAATGAGCGCGCGATCGGTTTCTCCGGTCTTCGACCGCAGGGTGTTTCTTGGAGCAGCGATGGCGGCAGGGGCCGGGGTGCTGGCCGCGGCGTGCGGTTCACCCACCGCGATCGACAAGGCGGCACGGACGGCCCCGGCCGGATCGGACCTGGGCGCAGTGGAGCATGTGGTGTTCCTGATGATGGAGAACCGGTCGTTCGACCACTACTTCGGCACCTACCGCGGCGTGCGCGGCTTCGATGACCATCCCCCGGGCAGCCTCGGAGCGTTCTCACAGCCGGACCCCTCCAACACCAGTCGCGGCCCGGTCGGGCGCCAGCTCCCGTTCCATCTCGACATCACGACCCGGCAGGCCGAGTGCACCCACGATCTCACCCACAACTGGCTTCCCCAGCACCTGTGCCGCAACCATGGGGCGATGGACTCATTCGTGGCCACCCACACAGCCGCGAGCTACGAAGGGCCCGTCAACGGGCTGCTCACCATGGGCTACTACGGACGGGCCGACCTTCCTTACCACTATGCACTGGCCGACGCCTTCACCCTGTGCGACGGGTACCACTGCTCCATCCTCGGTCCGACCCATCCGAACCGCCTGATGTCGATGTCCGGGACGATCGACCCGGCCGGCGGCCACGGAGGGCCGGTGCTGATCACCTCGGGGTCTCCCGACGCCCGGTTCAGCGTCAACTGGACGACCATGCCGGAGGTCTTGGAGGATGCCGGCATCTCCTGGAAGGTCTACACCCCTCCGGGTAGCACCTACCGGGCCGGCTTCGATGGCGTCCTTCTGGTGTCCGATGCCATCTTGCCGTACTTCTCCCAGTACTCGAACCCCCGTTCCGCCCTCTACCAGAAGGCGTTCGATCCCACATTCCCCGCCACCTTCACCCATGACGTGCGGGCTGGCACCCTACCCAGTGTCTCGTGGATCGTTCCTCCGCTCGGCTACGACGAACACCCTCCGGCCCCACCCGCCCTCGGGGCTTGGTTCATCGACCAGGTCCTGCGGACGCTCACTGCCGATGAGCGGACCTGGTCGAAGACGGTCTTGTTCGTCATGTACGACGAGAACGACGGGTTCTTCGACCACGTGCCACCACCGGTCGCCCCTCCGGGCACACTGGGCGAGTACGTCACGACCACCCCGCTTCCCTCGGACGCCCAAGGTCTGGCCGGTCCGCTCGGTCTCGGCTTCCGGGTACCGATGATCGTGGTCTCTCCGTTCAGCCGTGGTGGCTACGTGTCGTCGGAGACCTTCGATCACACCTCACAGCTCCGCTTCCTGGAGGAGCGCTTCGGTGTCACCGCCCCCAACATCTCCGAGTGGCGGCGCAAGACCGTCGGCACCCTCATGTCGACGCTGCGGTTGGGGAGCCCGGACCCGTCCACCCCGGTGCTGCCGACGACTTCGGGTGACACGGTTGCCTACGTCGACTCGCTCGGCTGCCAGCAGTCCGACCTGTTGGAGATCGACTCCGGTCAGCCTCCCTACCCGATGCCCGATCCCCAGGTCATGCCCACCCAGGAGCTCGGGACGGTTCGGCGGACTCCGAGCCCCACCTGAGGACAGCCCCACCTGACGACAGTCCCACCTGAGGACAGAGCCTGGTTGACACGCGGCCGGGCAGGCTCGACGGTGCTCTGGTAGCGTGCTCTGGTCAACAGGCAGGTGGCTCGGGGAAGCCGGTCGAAGTCCGGCGCTGGTCCGCAACCGTAGGTGACACTGGGTGCACGGTATGCCCGGTGCCACGAGCCGGGATACCGATCCGCCGATCAGTTGAGTCCGTACCCGCCGAGAAGCGCGGCCGGACTCGGTAGGTCGTGCACCCAGGGTGTCGGCGTCTCCGGGTCCAGCCCGGAAACGAGGATCGACCCATGTCCATCAAACGCCTCCTGGCGGCAGCCTGCATCGGAGCCAGCCTGCTGCTGACGGCCGTCGCGTCCCCGCCGGCCTCTGCAACCGCCTCCACCGTCACCTCGACGTCGTCCACGTCCCTGCCGCAAATTTCCGCGGCCGAACAAGCCTCCACCTGGTTGGCCGGACAGTTCGGATCGGAACCGTACATCCCGCTTGCCTCCGATCTGAGCCAGCCCGACCTCTCGGCGACCGCCAACGCCGTTCTAGCCCTGGCCAGCGCCGGCGATCTCCACCAGGCGAGGGTGGGGCTCTACTTCCTCGCCTTCAATTTCGAGAACTACGTGACCGTCGACGGAGCCGACGGTCCTGGTCAGCTGGCCCTGATCATGCTCGACGCCCACGCCCTCGGCCTTCCGGCCGGCGACCTGGCCCTGCTGGCGGCGCGTCTCGAGAACACCCAGCAGACGAGTGGTTCCGACGCCGGTCTGTTCGGCACCGAGCTGCAGCTCAGCGACTACTCGGTCGGGAACTACACCCAGGGTCTGGCCCTCGCCGCCCTTGCTGCCGTCGGCGTCACCTCATCGTCGGTCGTGACCAGTGCAGAGTCCTGGCTCACGAAGCAGCAATGTTCGGATGGAGGTTGGACGACTCCGGACAACTCCCTCAATCCGTGCAGTGGGTCTCCGGCCTCCTTCCAGGGTCCGGATACCAACGCGACGGCCCTCGCCATCGAGGGGCTGGCGGCCCAAGGTGTCCTGGGGGGCACGGTCGAGACCAATGCCGTCCGGTTCCTGCACCATTCGCAGGACAGCAACGGCGGCTGGGGCTACGAACCCAACACTGCCGGTTCACCCGGTACGACCGACCCTGATTCGACGGCTCTCGTGATCCAGGCGATTCTGGCCATGGGGAAATCGCCGACCCTGGACTTCAGCAAGAACGGCGTGAGCCCGGTGACTGCCCTCGCCTCCTTCCAGCTGACGGCGGGCAGTGGTCTCGGGGCCTTCACCTACCCGGGTGCGAACGGACCCAACCTGCTCGCGACCTACCAGGCGATCCCAGCCCTGGCCGGTGACTCCCTGCCCTTCAACCTGGCGGTTTCCACCTCGACACTTCCCGCCGGTACCGTCGGCACCCGGTACGCGGCCGGGCTCGCCTCTTCGGGCGGGCAGGCGCCGTACGCCTGGAGCGTGGTCGAGGGCTCGTTGCCCGCCGGACTCGAGCTGACCAAGGCGGGCGTGATCAAGGGCACACCCACGGTCGCCGGTACGTCCATCTTCACCGTGGCGGTGACCTCGAAGCCGACCTTCGGCTCGGTGAGCAGCGCCCAGAGTGCCTGGGCAACCCTGTCGCTCACCATCGGATAGGCGGATCATCCGATCAGGTCCACCGTGGTCGGTGCCAGGCTCACCGAACCGCGCCGGGCTCACGCAACCGTGCCAGGTGATCGCAGCGCGGCGAAAAGCTAACGTCATCGGGGCACAGCTCGCGCCGGCACGGGCACCGGCACCGGATCGTGGGGGACAGACGTGAACATCGTGGTCAGTAACGTCAAGGGTGGAGTGGGAAAGACGACCACCGCCATGTACCTGGCTGCTGCCGGAGCCGAGCGAGGCTGGGAACCGGTGACCCTCGTCGATGCCGACCGCCAGGCCTCGTCGGCCGAATGGTTCGAAGCTCGGCCGGTCGCGGGGGTGGACCTGGTCGAAGCCCCCTCGGAACGCACGGTCGCCCGGAACATGGTTGGCGACGGGCTGGTGGTGGTGGACACGCCGCCGGGAGACGAGCGGATCGTGCGGGGGGCACTGGATCGGGCTGACGCCGTGGTCATACCCACCCGCGCCGGCGGGGTCGAGTTCACCCGGGTGGACGCAACGCTCGAAATGCTCGGAAGCGCCACGCCCCGCGGCCTGGTCATCACGGCGGCACGGTTGGGTACCAACGATCTGGACGAGACCGTCCAATGGTGGTCCCAGGCCAAGGTGCCGATCTGGGGGATCATCCCCGAACGGGTCGGTATCGCCTCGGGACCCGAAAGCCGGCTCTATCGTGAGGGGCTGAGCCTCTACGCCGACGTGCTGAGGAAGGCGCTCCGGCGCCGGGCCCGCTGATCGAATCACCCGTCGAGGCCTTCGGGCCCGGCCGGGATGTCCACTGCGTGCTCGCGCAAGATGTCGAGGGGCACGATGTCGAGGGCTCGTTCGTGGGTGGAGGCCAGCACGACGTAGCAGGCGGCACCGTCCCGATGTGCCCGAAGCCAGTTGAAGGCAGTGACGCACCAGCGGTCTCCGGGAGTGAGGCCGGGGAACCGGTACTCAGGTACCGGAGTCACCAGGTCATTACCGATCGAGCGCTGATGGGCCAGGAATTCGGCTGTGACCACCGCGCAGATGGTATGACTCCCCAGGTCCTCGGGTCCGGTGTTGCAGCAGCCGTCCCGGAAGAACCCGGTCACCGGGTCGTCGCTGCACGCCTCGAGCGCTTCTCCGAGCACGTTCCGATCCACCACATCAGTATCGCCCATCCCATCGGGGTCCTTCCGGATCGGGCTCTGAACGGAAGGAGGGCTCAGGTGCTCCGGACGAAGTCGACGACCACTTGGGCCAGTTCGCGGCCCTTGTCCTCCTGGAGGAAATGCCCTGCGCCGGTGATCGTGGTGTGGGGCTGTCCGGCGGCCCCCGGGATCCGGCGTTTCAGGCGGGCATCGGAGCCGGCGGTGATCGGGTCCTGGTCGCTGAACGCGGTGAGGAACGGCTTGTCGAATGCCGCCAGCGCGTTCCACGCCCGGCGGTTCGCCGCCGCCGCCGGGTCGTCCGGTGAGATGGGCACCAACGTCGGGAACTGCCGGGCTCCTTCGGTGTAGCGCTGGTCGGGAAAGGGGGCGTCGTAGGCGGCGATCACCGCGTTGCTCAGGTCGGTCACGCAACCTGAGTTGACGATCACGCCAGTGGGGAAGGACTCGACTTCCTGCGAGAAGCGGAGCCAGGTCATGAATGCCTCACCTGGAGGGGAGTCCCCGGTCGGCAGGTACGTGTTGGCCGCCACCACCCGGGCGAACCGTTCACCGTGCTCGGCCACCAGGCGCAACCCGATGAGGCCGCCCCAGTCCTGGCAGACGAGTGTCACACCGGACAGCTCGAGTCGTTCGAACAGCAAGGACCGCATCCACTCGACGTGCCGGGCGAAGGTGTACTCGGCTCGAGGCGTCGGCTTGTCCGATCGACCGAAGCCGACCAGGTCGGGCGCGATCGCCCTCAATCCGTCCCCGACCAGGACCGGGATCATGTGACGGTAGAGAAAGCTCCACGAGGGCTCGCCGTGGAGCAGCAGGACGACCGGGCCCTCGGCGGGTCCCTCGTCCAGATAGTGGACGCGCAGTGTGCCGCCCTCCTGGTCCGCCACGTCGGCATAGTGCGGTGCGAAGGGGAAGTCGGGCAAGTTCGCGAACCGCTCATCGGGAGTCCGGAGCACATCCATTGGGTCACCTCTCGTTCTGCTCGCCGTTCTGCCCGCTCGCAGCGGTGCTCGGCCGCGCCGCCACCTGCGCCATCGGGTCATGCAGGTCAGGTGACCGAGAAGCCTCGGACGCAGACCGGTCACCGATCTATTGGCACCCTACCTGTCATATATGCGGTCACCGTAGCAGGGTGCCCGACCGGGCGCCGAGGGTCGGGCGACCGGGTCCGTGGAGGCCGTTCGTCACCGGATCACCCGGTGCCGTGGGTCAGCGCTCTTGTGGAGTCGTACGATACGGCGATGTCCGAGACCACCCACACCGATGCAGCCGAGGAACCACTGATCGGCATCAAGCCACGAAGCACCGAGGTGACCGACGGTCCGACTCGTGCCCCGGCCAGGGCCATGCTGCGGGCAGTGGGCATGACCGACGACGACTGGGACAAGCCACAGATCGGTGTGGCCTCCTCGTGGAACGAGGTCACCCCGTGCAACCTGCCCCTCGCCCGTCTGGCCCAGAGGGCGAAGGACGGGGTCCGGAGAGCCGGTGGCTTTCCTCTCGAATTCGTCACGATCGCCGTGTCCGACGGGATCTCGATGGGTCACGAGGGAATGCGGGCATCCCTGGTGAGCCGCGAGATCATCGCCGATTCGGTCGAGACGATGATGCACGCGGAGCGGTTCGACGGACTGGTCACGCTCGCCGGATGCGACAAGTCGCTTCCGGGGATGTTGATGGCGGCAGCCCGCCTCAATCTTCCGACAGTGTTCGTCTACGCCGGATCGATCCTGCCTGGTCGGCTACGCGACCGGGCCCTCGACATCACCTCGGTGTTCGAGGCGGTGGGCGCCCACGCGGTGGACGCCCTCAGCGACGAAGAACTCAGCCTGATCGAGCACAACGCCTGCCCGACGGAAGGTTCGTGTGCCGGTATGTTCACAGCCAACACCATGGCCTCGGTTGCCGAGGCCCTCGGTATGGCCCTGCCCGGCAGCGCTTCCCCTCCCGCCGTCGACCGCCGCCGGGACGATTGCTCCTTCGAGTCGGGCCGGGCCGTCGTCGAGCTCCTTCGAAACGGTGTCCGGCCCCGTCATATCCTGACCAAGCAGGCATTCGAGAACGCCATCGCGGTCACCAACGCCCTCGGTGGGTCGACCAACGCAGTCCTCCATCTCCTGGCCATCGCCCACGAGGCGCGGGTGGACCTCGACCTCGAGGACTTCAACAGGATCGCCACGAGGGTTCCCCACCTGGCCGACACCAAGCCCCATGGGAAGTACCACATGTCCGACCTGGACCGGATAGGCGGTGTCCCCGTGGTGATGAAGGAGCTGCTCGACTCGGGCTTGCTACACGGCGACTGTCTCACCGTGACCGGTCGGACGGTGGCTGACAACCTGGCGGCGATGGAGGTGCCGGCTCCCGACGGCGACGTGGTGCACGAGGTGGGAAAGCCCATCCACAAAGAGGGCGGGATCGTCGTGCTCACCGGCTCGCTCGCACCTTCTGGCGCCGTGGTGAAGGTGGCCGGCATCGATCAGCTGAAATTCGCTGGGAGGGCTCGGGTGTTCGACGGTGAGGAGCGGGCCATGGAGGCGATCCTGGCCGGAGCCATCGAACCGGGCACGGTGGTGGTCATCCGTTACGAGGGACCGAAGGGCGGCCCGGGCATGCGGGAGATGTTGGCTGTCACCGGTGCCATGAAGGGGGCGGGCCGGGGTGGAGACTGCGCCCTCGTGACCGACGGCCGGTTCTCGGGTGGTACCCACGGATTCTGTATCGGGCACGTGGCGCCCGAGGCGGTCGACGGTGGACCGATCGCCCTGGTCGCCGATGGAGACCGCATCGAGGTCGACGTGATCGGCCACACCATCGATCTCCGGGTGGACGAGGCCGAGCTCGATCGTCGGCGCAGACAGCTCAAGCATCCCAGCCCCCGGTACACGACCGGCGCACTGGCAAAGTACGCCCGTCTGGTGACCGGGGCCGAACGCGGTGCGGTGACCGAACCCTGAGACCGGGGCGCTTGTTTCCGTCGGATAGAACGTGGCACAATGGGCCCGTGGCATCTTCCAGCGTGTCCGTCCTCGTCACCCAGGTACGCATCTTGTAGCGCGCGCGACGCCCCTCGCCGTGTGCGCCCGACCGACCTCCCCGACGGGAGGTCGTTTTCGTTTCCCGGCACGGGTCCCGGTAGTGCCGGACCGGACCGAACGGGCCGACCACGCCACACGAGCCCAGCCGACCACGCCACACGACCCCAGCCGACCACGCCACACAACCCCAGCCGACAAGGGAGCAACCGATGCAACTCACCGGAGCACAGGCACTGATCAAGAGCTTGGAGATGGAGCAGGTGGAGGTGATGTTCGGCCTGCCCGGAGGAGCGATCCTTCCGGTGTACGACCCGATCATCGATTCCTCGATCCGGCACATCCTGGTGCGCCATGAACAGGGCGCCGGTCATATGGCCGAAGGGTATGCCCAGGTGACCGGGCGTCCCGGTGTGGCCATGGTCACGAGCGGCCCAGGGGCGACCAACGTGGTCACCCCGCTGGCCGACGCCTACATGGACTCGATCCCCCTGGTGGTGGTGACCGGCCAGGTCGCGACCTCGTCCATCGGGACCGACGCATTCCAAGAGAGCGATATCACCGGTATCACCATGGGGATCACCAAACACAATTGGTTGATCACCGACGTGAGGGACATCCCACGGGTGGTGGCCGAGGCCTTTCATGTGGCGACCACCGGACGGCCTGGCCCGGTCCTCATCGACATCCCCAAGGACGTCGCCAATGCCGCCATGGACTGGTACTGGCCAGACCCCTCGGATCTCGATCTGCCGGGGTACCACCCCGTGAGCGTGGGCGACCCGCAGCTCGTGCGTCAGGCGGCCGAGCTCCTGCTCCACGCGACCCGCCCGCTGCTCTACGCCGGGGGAGGAATCCTGAAGTCCCGTGCCTCCGATTCGCTTCTGGAGCTGGCCGAGAGGACGGGCATCCCTGTTGTCACCACCCTGATGGCCCGGGGCTCCTTCCCCGATTCACATCCACTGTGCCTGGGCATGCCCGGCATGCACGGCAACTACACGGCGGTCACCGCCATGCAGCGCTCAGATCTCTTGTGTGCCCTCGGCAGTCGCTTCGACGACCGGGTGACCGGCAGATTGGACGCCTTTGCCCCTGAGGCCAAGATCATCCACGTGGACATCGATCCTGCAGAGCTCAACAAGGTGCGTCGGGCCGACGTGGCCATCAGCGGTGACTGCCGCCTGGTCATCGACGGGCTGCTCCAAGCCCTGTCGGACCTGGGATTGGCCCATAGCGACGCCACCCGGGTCGCACGCGGCGGTGCACCGAGCGACGCAGCGCCGGGCGGATCGGCAGCGCCGGGCACCATGGCCTCCGCGTACCCGCGTCGGCAGCTCGTCCCGTGGCGCAGCCAGCTCAGCGAGTGGCAGCGGCGCTATCCCCTCGTCTACGACCAGCAGCCGGGGGTGGGGGCGCTCAAGCCCCAGTTCGTGCTCGAGACCCTGCGCGAGGCCTCCCCTGAAGACACCATCGTGGCTTCCGGAGTGGGCCAGCACCAGATGTTCGCTTCGCAGTGGTGGCGGTTCGACCACCCCTACACCTGGGTCAACTCGGGAGGTCTGGGCACAATGGGCTTCGCCGTGCCCGCCGCGATCGGGGCCAAGGTGGGTCGGCCAGATCGGATGGTGTGGGCGGTCGACGGAGACGGCTGCTTCCAGATGACCGCCCAGGAGCTGGTCACCGCCAGCTCCGAGCGCATCCCGGTCAAGATCGCCATCCTCAACAACGCCTACCTGGGCATGGTGCGTCAATGGCAGGAGATGTTCTATGACGAGCGCTACTCCGAGGTGTACCTCTCGCCCGATCTTCCCGACTACGTGGGATGGGCCGAGGCCATGGGGTGCGTGGGCTTGCGGGTGGAGTCCGCCGAGGAGGTGGCTTCGGTCATCGACAAGGCCAACGACATCGACGACCGCCCGGTGGTCATCGACTTCCGGACCGATGCCGCAGAGAAGGTCTATCCGATGGTGGCCGCCGGAGACTCCAACGACAACATCGTGGTGGACCCCTCGCTCCACGGGGGAGGGGTTCGATGAGCGTGTACGGCGCCGACAAGCGCCATCACACGTTGACCGTCCTGGTGGAGAACAAAGCCGGGGTGCTGGCCAGGGTGGCCGGGCTGTTCTCACGGCGCGGCTTCAACATCTTCAGCCTGGCTGTCGCCCCGTCCGACGACGAACGATTCAGCCGGATCACCATCGTGGTGGACGTCGAGTCGGTCCCACTCGACCAGATCATCAAGCAGCTGGACAAGCTGGTTCCGGTGGTGTCGATCACCGAGCTCGATCCGTCCTCGGCCCGAGAGCGGGAGCTGTTGATGGCCACCGTCGAAGCCGCTCAGGGTTCCCGGGGTCAGATCATCCAGCTGGTCGGGGTGTTCGAGGGCAAGATCGTTGACGTGGGCCACGATCGGCTGACCGTTGCCCTCGAAGGAGCGCCGGTGAAGCTCGACGACTTCGAGGACCTGATCCGAACCTATGGCATCGTGGACCTCCAGCGGACCGGCCGGGTGGCGCTGCCTAAGCTGGACCGGTCCGCGCATGGCGGCCAGGCCGGCGACGGACGAAACGCCTTCGGGCAGGACACGGAAAGGGCAGGTTGAACGCGATGGCCACGCTGTACTACGAGAAGGACGCCGACCCGAGCCTGATCGGGAACCGCAAGGTGGCGATCATCGGCTACGGGTCCCAGGGGCACGCTCACGCGCTCAACCTGGCCGAGAGCGGTGTCGACGTACGGGTCGGCCTGCGAAATGGCTCGGAGTCACGGAACAAGGCGGAGGAAGCCGGGCTCCGGGTCCGTTCGGTCGCCGAAGCCACCTCCGAGGCCGATGTCGTCATGATCCTCCTGCCCGACACCGAGCAGGCCGCGGTGTACGAGGAGGAGATCGCTCCCCACCTGAACCCGGGCGATGCGATCCTCTTCGCCCACGGGTTCAACATCCGGTTCGGGCTGATCCAACCGCCATCCGAGGTGGACGTGGCCATGGTCGCCCCCAAGGGGCCCGGTCACCTGGTCCGCCGCACCTACACCGAGGGTGGAGGTGTCCCGTCACTGGTCGCCGTGGCTGCCGATCCGTCGGGCAAGGCTCACGAGCTGGCCCTGTCCTACGCCCATGCCATCGGGGCGACTCGAGCGGGTGTGCTCGACACCACCTTTGCCGAGGAGACCGAGACCGATCTCTTCGGCGAGCAGGTGGTCCTCTGCGGTGGTCTGACCGCCCTGGTGCAGGCCGGCTACGAGACCTTGGTGGGAGCCGGCTACCAGCCGGAGTCGGCGTACTTCGAATGCCTCCACGAGCTCAAGCTGATCGTCGACCTCATGTACGAGCAGGGGATCAGCGGCATGCGCTTCTCGATCTCGGACACGGCCGAATACGGCGACCTGACCCGAGGTCCCCGGGTGATCAACCAGGCGGTGCGCCGCGAAATGGGTCGGATCCTGGAGGAGATCCGTGACGGATCCTTCGCCGAGGAGTGGGTCGCCGAGAACGCCAGCGGTCGCACCAGGTTCACCGACCTGCGACAGGCCGGTTTGGATCACCCCATCGAGACGGTCGGAGCAGAGCTGCGGTCGATGATGCCCTTCGTCACCGCGGGCAAACAGAAGATCCAGGACGTCTCAGGAGGCTGATGGCGACCGGCCGAAGCCGCATGCAGGGATCACCGACCGGCGGAATGTCGATCGGGTCGAAAGATGGTGCTTCAGGAGGCCAGGGCCCCGACCACGTGGTTGATGCAGGCACACAGGGCGGCCACGTCGTCGGGCTCGACCGCGGGGAACATGGCGATCCGCAGCTGATTGCGACCCAGCTTCCGGTACGGCTCGGTGTCGACGATTCCATGCGCCCGCAGCACCCCGGCGACCGTCGCGGCATCGACCGATGCATCGAGATCGATGGTCCCCACGACGTGGCTACGGTCTTGCTCCCTCCGCACGAACGGGGTGGCGAAGTCCGAGCCCTCCGCCCAGGTGTACAGGATCTCGGCCGACCGGTCGCAACGACCGGTGGAGAAGGGCAGGCCGCCGTTTTCGTTGAACCACGAGAGCTGGTCGTCGAGGAGGAAGAGGGTGGCCAGTGCAGGGGTGTTGTAGGTCTGGTCCAGCTTCGAATTCTCGAGGGCGATCGACAGGTCGAGGAACGCAGGTACCCACCGGTCCGAGGCGCCGATCCTGGCGATCCGCTCCTGGGCGGACGGGGAGAGGAGGGCGAGCCACAACCCACCGTCGGAAGCGAAGCACTTCTGGGGGGCGAAGTAGTAGGCGTCGAACTGGGTGGGATCGACCGGCAGGCCCCCGGCGCCGGAGGTGGCGTCCACCGCCACCAGGCCTCCTCCGTCGGAGGGCAACGCCGCTCCCTCCGGTCGCCGGATCGGCATCATGACGCCGGTCGACGTCTCGTTGTGGGTCAGGGCGTAGAGGTCGATACCCTCCCTTGCGGTGGCGGTCGGGTGGGTGCCCACTTCCGAGCTCACGATCTCCGGTTCGCAGAGGTGTGGCGCGGCGACGGCTGCTGCCGCAAACTTGGACGAGAACTCACCGAAGCTCAGGTGCTGGCTCCGGTGCTCGATGAGGCAGAACGTCGCCGCGTCCCAGAAGCAGGTCGTCCCACCGTTGCCCAACACCACTTCGTAGCCGTCAGGCAATCCGAACAGCTCGGTCCATCCCCGGCGCACCTTCTCCACGACCGACTTGACCGTCCTCTGCCGGTGGCTGGTGCCGAGATAACCGCCGGCGGCTCGAGCTAGCGCCTCGACGGCTACGGGCCGCACCTTCGAGGGACCGGACCCGAAGCGTCCGTCCCCGGGGAGCATATGGGAGGGGATGTCGATGTCAGGGATGTCCGTCACGTATGGAATCATGGCACCATGCCGAGATTCACCCAAAGCCGGGCGGGAATGCACGTGGCACGCCGCTCGGACGACCCCTCGGCACGGGTCCCGTGACCGCGACTCGGATCTCCTCCCGGGTGGGTGCCGTCTCGCCGTCGGCAACCCTGGCCGTCGATGCTCGGGCGAAGGCCCTGCGGGCGGAGGGGGAGGATGTGATCGGATTCGGCGCCGGCGAGCCTGACTTTCCGACGCCCGAGCACATCGTGGCGGCCGCGGAGGCTGCTTGCCGCGATCCGAGGAACCACAAGTACACACCGACGTCTGGTCTACCCGAGCTCAAGGAGGCGATCGCCGCCAAGACGCTGCGCGACTCGGGTCTCCGCGTGTCCGCTTCGCAGGTGCTCGTGACCAATGGTGGCAAGCACGCCATCGCCAACACCTTCGCCACGCTGTGCGACCCCGGCGACGAGGTGCTGGTCCCCGCTCCGTACTGGACGAGCTATCCCGAAGCCATCCGGCTCGCCGGCGGGGTTCCGGTGGCCGTGCCGACCGGGGTCGAGAGTGGGTTCCGGACCACGGTCGAGCAGCTGGACCAGGCGTTGACCCACCGTACCAAGGTGCTGCTCTTCGTCTCGCCGTCCAATCCGACGGGTGCGGTCTACCCCCGTCGGGACATCGAGCTGATCGGCCGGTGGGCGGCGCGCCGGGGGCTGTGGGTGGTGGCAGACGAGATCTACGAGCACCTGGTGTACGGTTTGGCCGAGCACTGCTCGATGCCGGTGGTGGTGCCGGACATTGCCGACCGGTGCGTCGTGGTGAACGGCGTGGCGAAGACGTACGCCATGACCGGCTGGCGTGTTGGCTGGATGATCGGGCCGGCCGACGTGATCGCCGCTGCATCCAATCTCCAGTCACACGAGACCTCTAACGTGGCCAACATCTCCCAGCGGGCGGCTCTGGCCGCCGTCGAGGGGGATCTCCGAGCCGTGGGGGAGATGCGCGCCGCCTTCGACCGCCGTCGACAGACCATCACGTCGATGCTCAATGAGATCGTCGGGGTGGACTGTCTCGAGCCCGAAGGTGCCTTCTACGTGTTTCCGTCGGTGTCGGGCCTTCTCGGACGCGAGTTCCGCGGGCGACGACCCTCCACCAGTGCCGAGCTGGCGGAGCTGGCCATCGACGAGGCCAAGGTGGCGGTGGTGCCCGGCGAAGCGTTCGGTGCGCCGGGGTACTTCCGCATGTCCTATGCCCTGGGGGATGATCATCTGGTCGAGGGCATGTCGCGTCTCGCCAAACTGTTCGGATAGGGAAAGGAAGTCCATGGCCAGGGTCCTCGTCACCGAGAAGTTGGCGCAAGCCGGTCTGGACCTTCTGGCCGAAGCCGGCCATGAGGTCGATGTCCAGCTCGGGTTGTCACCCGATGAGCTGGTCCACGCTGTCGCCGGAGCCCAGGCCCTCATCATCCGTTCCGCCACCACCGTCACCGCCGAGGTGATTGCGGCCGGGGAGGATCTGATCGTCGTCGGCCGGGCGGGTATCGGTCTCGACAATGTCGACGTGGAAGCGGCGACGGCACGCGGCGTGATGGTGGTCAACGCCCCGCAGTCGAACATCCTCTCCGCCGCCGAGCAGGCTCTCGCCCTGCTACTGGCCCAGGCCCGCAACGTGCCTCAGGCCCACGCCGCACTGGTGGCCGGCAAGTGGGAGCGCACCAAGTGGGAAGGCGTCGAACTGCACGGGAAGACCCTCGGAATCGTCGGCCTGGGTCGGGTTGGGGCTCTGGTGGCCCAACGGGCACTGGCCTTCGGCATGCGACTGGTCGCCTACGACCCGTTCATCTCTTCGGATCGGGCCCGGCACATGGGTGTCGAGCTGATGGGGCTCGACGACTTGATGGCGATCTCCGACTTCGTCACCGTGCACCTGCCGAAGAACGCTGAGACGCTCGGATTGATCGGCAAGGACCTGCTGGCCAAATCCAAACCCGGATTGCGCATCGTCAACACGGCTCGCGGCGGCATCGTGGACGAGGAAGCGCTCGCCGACGCGATCCGGTCGGGACGTCTGCAAGGTGCCGGCCTCGACGTGTTCGCCAAGGAGCCCGCCACCGAGTCTCCGCTGTTCGAGCTCCCCTCGGTCATCGTCACCCCGCATCTCGGGGCGTCAACGACCGAAGCCCAGGACAAAGCGGGAGTGACCATCGCCGAGCAGGTGATCCTCGCACTGAACGGAGATTTCGTTCCCTTTGCCGTCAATGTGGCGGCCACCGATGTCTCCGAGACCGTCCGCCCGTTCATGACCCTGGCCGAGCAGCTGGGCCGCATCCTTTCGTGCCTCAACGATGGCCTACCCGATCGCCTGGAGATCGAGTACCAAGGCGGTCTGGCCGGCGCAGGCACCGGCATCCTCACCCTGTGCGTGCTGAAAGGCGTGTTCGGCGCCGGGACCACCGAGCCGGTGAGCTACGTCAACGCGCCCCAGCTGGCCGCCGAGTGTGGTCTCGAGGTGCGCGAGACCTCCACGGTGACGGCGCATGATTTCGTCAACCTGATCACCCTCCGGAACAGCGGACACGCGGTGGCCGGGACACTCGCCGGACCGCGTAGCGAGGCTCGCCTGGTCATGATGGACGACCACACCGTCGAAGTACCACCAGCTCCGCACATGGTGGTGGTTCGGAACGACGACCGTGCCGGGATGATCGGGGTGGTGGGAACCATTGTGGGCGAGGCTCAGGTCTCGATCTCCTCGATGGCTGTCGGGCCCTCATCCACCGGGCACACGGCGCTGATGGTGCTCTCCACCGACCAGCGGGTCCCCGACCAGGCCCTCGAACGCCTCCGGAACTCCGACGGCATCAGTGACGTGCATACCGTCGAGTCGTGACTGGGGGGTCGTCGAGGCCGGCCGACCACACACCGAGATCCACACGGTCGCTTGGCCCTTCGCTTCGGTGCTACAGCTCCACGTCCTGGCGCTCCGGCCGGCTGCCTCCGCCGCGCAGGGGGGTCCTGCTCGGATTGAGTGGAACCGGGGGCCAGGTGTCATTTGCGATCACCGGGGGGTTGGAGGCGCGGTCGGAACGGGGCCGAAACTGCCGGAGCAGTACCACCCCGCCGGCGATGACGACCAAACCGACCATCCGGCTGCGCGTACGACGGGCCACGGGACGAGCCTACCGGGTCGGTCGAGGTCGACCGGTGCCGGCTGCCTCGACGCTCCGCTGTCGGGTGGTAGGCCGGACCGTTGCTCCTCTTGGAGGAAGGGCGTAGCATCGTCGGGGCCCTGACCGGTGAGATCCGGTGGGCCACCGGTAGTGAGGCGGCGGGTGCCGACGATTGCCGATCACTCGGCGGCCGGGAACCGGGCGGAACCTGGGGGAGACCACTCATGCGATGGCAGATCCAGCCGATGGTCGACCGGGCATCGCCGGGCCCCGTGCAACCGACACAGCACCGACCGGGGGATACCATGCGCGTTCCCGATGGCGAGGTGGGCTAGCGTTGACGAGCGTGGCGCGGCGCTCAGCGGAAGCTTCCCCGTTCCTCGGCCCACGAGGAGCGGAATGATCGCAGTCGCGGGGATATCGAGCGGTCCCGTGGCTCTCCATCTACCGGGTCCTCCGACGTCGGTTGCCCCCCTGCCCCTCGTGGTAGCCGGCGCCGGGGACCCGGTAGGCACGCAAGGGCCCGCACGGGCGGTCCCCATGCGCACCCTCGTTGCCGCGATCGCACGCCGCTGAGTTCGCGATTGCTCGGGCGCCCCGGCCCCTCAGCGGATGACCGGTCTCAGCAGGTGGTTGGCATCCAAGCTGGACGTTTCGCCTCGTAGGTGACGATCTCTTCCTCGTAACGAAGGGTCAGGTCGATGTCGTCCCAGCCGTTGAGCAGCCGGGTCCGGGTGAAGTCGTCGAGTGGAAAGTCGGCCTCGATGCGGGCCGCCGGAACCTCGATCGTTCGCCGTGCCACATCGATGGTGATCTCGATGGCGGGCTCCTCGGAGATGACGTCGAGCAAGCGCCTTCCGACGTCGGCTGCCACCTGTACGGGGACCAGGCCGGTCTTGGTGCAGTTGCTGCGGAAGATGTCGCCGAATCTGGGTGAGACTACCGCCTCGAATCCATAGTCCTGCAGGGCCCATACGGCGTGTTCACGCGAGGAACCCGTGCCGAAATTGGGCCCCGCAACGAGGATGGTTGCGCCGGCGTACTCTTCGCGATTGAGGACGAAGGTCCGATCGTCCCGCCACTCGGAGAAGAGCCCGGCTCCGAAACCGGTTCGTTCCACTCGTTTGAGCCAGTCCGACGGGATGATCTGGTCGGTGTCGATGTCGGAACGGTCGAGCGGCACCCCCCGGCCGGCGATCAGTTGGGTGGCGCGCATCAGTCGAGGTCCTCGGGGGTTGAGATGTGACCGGCGACCGCTGTGGCAGCCGCCACCGCCGGTGACACCAGGTGGGTGCGGCCGCCCCGACCCTGGCGCCCTTCGAAGTTCCGGTTCGACGTCGATGCGGCTCGCTCTCCGGGTGCCAGCTTGTCGGGGTTCATGGCCAAGCACATCGAACAGCCGGGCTCGCGCCAGTCGAACCCGGCGGAGCTGAACACTGCGTCCAGACCCTCGGCTTCCGCCTGGGCTTTCACCCGGTGCGATCCCGGCACGACGAGCGCGCGGATTCCGCTGCTGATCCGCCGCCCCCTGAGGACGTCGGCCGCCGCCCTCAAGTCCTCGATCCGTCCGTTGGTGCACGAACCGATGAACACGGTGTCGACGGTGATGTCCCTGAGACGCATCCCGGCCTGCAGGCCCATGTACTCGAGGGACCTTGCCGCCGCCTCCCGCTCGGCCGTCCCGCCGAAGGTGTCCGGATCGGGCACGACGCCGTCGATTCTGGCCACCTGGCCGGGATTGGTGCCCCAGGTCACGTGCGGGGCGAGGTCGTCAGCGTCGAGGGTGACCTCGGATTCGAAGGCCGCGCCGTCCTCGGTCACGAGGGTACGCCACCGATCGAGCGCCTGCTCCCAGACGGCTCCCTTCGGGGCACGATCCCTGCTCTCCAGGTAGGCGAACGTGGTGTCGTCCGGAGCGATCATTCCGGCTCGGGCACCGGCTTCGATGGACATGTTGCAGACGGTCATCCGCGCCTCCATCGACAGGCCGGAGATCACCGCCCCCCGGTACTCGATGATGTGACCGGCACCGCCTCCGGTCCCGATCCTGCCGATGATGGCGAGGACCAGGTCCTTGGCAGTGACCCCGGCCGGCAGGCAGCCGTTCACCGTGACCGCCATGGTCGAGGGCCGCTGTTGGGGGAGGGTCTGGGTGGCGAGGACGTGTTCGACTTCGCTCGTGCCGATGCCGAAAGCGAGCGCGCCGAATGCTCCATGCGTGGACGTATGGCTGTCACCGCAGACAATGGTCATGCCTGGTTGGGTGAGTCCTTGTTCCGGCCCGATGATATGGACGATCCCCTGGTCGGGATGGCCCATCGGGTAACAGGTGAGGCCGAATTCGGCGCAGTTGGCCGCCAGGACCTCGAGCTGCTTGGCCGAGACGGGATCGGCCACCGGCTTGTCGATATCGGAGGTCGGCACGTTGTGGTCGGCCGTGGCGATGGTCAGATCGGGCCGGTGGACCGGCCTGCCAGCTGCTCTCAGTCCGTCGAACGCCTGCGGTGAGGTGACCTCGTGGACCAGGTGGAGATCGATGAAGAGGATGTCGGGCTCTCCCTCCACTCCCTCGTGTACGACGTGCGACTCCCAGACTTTGTCGGCCAGGGTCCGGGGCCCTCGGGGCTGTTCGGCGGATGTCGGCATCGGGCTCACCCTTCGACACCGACGATGTACACCTCGAGCGCGCCCCCCGGCGCCGAGTACTCGACCCGCTCGCCGGCCCCATGGCCCAGCAAGGCCTGACCCAAGGGGGAACCCGGTGACACCACGGTGAGATCGCCTTGGCGCTCTTCGATCGATCCCACGAAGTAGGTCGCCGTCTCATGCTCCGCGTCGCCGGCATAGCGCAGGGTGACCGCCGTGCCGGCGGCGACGACCCCACCCGAGGTCTGGTTCCGATCGACAATGGTGGCGGTCTTCACCAGGCGCTGGAGTGTACGGATCCGGGCCTCCATCTTGCCTTGGGCGTCCTTGGCAGCGTGGTAGTCGCCGTTTTCGGAGAGGTCCCCGAGGGCGCGTGCCGCCTCGATGGCCGCGGCGATCTCCACCCGTCCCCGGGTGGTGAGATCCTCGAGCTCGGCCAGAAGGCGCTCGTAGGTGTCGCGGGTCAGCTGCTCGTTGGAGTCTGCGCTCACGGCCACCAAGGTTACCGGCTCGGGATGGCTGTCCTTCAACGTTCGGAGGGCCTGGAGGTGACCGTTTCGACGTCGAGCTCGACGGGTCGCCGCTCCGGCATCGAGACCGGTCCCGGTGTGCCACCGCCATCGGGTCTTGTGGAGTGCGCGGTGGAGAACGTACGCTGGGTTGCGGTTCCGAACGGTTCGGAACGCACGGACGAAAAGGGCAAACCCTCCGCGAGGGGGGGACGCAAAACCACGGGGCTCCACGAGCTGGCCGGGTTGCCGAATCGGATGCGCCTGTCTGTCGGAGCACGCTGATACGACACTCCCGCCGCTCGTGGGTGAGGAGGGTCAATGCGAACGTACCAAGATGCGGCGTCCCATGTTGCGCGGCACCAACGTGCAGGGAAGGGCAGTGAGACGGTCGGGAGAGTTCGGTTCGCCCGGCCCCGCGGATCGGCATCTCTCGTCATCGGAGTCGTTCTCGCCCTCTTCGTGCTCATGGAGGGGCCTGCGTTCGCCGCCGGGACAGGAGCCCGTGTCCACCACCCGCGGCATCCGGTCGGCAACTCGACCGTGTCGTCGGCATCGGTAGTGAGCACACCCCCGACCAGCACACCCCCGACCAGCAACGTCGGCGTGGCCGGCGCCGGTCGGTCGACCGTCCCCACCGGGACTCCTCCGATGGCCTTTCGGGCCAGCCTCCAGGCGTCGTCGTCGAGTGCAGCGATGTCCTGCAAGCCGGACCCTGCACCCACGATTGCCGCGTTGCCCCCGGGTGGGGTGTTCCACGGATCGGGCTGCTACCTCACCTCGGGGATCCTCATCACCAGACCGGTCACCATCGATGGAGGCGTCTTCGTCGATCCGGTCGCCGCAAAGGAGAGCGGCGTGCCGGTCATGCCCATCATCAGGATCAAGGACGCCAGCCACGTGACCGTCGAGAACGTCGTCCTCGACGGACCCAATGTCACCGGGACCTTTCACCGTCATCTGGTCGGACAGGCCGGTTTGGACGTGCTCTCGAGTAGTCACGTGGTGATCAGGAACGTCGCCACCAACGACACCTATGGCGACGGCATGACGGTGTCCGCCAATTTTCCCAAGGACGACGCTCCGACCTCGGATCTGTTGGTGAACGGTCTGACCGTCACCCATGCGGGTAGGGAGGGGATGACCATCGCCGATGCCGTCCACTCGACCTTCGACTACGTGCACGTCCGTTCGGCGGCCGAGGACGGGTGGGACTTCGAGAGCGACCTCAACGGGGTCGGCTCCGGGTTCATCACCGTCAACCATCCCGAGACAACCAAGGGGATCAGGTTGATCGAGGCGCTCCAGGGCCCGATCAGGTTCAATGACTGTCGATGTGACCGCCACGTCACCCTCATGGGCGAAGCCGCCCTGTCTGGTGCGGCGGTGACCTTCAACGGTGGCTCGGTGTTCCTCCCCAACGCGGACCACGGGATGCCTCCCGCGGGCATCACCGTCAGGGGTCCGGGGTCGCTGACCTTCTCCCATGTGGCCATCGGCCGGCTGCCAGCGTTCCGGGCTCCGACCGGACCGGCCTGGTCGGTCACTGCCGGGGGGCACCTGACCCTCAACGATTCACCCGTCGTCGGGCCCCTCGGGAACAATGACGGGCAATCGACCGTGACCATCAGGTGACGGGTCGGGGGATCGAGGCCCGCACCTGACCGGGGACGGGGTCGGCGGTCGACGGCTGGTGTACCCCTCGGCCGACTGGACTCCCCGGCGGAGCCACCGTGCAACCTGCTCCGAGCACCCGCCGGCGACGTCCGGCGACTCCGATCCACACGGAGATGCCGATCGGACGCCGGTCGTGGAATGATCGTTCCCTGAAACAGGTCGACAGGAGGGCGGTTGGTGGCTGACATCGCAGGGAGCTGGGACGAGCGGTTCGCCGGGGTCGTTGCGACGCTGTCCGACAGTCTCGACGCCGGAGGTGACATCGGAGCGTCAGTGGCCGTCTTCTGGCGGGGCGAACCGGTCGTCGACGTGTGGGGAGGGTATGTCGACGAAGCCCGATCGGCACCCTGGGAGGAGAACACCCTGACCAACGTCTGGTCGACGACCAAGACGATGACGGTCCTCTGCACCTTGATGCTGGCCGATCGCGGCGAGCTCGATTTCCATCGCCCGGTCACTGCCTACTGGCCGGAATTCGCCGCCGGCGGCAAGCACCGGATCGAGGTCCGCCACCTGATGAGCCACACCGCCGGCCTGTCGGGCTGGACCGAACACCTCGAGCCGGAGGGCCTTGCCGACTGGGAACGGTGCACATCGATGCTGGCCGCCCAGGAGCCCTGGTGGGAGCCCGGTACCGCGTCGGGCTATCACGCGGTGACCCAGGGATACCTCATCGGAGAGGTCGTACGGCGCATCACCGGGGTCTCTGTCGGGTCGTGGTTCGCCGAGGAGGTGGCCGGCCCGCTCGGGGCTGACTTCTTCATCGGGCTCCCTGCTTCCGAGGACGCCAGGGTCTCGATCGTGATCCCTCCGCCGCCGGTCGACTTCTCGGCCCTCGACCTTCCCCAGTTCGCGGTCCGGACACTTTCCAACCCCCCAATCGACGCCACCATGCCCCGTCACGAGTGGTGGCGTCGTGCCGAGATCCCGGCGGCCAACGGCTACGGAAACGCCCGGTCGGTGGCCCTGATCCAGTCCCTCGTCGCCGGTCGGGGAGCGGCGCGCGGGACGCGGCTCGTGTCGGAGGCCGGCTGTGATGTGATCTTCGAGCAGCAGTCCGACGGCATGGACCTGGTGCTCGGCATGCCCGCCCGATTCGGCATGGGATACGGGCTGAGCACCGAGGTGATGCCTATCGGAGACCGCGCCTGCTTCTGGGGTGGCTACGGCGGGTCGTTGATCCTGATGGACCAGGAGACGGACCTCACGGTCTGCTATGTCATGAACCGGATGGAGGCTGGGCTCCAGGGGGATCTGCGTGGGGCGAACATCGCGCTCGCCGCGGCGGCGGCCATCCAGGGCTGACCGGGCGCGGCGACGATGGCATTCGACCCGACCGGTCCCGATTCGGTGAGCGATCCAGGTCCGGCCGGGCCCGAGCCCAAGGCGGGTTCGTTCGAGAAGCAGTTCCACCAGCACCAGTCGGAGCCGTTCCCCTGGAAAGCGGTGGTCAAGCGCTCCATCGTGGTGGTGCTCACCGGCCTGGTCCTGTACCTGGTGCTCCCCGAGCTGATCGCCGTCTTCCACTCGTTTCCGCGGCTGGTCACCCTCAACCTGCTCTGGTTCATTCCGGCCCTGTTGGCCGAGATAGCCCATTTCGCCTGCACGTTCTCACTCCAGCGGATCGCGCTCCGGACCAAGGCATGGTTCTCGGTGGTGACGGCTCAGCTGGCCGGAAACTCGATCTCCCTGATCGTCCCCGGCGGGGCCGCCGCCGGTGCCGCCGTGCAGTTTCGGATGCTGGCGGTGAGCGGGATGGACCCGACCGAGGCCGTCGGCGGGCTGACCGCCTTCTCGTTCCTCGGCATCGGCGGACTGCTCGCCCTCCCGGTCTTCGTGCTCCCCGCGGTGTTGTTCGGCGCCCCGGTCAACTCCGGACTCGTGGACGCCGCCGTGATCGGCGCCAGCGGCTTCGTCCTGTTTCTCGGCCTGAGCGCCTGGGTGATGGCGGCCGATGCCCCGCTGCGCTGGGCGGGCAAGACCGCGCAACGGGTCCGGAACAGGCTCCTGCGCAAGCGCGAACCACTGCATGGACTATCCGAGCGCCTCGTCGAACAGCGCGATCTGATCCGGAGCGTGCTCGGACAGCAGTGGTGGCAGGCCACCTTGCTGTCCGCCGGCCGACTGGCCCTCGACTTCCTCTGTTTGCTCTTCTCGACCCGGGCGGTCGGCGCCCACCCGGACCCGTCGTTGATCCTGCTGGCCTATGCCGTGGCTGGAGTCATCGGCCTCGTGCCCATCACCCCGGGCGGTCTCGGCATCGTCGAGGCCAGCCTCTCGGGTTTCCTGGTGCTGGCCGGTCTGACCGGTGTCGAGGCGGTGCTGGCCACCCTGGCCTACCGTCTGGCCTCGTACTGGCTTCCCCTGCTGGCCGGCCCGTTCGCCTACGCCGCTTTCAAGGTCCGCTACCGGGACCCGAAGACCCCACCGTCCCTCGCGGCTCCGACGTCGTTGACCTGAGCCGTCGAGCGCGTTCAGGCCAGATCGACCGTGCCAGCGGTGTCGAGGATGCCGAGCCGTCCACAGGCCTCCTCTGCCACGAGCACGGCCAGCTGATCCGGATCGTCGACGTTGGCCCATGCTCGGCGGCCCTCGGGCGTGCGACAGGCCACGACGGCCCGGTCCGGCCGTCCGGTGCGATCGTAGGAGACCGAGTAGGTCTCGACGGAGACCTCGCCGTGAGCGTCGGCGTCCGGCGACTGTTGGGGGAGCTTGCCCACTGCTGTCTGCGGATCGCTCCATCGGAATCCCCCCGCGGCCTCGCACCTCGTCCCGGCAGGCGCCTCCGGGGGGGCATCGGCCGGAGGCCTCCCGACGAGCGGTCGAGTGCCGTAGAGGCCGACCGAATGTCGCGACAGGTGCCAGCCGACCCCGTTCACCAGACCGAGTGAGCCCGGACGGGTCCGCAGCGTGTCGACCATCGAGGCGATGGCGTGAGTGCCGTAGTTGCTGCCCGGTCCCCCGGAGAAGGTCATGCCACCGGTGACGGTGAGCGGGCGCGAGGAATCGTCGATGGGGAGGCCGAGCTCGGCGGCTGCGATCTCGACGGCGGACGGGAAGCACGAGTACAGATCGAGATGGGCGACGTCGTCGAGGACGATCCCGGTCGAGGCGGACAGGGAGGTGCCCGCCATGCGGATCGCGGGCGATGATCGGAAGTCGGCACGATGAGAGAGGAACCAGTGGTCGTCGGCATCTGCGCCGGCCAGAGGGAAGACGAGTCGGTCCTCGTCGACCCCGGCGGCGCGGGCCTCCTCGAGCGAGCAGATGAGCAGAGCGGCTCCCTGGTCGACCTGGTCGTCGGCACAGAGGCGCTTGGTGTAGGGCGGAGCGATCATCCGGTTCCCCTCGGACACCGTCAGCAGCTCCTCGGGGGTCGAGCGCCGACGGATCCAGGCGTGGGGATTGCGCTCGGCCACCTCGGAGAACCGGGCCCACAGCGAGGCGACCGCCCACCGGTGGTCCTCCGGCGCCCGCCCCGATGCCGCACGGATGGCGTGCTCGAACAGCGGGTAGACGTGGATCGGCAGGTCCAGCCCACGAGCTTCTTCGGCCTCGGTCGTTCCCCGGCGCTCGGACCCGAACGGCACCGCCGGCGGGACGTCTGTCCCCTGCACGGTCCAGGGCATGACCGGCCGGGCCTGATGGCGTCGGGCCGCCGCCTGGGTGTAGCCGCAATCGGCCCCCACGATGACAGCGGAGGCAAGCTCGCCCCGGCCGATGGCGAGGGCCGTGGCGTTCACGAGGCTCTGGGGCTGGTTCCCACCCCGGGTCGCCACGATCAGCTCCGCGGTGTCGAGATCCAGCCGCTCGGCGACGACCGCCGCCGGGTTGGCATACTCCCAGCTCAACGGATTGATGGCCCGGATCGATGTGGCCCGCTCGAGCAGCCGGCGTCCGACCGGGGCCGAGCCGCCCGCACGGGCGCCGTCACAGTCCTCGGCCGCGGTTTCGACGGCGGCCGTCATGAGGTCGACCGGCTCCGGCCGCTCGCCCCAGGGTCGCGCCCCTGCTCCGTGCGGGCGGGCGACCACCTGGCCGACCCCGACGATGACCGGCGTGGTTGGCTCGGTTCGCATGGGGAGGCCCGAGCCTACCGGGGGCCCTCGGAAGCCGGTTACGTCGGTACACTCGGGGCATGCGGATCGCCGTCGGATCGGATCACGCTGGGTTCGACCTGAAGGCGACGGTGGCCCGCCACCTCGTCGGCGCCGGTCACGACGTCGTGGACCTCGGTACCGACACGTCAGACGTCCCCGTCGACTACCCGAGGTACGGGGAGGCCGTGGGGCGGGCCGTGGCCACCGGCCGGGCTGACGGGGGAGTCTGTGTCTGCGGGACGGGAATCGGCATCAGCATCGCCGCCAACAAGGTGGAGGGCATCCGAGCCGCACTCGTCCACGACGTGACCACGGCGTCGTTCGCACGCCGTCACAACGACGCCAACGTAGCGTGCCTTGGTGGGAGGACGACCGGTCCGGCCGAGGCCATCGATGCGATCGACACCTTCTTCACCACCGGGTTCGAAGGCGGTCGACACCAGCGCCGGGTCGAGGAGATCACCGGCATCGAATCGCCCACCGCCGTCACCCGGGCCACCCCGGCAGGAAGTCTGAACCGCACATCGGAGGAGGAGGTCCCATGAGCAGCCCGTCCGCCTCGCCGTTCGACCGATGGCTGGCCGACGACCCGGAGGTCGCTCGGTTGCTCGGCGAGGAGGCCGCACGCCAGTCGACGACGCTCCAGCTCATCGCCTCCGAGAACTTCACCTCGACGGCCGTGCTGGCCGCCTCGGGCTCGGTCCTCACCAACAAGTACGCCGAGGGCTATCCCGGTCGCCGCTACTACGGGGGAAACCAGGTGATCGACGAGGTGGAGGACCTGGCCCGCCGACGTGCCTGTGGCCTGTTCGGAGCCGAGCACGCCAACGTCCAGCCCCATGCCGGAGCCAACGCCAACTTGGCCGTCTACCAGGCGCTCCTCGATCCGGGGGACACCATCCTTGCCATGCGACTCGACCATGGCGGCCATCTGACCCACGGATCGCCGGCGAGCATCACCTCGTCGATCTGGAGGTTCGTGTCCTACGGGGTGTCCCCCCCCACGGACGACCCGGACAAGCCCGGGGAGATCATCGACTTCGACCAGGTGGCGGACCTCGCCCGGCGCGAGCGCCCCAAGCTGATCGTGGCCGGATCGACGGCCTACGCCCGCATCATCGATCCGATGCCCTTCCGGGAGATCGCCGACTCGGTCGGAGCGCGGTTCCTCTTCGATGCCGCCCACCCGGCCGGGTTGATCGCCGGGGGTGTCCACCCCTCGCCGGTCGGCGTGGCCGACGTGGTCACCCTCACCACCCACAAGACGCTTCGTGGGCCGCGCGGAGGCGCCATCCTGACCGGTGCCGACCTGGCCAGAGTCATCGACGGTGCCGTCTTCCCGGGCCTGCAGGGCGGGCCTCTCGAACACGTGGTGGCAGCCAAGGCCGTGGCCTTCGCAGAGGCGTCGACGCCGAGGTTCCGGCGCTACGCCGAACAGGTCGTGGCCAACGCCGGCGCCCTCGGGGACGCTCTCGCCGCCGAAGGGTTCCGGCTGGTGTCCGGTGGGACCGAGAACCACCAGGTCCTTCTCGACCTGCGGACCTTCGATGACGAGCTGACCGGCAAGGTGGCCCAGGAGGTCCTCGACCTGGCCGGCATCACCTGCAACCGCAACACCATCCCCGACGATCCGCGTCCTCCGTTCGTCACCTCGGGTCTCCGCCTGGGTTCGGCCGCCGAGACCACTGCCGGCATGGGGACCGACCAGATGCGGCTCGTCGGCGGTCTCATCGGTCGGGCCCTGCGACGTCGTGGGGACGCCGGCGCCCTCGACAGGGTCAGAAGCGAGGTGGGCGAGCTGTGCGGGGCCTTCCCCCCGTACCCGGAACTGGCCGGGACGTGACCACGGGGGTTGCCGCAGAGGCGATGGGTGGGCAGGGCGCACCATGATCCCTCTCAACTGGTACGTGGTGGTGCTGGTGGTGTCGATCGCCTCCGCGTGGCTGCTCACCTTCCCGGCCCGAAGGCTCGGGTTCGAGCTCGGGTACGTGGCCCAGCCCGACGAGCAGCGCAAGGTGCATCAGCGGGTCACCCCGGCCACCGGTGGCGCGGCGATGTTCGTCGCAATACTGGTGGCCTGGGCGCTTGCCGCCTCGGTTCCTGCGATGTCGTCCTTGTTCCGAGGTTCGTCGGAACCGCTCGGACTGGTGCTCGGGGCGGCCGCCATCTTCGTGGTCGGTGTGATCGACGACTACCGGGACATGTCGGCCCCGGCCAAGATGGCGGGCCAGGTGCTGGCGGCCACCGTCCTCTATTTCATGGGCGTCACCTGGTTCCAGTTCAAGGTGCCCCTGGCCGGGCTGGTCCAGCTGTCGCCCGAATGGACCCCCCTGCTCACCGCCCTGTGGGTGATCGCCATCACCAACGCGGTCAACCTCATCGACGGCCTGGACGGCCTCGCCGCTGGGGTGGTCGCCATCGCTTCGGGTGCGCTCGCGGTCTACGGGCTGCACCTGCAGTACCTGGGGAACCTCCCGACCGACAACATCGGCCCGCTCATCGCGGTCATCACTTGCGGGGTCTGCCTCGGATTCCTCCCTCACAACTTCCATCCGGCCAGGATCTTCATGGGGGACGCCGGTGCCCTCCTGCTCGGCCTGCTCATGTCCGCCTCGACCATGCTGATCGGAGGTCGGGCAGCGGGCACGGTGGGCGGGGTCGCCGGCCAGAGCGGGGACACCTACTTCTTCTTCGCTCCGCTGTTCATCCCCTTCTTCATCCTCGGTGTTCCCATTCTCGACATGGCCTTCGCCTTCGTCCGCCGGACGGCCAACCGGACGGGATTCGCCACCGCGGACAAGAACCACCTGCACCATCGGCTCTTGCGTCTCGGCCACGGGCACCGGCGCAGCGTGCTCATCCTCTGGGCCTGGACGGCGCTGCTCTCGGGCTTCATCCTCTTCCCGCTGTACGTCTCGAGCGTGAACGCCTTCATCCCCTTCGGCGCCCTGGCGTTGGGTGTGGTCCTGTACACCCTGTTCCATCCGTCGTTGCGGCGGCAGCCTGCCCCCGAGCCATACGAACACGAAGCCGGATACGAACGCGAAGCCGGCCAGGAAGCCGAAGGTGGAGAAACCCCGCTCGAAGGTCCCGAGAGCACAGAGCAAGCCCACAGCGAACGGGAGGAGGCGCGCGTGGATACGGCGCCATCGGTGGGGCGGGTGCCGGCGGGGGGGCCCTCCGTCCGGTCCGACCTCCGGTCACCGGAGCCGACCGTCGACGACCAGGTGCTCGGACCTCAGCGGGTCAGGACGGTGGAGAAGGGGGCCTCGGCTCCGAGTCTGTCCGCTCCCGATCGGTGAACGCCGTGTTTCCGGCGTTTTGCCGCCGTGGGTCGGAACGTGCGATGATGCGGGCCGTGATGTGCAGCTTCCCCGCTTCGTCGAGGAATTTCACACCGGGCGGTAAGCCGATCGGCGCCGGCGGCCGGATCTCTGCGTAATCCCAGGAACAATTTCGTGAAGCACCGACGCACCACACACCCTGACCCGTCACGGCCCGAACATGGAAGCAGGCGATCCTCCATCCCGTCCATCCGAGGGTTCGGAGCCGCGGAAGCGGGCGGACCTGGGGGGCTTCCGGCCTGCCACCGCCCTGCTCACCCTCGGGCTGTCGGCGGCGGCGGCGGTCGCCGTGGGTGGGGCCCTCGGTTACCTGCTCGATCGGTGGGTCGGCACCTTGCCCGTCTTCACGGTGATCGGTCTGGCCCTCGGCGTCCTCACCGCCGTGATGATGACCATCACCCAGGTCCGCCGGTATCTCTGAGCCCACCGCGACCGAGCCTCGGGCCCCGTTCGGGCGCGGCACCTTCCACCCTCCCGGCCAACCTCCCGGCGGAGACGGAGTAGCTACGGACATGTTCGCCCACTTCTCCCTACCGAGCCTTCCCGACGTGGCCCGCCGTACCACGACGACCGCCCTCATCGTCGGGGTGGCAGCCTTCGTGGCCTGCCTCTCCTTCGGGGTGCTGCTGGTCGGAGTGGGCGCCTGTGTCGGTATCGGGCTCGGCATCATGAACTTCCGGATGATCGGTGGCTCCGTGGCCCGGGTGAGCGCCAGTGGCGCGGCGAACAAGCGCAGACCGCTGGCGCTCAACACCGTCGGGCGCCTGTCGCTCATCACCGTCGTGGTCTTCGGCCTCATGCTCCTCTCGCACCAGCTCGGGTTCGGCGTGCTCGGGGGGTTGGCCGCCTTCCAGGTCATCATGCTCGCCAACGTGGCCCGGTCGATGGCCGGCGCAGGACCGATGACCTCGGTCGACGACGTGATCAACGCCAACGTGGTGGACGACAACGCCCCGGGACCGCTCCCGCTCACCCCTCGGCCCTCCGAGGATCCGGATCGAGAGGCCTGATCGCGGTGATCCCCGGCCTGCCCATCCTCGCCAACAGGCTCATCGCCATCAACATCTCGGTGGGGGACCGCGTCCAGCGAACGCTGTTCGGGATCAAGTTCGACCTGGACATCGTCTGGGCCACGATGATCGCCGCCGCGATCGTGATCATCCTCGGGCTGATCCTCCGGGCCCAGGCGACCAGCGGGGTGCCCGGCAAGTTCCAGTTGGTGTGGGAGATGGCCATCGGAGCGATCAAGAAGCAGGTGGAGGAGTCCATCGGGCCCCGAGGGGCCGCCATCGTCCCCTTGGCCCTCACCCTCTTCGTCTTCATCTTCGTGTGCAACCTCTTCGAGGTATTGAGCATCGGAGCCAAGCTCGAGTGGCTGCCCGCTCCGACCAGCGACGTGAACCTCCCCTTCGCCATGGCCCTGTCGGTCATCGTTCTGGTCCACGTGTCCTCGGTGCGGACCCGGGGAGTGCGTGGCTACTTCAGGCACTACTTCGCCCAGCCCTTCCCGGCCAAGCTGTTCCCGATCAATCTGTTCATGAACGCGGTGGAGGAGCTGGTCAAGCCGGTGACCCTAAGCCTCCGGCTCTTCGGGAACCTCTTCGCAGGCGGTCTGATGCTGTCCCTGCTCGCTTCGCTGGTGATCTGGAAGCTCGGTCCGGTTCCGGTCGGAGGCCTGCTCTCGGTCCCCTTCACCGTCGTGTGGAAAGTGTTCGACATGGCCATCGGTGCCATCCAGGCTTTCATCTTCGCCCTGCTCACCATCATCTACTTCGACATGGCCATGGCCACCGACGGTGCGCACTAGTGCCCGGCCGCCACGATTGATCACTTCAACCCGCCCGATCTCATCGACCAACCCACAAAGGAGACGTACCAATGTCAGTAACCACTACGCCCGAGGCGGTCAAGCTGGCAGGAGCCATGGTCGGTGCCGGCCTCGCGCTCGGCGGCGGTGCCGTGGGTGCATCCATCGGCGACGGGCTCGCCGGTAGCCAGACCATCGCCGGTATCGCCCGGCAGCCCGAGGCGCAGGGTCGCCTGATGACCATCATGTTCCTCACCGTCGGGCTGTGTGAGGCCACCTACTTCATCAACCTGGTCTTCGCCGCCCTCTTCGTCTTCTCCCTGGGCAAGTAGCCCGCACCGAACGCCGCCGACCGGTGCCCGACCGACCGGCCCGCAAAGGATGACAACCATGCTGTATGCCACCAGTAACTTCCTCGTCCCCAACGGAACGTTCATCGTGGTGCTGTTGGCGTTCCTCCTGGTGGTGGGCTTCATCGCCAAGTACGTCGTGCCGCCGCTCAACAGGGAGCTGACCGAGCGCCAGGATCAGATCCGCGGCGAGCTCGAGGCGGCCGACCGGGCCAAGTCCGACGCCGAGGAGGCCGACGCCGAGCGCCGGACGCTGCTCGAGGCGGCCCGGGCCCAGGCACGTCACATCGTCGAACAGGCCAGCACCACCGCCGACCAGACGGTGACCGCCGCCCAGACCCGGGCCCAGGCCGAGTACGACCGGATCGTGCAGGCCGCTGACGCCGAGGTGACCATCGCCCGCCAGGCCGCGGTGGAGGAGGTCACCACCAAGGTCGGAGAGATCGTTCTGGCCGCCGCCGAGAGGGTGCTCGGGCGTGAGATCCAGGCGTCCGACCACCGCGATCTGATCGACGAGGCGATCGCCGCAGTGCGGGCCGAGACCGAGGGGACCCCTGCCGGTGCCGGGTCGGGTCGGGCGTCGAACAGCGGTGGCAGCCGGTGATCCCTGCCCTCCAGGGCTACCTGGTGGCGATGGAGGAGGCGCTCGGCACTCCTGGGTCCCTGCTCGGGACCGGCGACGAGATGCTGGCCGTCGCCGAGCTGCTCGAAGGGAACCGCGACCTGCTATTGGCCATGAACGACGGTTCGGTTCCAGTCGCCTCCCGGCGAGCGGTGCTCGACCGGTTGCTCGAGTCCCGGGTTCGCTCCGAGGTCAGGAGGCTCGTGCACCAGTCGGTGAACGTGGTCGCCGCTTCCGAGCTCACCGCATCGTTCCGATGGTTGGCCGCCCGGCTGCACGCCGCGGCGTCGGCCTCCGGTGATCGTACGCGCCCCGAACCCGAGGAGGAAGTGCTCGGCCGTCTCGGTTCGCGCAACCGTGTGTCGGGCTACGCAGCCGCAGTGTTCGAGACGGTGACCGTGGAGGAGATCGAGGAGATCGAGGACCAACTGTTCCGTTTCGCACGCACGGTCGAGTCCGATCGCCGCCTCCGTGGGGCACTCGGAGATCGTGACCTCCCGGTCGGCGTGCGTCAACAGGTGGTGGGCGCGCTGTTGGGCGAGCGGGTGCTGCCGTCCACCCGGCGGTTGGCCGACTTCGCCGTGAGGGGCGGGCGGGCTAGGGACATCGTCTCCACCCTCGACACCCTGGTGGACGACGCCGCACGGGCCCGGGGTTGGCGGGTGGC